>NZ_JAPEOR010000001.1:2572748-2894341 GCF_026341125.1 Streptomyces sp. NBC_01142
TCGCGGGAGAGCAGCAGCGGCAGCCAGCGCGACAGATGCGCATGGCCGACCACCCGCATGGTGTGCTCCTGGCCGGACTCGCCGGGCACCCGCGGGACTTCCGCGACCGTCTCGGCGTACCGCTGGGCCGAATACCCGGGTACGTCGATCTTCTTGAGGAAGCCGGGGTCGAGCAGTCCCGTGCTCATGCCGTGCGGGGCGACCCGCAGCCCCATCGTGACCCAGGGGAAGTTCGCGGTGTCCACCAGCGTGGGATCGCGGAACGACTGGTAGCCGCCGAAGAGTTCATCGGCCACCTCGCCCATCAGAGCGACCGTGGAGCGCTGGCGTACGGAGCGCAGCAGCAGATACAGGGAGCGGTCCATGTCCGGAATCGGGCGCGGCAGATCCTGGGCGCGCAGCGCGGCCGCGTCGACCACCGGGTCGGCGAGGTCGGCGGTGCGCAGCACCACCGGCTCATGGTCGGTGCCGACATGGCGGGCGACCTCGGCGGCGTACGGGGCATCCGGGTCCTCGTGCCAGAAGTCCTTCCGGAACCGCTCGGTGTGTCCCTCGAAGTCCACGGCGAAGGTCTTGGGACGGCTGCCGTCCGTGACGGACCGGGCGGCGAACGCCGCGATCGCGCTGGAGTCGACACCGCCCGAGAGCAGCGTGCACAGCGGGACATCGGAGACCAGATGGCCGGCGACGGCCTCCCCCAGCAGGCCCCGCACCGTGTCCACCGTGGTCGCGAGATCGTCGGGGTGCTCGTGGTGGGGCAGCGTCCAGTAGCGGGACTCGGTGAGCGAACCGTCCCGTACCACCGTCACATGGCCCGCGGGGACTTCGCGCATCCCGCGGTAGACGGCATGGCCCGGGGTGGCGATGTACGCGAGCAGCTCCGCCATGCCCTCCGTGTCGACGACGCACGCGACCGACGGATGGGCGAGCAGTGCCTTGGGCTCGGAGCCGAAGACGAGACCCCGGCCGGTCTGCGCGTAGTACAGCGGCTTGATGCCGAGCCGGTCCCGGAACATCACCAGCTTGCCGGCGCGCGGGTCCCAGACGGCGAAGGCGAACATGCCCTCGAGCCGCTCCGCGCACCGCTCGCCCCACTCCAGATAGGCGCGCAGCACCACCTCGGTGTCCCCGGCCGTACGGAAACGGTGGCCGAGCGACTCCAACTGTGCCCGCAACCGGCGGAAGTTGTAGATCTCGCCGTTGTGCACCAGCACCGCGAGGGTGCGGCCGTCCTCCTCCGCGACCATCGGCTGCGGGCTGCCGTCCACATCGATCACGGCGAGCCTGCGGTGGCCGAGAGCGGCACGGTCATCGGTCCACACGGCCTCGTCGTCCGGGCCGCGGTTGGCGAGCGTCCCCACCATGGTGCGTACCGTGGAGGCCTCTTCCCTGAGGCCGCGCTCGAAGTCGACCCACCCCGCTACGCCGCACATGCGACCACCCTCGACTCGATCTCGGCGACCAGTGCGGCCGGGGACGGCAGGCTCAGCATCTGCTCGCGCAGCTTGTTCGCGGCGGCGCGGTGCGCGTCGCCGGTGAGCAGCTTCTCCGCCTCGGCGCGCAGCCGCTCGGGCGTCGCCTCGTCGCGGGTGAGCACCTCGCCGGCGCCGGTGGCCAGCACCCGGCCCGAGTGACCGAGATGGTCGGGCAGCTGAGGTACGAGCAGCAGCGGCACACCGGCCCGCAGCGAGGTCAGCACCGTGCCCGCACCACCGTGCGCGACGACCAGATCGGCGTCGTCCACCAGCAGATGCAGCGGGATGTCCTCGACCACGCGTACGTGCCCGGCGGCCTCGCCCGCCACCTCGCCGAGCAGCGCACGCTGCCCGGCGGTGACCGCGAGGACCACCTCGGTGCCCGGACCGGCCAGCGCGGCCGCGACCTGCCCGGCCAGGAACCTCTCCGGAGCCAGTCGCGCCATCGTGTGGCCCCAGGTCACCACCACGCGGCGCCCGGTGGTCCCCGGCGGGCCGAGCGGGGGACGAAGCGGCCCGCCGGGGCCGTTGAAGGGGACGTACTGCATGGCGAGGCGCGGATGCTCGACCGGCACCTGGAAGTCGTCCGGGCACGGGTCGACGGTGAGCAGGCCGAACGGATCGAAGTCGCCGACTCCGTTGCGCTCGGCCAGCGGCGCGAGCACCTGCGGCAGCAGGCCGCGGGCCCGCGCCATCAGATCGGTGCCGTACAGCAGACGTACGGCGGGGATGCCCGCCGCGGCGGCCGCCAACGGACCGGCCAGCGCGGTCGGTTCGAAGACCACGGCGTCCGCACGCCAGTCGCGGGCGAGCGCCGCCAGATCGTCGGTCATGGAGTCGGCGTGGGCGTAGAACATCTGCATCGCGCGCGGTCCCTTGCCGCTGCGCGGCGCCTGCCCGCCGCCGTCGCCCGCGTCGTTCACGGTGGGGAGAACGTAGCCGCGCACCATCCCCACGGCGTCGACGTCCGTACCGACACCGGCGCCGGGCAGACCGGTCCTGGCCGTCTCCTCGCGCAGGGACGGCTGGCTCGCGACCAGCACGTCATGGCCCGCGGCCCGGAAAGCCCATGCCAACGGCACCATCGCATACAGATGCGAAGGCCAGGCCCAGGTCGTGAACAGTACGCGCATGGCTCGCCCCAACCCCTCTCAGTGCCGGCTGCGGCTCCGCCCCTGGCTGACTCGTGGGGCGAGGTCCGCGATGCGCAGACGGTGACGCAGCGTGCTATCGGTCCGGTCGCAGCCCGCTCGAAGCGAGCCGGACCGAGAGACCCCCGAATTCCTCACACCACCTGGAAGTTGGCCATCATCGCCATGTCCTCGTGCTCGAGGTTGTGGCAGTGGAACATGTACCGGCCGCGGTGGCCCGAGAAGCGGGCCAGCACATCGACCACCTCGTAGGGCCGCACATCGACGGTGTCCTTCCAGCCGGCGTCCGTCTCCAGCGGCGCCTTGCCACTGCGGGCCACCACCTGGAAGTGCGCCAGGTGCAGATGCACCGGGTGGTGGAAGTCGCTGGTGAAGCGCCACCGTTCCACCGTGCCGAGCCGCGGCCGGGCAGCGAACTCCGCGGAACGGAAAGGCTTTCCGTTGACCGTCCATATCGTTGTGCCGTCCGAGGCACTCGTCTGGCGGAAGTCGAACTGCCGCTCGGCCACGGCCGCGGCCGCGCGCAGCGGCTCGACATCGGCGAGCCCGGCAGGAACCCTGCTGTCGTCCTTCGCACGCCGGGCGACCTTGAACCGCATCACCCGCCGGGTGCCACCCTCGCCGAGCGTGTTGACCAGAGTGACCGTGGATCCCACCGGATACTGCGAGAAGTCGACCACCACGTCGAACCGTTCGGCGGGCGCGATCGGCAGCTTCTTGTGCGAGCGCGGAGCGGCCAGCAGCCCGGCGTCGCTGCCGATCTGTGTGAAGGTGCCTCCGGGCTCCAGTTCCAGCCGGTAGCGGCGGGCGTTGGAGGCGTTGAGCAGACGGAAACGGTAGCGCGCGGCTTCCACCTCGAGCTCGGGCCACGGCGCGCCGTTGACCAGCACCACATCGCCCATGACGCCCTCCATATAGGCGTCCTTGACGCCGGGGACACCGGTCAGCGAGGAGTCGAGGGACGGATAGCGCAGCGCGCCGTCCTCCTCGAACGCACGGTCGCAGATCATCAGAGGGATGTCCCGCTCGCCCGCGGGGAGGTTCAGCGCCTCTTCCTCGTCGTCGCGGACGAGGAACATCCCGGCGAGCCCCCGCCAGACCTGCGGGGCGCTGAAGTCCATCCGGTGGTCGTGGTACCAGAGCGTCGCGGCGGGCTGATCCAGCGGATACGTATAGTCCTTGACCCCCTGCGACAGCTTCCAGTCGGCCGGGGCGACGTGCATCGCCCCGCCGTGGCCGGCCCCATGACCGCCCTTGCCCTGTGCCGCGGGGTCGTGCCGGTAGCCCTTCGGCACCACGAGATCCGTCGGATAGCCGTCCGACTCGGGAGCCTGGATCCCGCCGTGCAGATGCGTCGAGGTCGGCACGGGCAGCTCATTGCGCACCCGCACGACGATCTGACGCCCCGACCGGCCCACCAGGGTGGTGCCGGGGAAGCTCCCGTCGTACCCCCACACCTGAGTCCTGAGACCGGGCAGGATCTCCACATCGGCGACGCGCTGCACCAGTTCGTAGTGGTCGACACCGCGCGTCGTACGCACCGGCACGGCCGTCCTCGGCACCGGCAGCGGCACCCGGTACGGCTCCGGCGGCCGGCCGGCGCTGGAGAGCAGCTCGCCGGAGACCTCCCGGGTCAGGCTGCCGCAGCCGGCGACTCCGGCCGCGGCGGCCACGCCCGCGGCACCGGCCACCCCGAGCAGTCTTCGGCGGGACAGCGGTACGGACCGGCTGCGCCCCGCGCTCATCGGCGGCCGCCGCGGTACGCGAAGGCCCAGTAGGTGAGGGCGGTCGCACCGGCGACCAGCGCGACCCCGAGCGGGATGTGCAGGCCCAGTGACCTGCTGAATCCGGACCCGCTCTGTATCTGTACGAGGAAGGAGACCAGCACGGCGAGGGCGATCGGCCACGCCGGTCCGCGGCCCGGCCGCCACAGCAGCACGGTGTTGAGGACCAGCAGCCAGCTCAGGAAGCTGATGGTGTGCGCGTTGATCTCGTGCAGGTCCAGCAGATCCACATCGCCCGTGATGAACATCCCGGCCAGCACCGGCTGTACCAGGGTCAGCAGCAGAAACGCGGTGATCACGCAGCGCAGCAGAATCAGCGGCCACCGCCGGACCTTGCGCACCGCGGGCGGCCCGCCCGTCCGCCGCCGCCGCGGGGACGAACGCGCCGCCGCGTCGGCAGGCTCCAGGGCGTCCGTCCGGTGGACGTCCGGTGTCTGGCTCATGGGGAACCCCTCCAGGTCGTCGACACCCTCGACGGTGACAGGGACGACTCGAGTGGGACTTGAGCGGGACGAGGGCCGGACCGGTCCTCGATTCGCCATCGAGCGGTGGCGGAGAACGTAATGCAGCGTCCCTACGCCTGCCTTGGAGGATGACCGATGGCCGAGACTCCCCGCTTCCGCGTGATTCTGCGGATGGAAATCCAGTCCGGAACACAGGACGAGTTCGAAAGGACGTGGTGGGAGGTGGGATCGGCGATCGCCCGGCAGCCCGCCAACCTCGGCCAGACGCTGACGCGGGCGACCGAGGGCGATTCCCCTGTGTACTACGTGATCACCGACTGGACCGACGAGAGAGCGTTCCGCGCCTTCGAGGTCAGTGAGGCACATGCCGGGCACCGGCGCCGACTGGGGAAGTACCGCACGAGCGGCGAGATGATCACGACACAGACCGTGTACGACATCCCCCCGGCGCACCGGCCCGACGCCGTTGCGCGACGCGAGGCCGCTACCCGGTCCGAGGCTCCTCCCCGGCCGGGGGCCGCCCCCGGGCCGAAGTCTGTTCCCGGGCCCGGGCCCGGGCCCGCGTCTCGGTCCGGGAACGGTGCGTCGCCCGAGGCCGCTTCCCGGTCTGTGTCGGCTCCCGGGGCCAACGCCGCTCCCCGGCCCGAGGCTGCCGGCAGGTCCGGGGCCGTTCCTCGGCCCAGGGCCGTACCCGGGGCGCCGTCCGTCGCCGCCCCTGGCCGGACTCCGCTGGCCTTCATCGGGCTCGGCAACATGGGCGGCGGCATGGCCCACGCCCTCCTCGACTCCGGCCGCACCCTGACCGTGTACAACCGCACGGCCGCCAAGGCCCGTTCCCTGGTGGACGCCGGCGCCGCCACGGCCGGCAGCCCCGCGGACGCCGCCGCCGGACACTCCGTCGTCGTGCTCAGCCTGAGCGACGAAGCCGTCGTGGACGATGTGCTCTTCACCCAGATCGTGCCGGTGCTCGCACCGGGCAGCATCGTCATCGACACCTCCACCGTCTCCCCGGCGTACGCACGCAAGGCCGCGGCACGCCTTGCCGACGCCGGACTGCGCCGGGTCGAGGCCTGTGTGGTGGGCAATCCCTTCCAGGCACGCGAGGGCAAGCTGCGCGTCTACACCAGCGGCGCGGAGCAGGACGTCGCCGAGGTCGCCGACGTCCTCGACACGATCGGATCCGAGGTCCTCCACCTCGGCGCCCCCGGTACGGCCGCCACCCTCAAGCTCATCTTCAATCTGCTCCTCGGCGCCCAGGTCGCCTCGCTCTCCGAGGCGGTGGCGTACGGCGTACGGACCGGGCTCGACCGCGACCGGCTGCTCTCCGCCATCGCCGAGAGCGGATTCAGCTCCCTCGTCATGCGCTTCCGCGCCGAGCTGATGCGCAAGGGGAGTTACGAGCCGGCCTTCTTCCGCTCGGCACTCATGGAGAAGGACCTGCGCCTCGCCATCGAGGATGCCACCGGCGCCGGAGTCGAACTCGCCGTTCTGGACACGGTCAGGGCCGGCTTCGCCGCCGTGGTCGCCGCGGGCGACGGCGACAAGGACGCCTCCGTGCTGATCGAGCACACGGGTGCGGCCGCCTCCTCCCGGGGAGCCGTGTCATGACGCCTCCGCCCGACGCGCGCCACCTCCGGCTCAAGCATCTCGTCGAGGCGGGTGCGGCGGCCCGCGGCAGCCTGTCGCCGGACGACGACATCGACCGTCTCCTCGAGCTGGTCTTCGAATGGTTCCGTTCGTGCTTCAGCCCCGCACGGGCACACGGCTACTCCGGCACCTTCCAGTACGCGGTCAACACGCCGCTGGGCGTACGCCACCACTACATCGTCGTCGAGAGCGGCAGCTGCACCGCCGCCACCACAGTCGACCGCCCGGCGGACGCCACCATCGGCGTGGACATCGACGATCTCGTCGCCCTCGCCGTGGGCGAACTCAAAGGCACGGACGCCTTCGTCAACGGCCGTCTGAAGATCTCCGGCGATGTCTTCTTCGCCATGAACTGGATCGAGTGGTTCGGCTCCCGCAGCACACCGCCCACCCGCGACTGAAGGTGCTGAGGGGGTGTCGTGGTGATCTTGCCGGGCTCGCGTGCCGTGGCACGGCACCTCGCTGCGTTGTCGTCGGTCGCCGACGCTCCGCGTGGACTCCCAAGGACACCCCCCTAGCTGCCTTTGAGCCCTCCTGCAGCCGCGGCGCGCAGTCTGCCGGGAACGACCGTCCCGCAGCTGCGCGCCGCACTCTTGGAGGTTCCGTGTCCCTTCGTCTGTTCACCTCGGAGTCCGTGACCGAGGGCCATCCCGACAAGATCGCCGACCAGATCAGCGACGCGATCCTCGACGCGCTGCTGACCCAGGACCCGAGGTCGAGGGTCGCCGTCGAGACGCTGATCACCACCGGCCAGGTCCATGTGGCCGGCGAGGTCACCACCCAGGGCTACGCCGAGATCCAGAGCCTGGTCCGGGAGACCGTCCTCAAGATCGGCTACGACTCCTCGGCGAAGGGCTTCGACGGCGCTTCCTGCGGTGTCTCGGTGTCCATCGGCGCCCAGTCGCCCGACATCGCCCAGGGCGTGGACACCGCGTACGAGCAGCGCGTCGAGGGTGCCGCCACAGGTGAAGGGGAGGACGAGCTCGACCAACAGGGCGCGGGCGACCAGGGCCTGATGTTCGGTTACGCCTGCGACGAGACGCCCGAGCTGATGCCGCTCCCCATCACCCTCGCGCACCGGCTCGCCGCACGCCTCACCGAGGTTCGCAAGAACGGGACCGTTCCCTATCTGCGCCCGGACGGCAAGACCCAGGTCACCATCGCGTACGACGGCGACCAGGCCGTACGTCTCGACACCGTCGTCGTCTCCTCGCAGCACGCCCCCGGCATCGACCTGGACGCGCTGCTCATCCCCGACATCCGCGACTGCGTCGTTCAGCCGGTGCTGCACCAGCTTGCGGAGGACGGCGTACAACTGCGCACCGAGGGCTACCGGCTGCTGGTCAACCCGACCGGGCGGTTCGAGATCGGCGGCCCGATGGGTGACGCCGGCCTGACCGGCCGGAAGATCATTATTGACACGTACGGGGGCATGGCCCGCCACGGTGGCGGCGCGTTCTCCGGCAAGGACCCCTCCAAGGTGGACCGCAGCGCGGCATACGCGATGCGCTGGGTCGCCAAGAACGTCGTCGCGGCGGGACTCGCGGCGCGTTGCGAGGTCCAGGTCGCGTACGCCATCGGCAAGGCCGAGCCGGTCGGACTCTTCGTCGAGACCTTCGGCACCGAGACCGTCCCCGTGCCGCGCATCCAGGCCGCCATCGACCAGGTCTTCGACCTGCGCCCGGCCGCGATCATCCGCGACCTCGACCTGCTGCGGCCCATCTACGCACAGACCGCCGCGTACGGGCACTTCGGCCGGGACCTCCCCGACTTCACCTGGGAGTCCACCGACCGTGCCGAGAAGCTGCGCCAGGCAGCCATCGCCGACTGACCGGCCCCGGCAGCCGAAGGTACATCCACCGCAGAAGGAGCAGTGACCGTGCGCATAGCCGTAACTGGTTCGATCGCAACGGACCACCTCATGGTCTTCCCCGGCCGGTTCACCGAGCAGCTCATCGCCGGCAGCCTCGACAAGGTCTCACTCTCCTTCCTCGTCGAGGAACTCGAGATCCGGCGCGGCGGCGTCGCGGCGAACATCGCCTTCGGCCTCGGCCGGCTGGGTCTCGGCCCCTACCTCGTCGGAGCGGTGGGCACGGATTTCGCCGACTACCAGGTCTGGCTCAAGGAGAACGGCGTCGACACCGACTCGGTGCACGTCAGTGAATCGCTGCACACCGCGCGCTTCGTGTGCACCACCGACGCCGACCACAACCAGATCGGCTCCTTCTACGCCGGAGCCATGAGAGAAGCACGCACCATCGACCTGCTTCCGGTGCACAAACGGTCCGGGGGACTGGATCTCGTGGTGATCTCGCCCAACGACCCCGAGGCCATGATCCGCCACACCCGTGAATGCACGGCCCTCGGCCTGCGGTTCGCCGCCGACCCCTCGCAGCAGCTCGCGGTCATGGGACGCGAGGAGGTCCGGGCACTGCTCGACCGCCCCGCCTATCTGTTCACCAATGAGTACGAGAGTGTGCTCATCCAGGAGCGGACGGGCTGGACCGAGCAGCAGATCCTCGGGCGGGTCGGCACCTGGGTGACCACCCGGGGCGCGGACGGGGTCCATCTGGAACGAGCCGGACTGCGCCCCCTCGACATCCCGTCCGTCCCGCCGGCCGGCCGAATCGAACCGACCGGCGCGGGGGACGCCTTCCGGGCGGGCTTTCTGGCCGCGACCGCGTGGGGCCTCGGCCTGCAACGCGCGGCGCAGTTGGGCAGCACGCTGGCGACCACCGTCCTGGAGACCACCGGCACCCAGCCGGAGGAACTGAAGGGCGCCGAGCTGACGGCACGCGCAGGCGGTACGTACGGAGCCGAGGCGGCGGCCGGACTCGCGCCCTATCTGGCGGCAGCGGGATGAGCGCGGCCCGTATCGACGCTCTTCGTGAGGCGCTTGCCACTCGTGTGGTGGTGGCTGATGGTGCGATGGGCACGATGCTTCAGGCGCAGGATCCGTCGTTGGAGGATTTCGAGAATCTTGAGGGTTGTAACGAGATTCTGAATGTGACGCGTCCGGACATTGTGCGGTCGGTGCATGCGGCGTATTTCGCTGTGGGTGTGGACTGTGTGGAGACGAACACGTTCGGTACGAACTTTGCGGCGTTGGCGGAGTACGACATTCCTGAGCGGGTGTTCGAGCTGTCGGAGTCGGGGGCGCGGATTGCGCGTGAGGTGGCGGATGAGTTCACCCTTTCGTCGGGGCGGCAGCGGTGGGTGCTGGGTTCGATGGGGCCGGGGACGAAGCTGCCGACGTTGGGGCATGCGCCGTATGTGACGTTGCGGGATGCGTATCAGCAGAATGCTGAGGGCATGATCGTTGGTGGTGCGGATGCGTTGCTGGTGGAGACGACGCAGGATCTGTTGCAGACGAAGGCGGCGGTGCTGGGTGCCCGCCGGGCGTTGGATGTGATGGGTGTGAGTCTGCCGTTGATCTGTTCGGTGACGGTGGAGACGACGGGGACGATGCTGCTTGGTTCGGAGATCGGTGCGGCGTTGACGGCGTTGGAGCCGTTGGGGATCGACATGATCGGTCTGAACTGTGCGACGGGTCCGGCGGAGATGAGTGAGCATCTGCGGTATCTGGCGCGGCATTCGCGTGTGCCGTTGTCGTGTATGCCCAATGCGGGGCTGCCGGTGCTGGGTCGTGATGGTGCGCATTATCCGTTGTCGGCGGGTGAGCTGGCGGATGCGCAGGAGACGTTTGTGCGGGAGTACGGGCTGTCGTTGGTGGGGGGGTGCTGCGGTACGACGCCGGAGCATTTGCGGCAGGTGGTGGAGCGGGTGCGTGGTGTGGTGCCCACGGTGCGGGATCCGCGTCCGGAGCCGGGTGCTGCGTCGTTGTATCAGAGTGTGCCGTTCCGTCAGGACACGGCGTATATGGCGATCGGTGAGCGGACCAACGCCAATGGCAGCAGGAAGTTCCGGGAGGCGATGCTTGAGGGCCGCTGGGACGATTGTGTGGAGATGGCGCGGGATCAGATCCGTGAGGGTGCGCACATGCTGGATCTGTGTGTGGACTATGTCGGCCGTGATGGTGTGGCGGACATGGAGGAGCTGGCGGGCCGGTTCGCGACTGCTTCGACGTTGCCGGTTGTGCTGGATTCGACGGAACTGCCGGTGTTGCGGGCGGGGTTGGAGAAGCTGGGTGGGCGTGCGGTCATCAACTCGGTCAATTATGAGGACGGGGACGGGCCGGAGTCGCGGTTTGCGAGGGTGACGGCTCTGGCGCGGGAGCATGGTGCGGCGCTGATCGCGCTGACCATTGATGAGGAGGGCCAGGCCCGCACGGTCGAGCACAAGGTTGCTGTCGCGGAGCGGCTGATTGAGGATCTGACGGGTAACTGGGGTGTGCATGAGTCGGACATTCTGATCGACTGTCTGACGTTCACGATCTGCACGGGTCAGGAGGAGTCCCGTAAGGACGGTATCGCCACGATCGAGGCGATCGGTGAGCTGAAGCGGCGTCATCCTGATGTGCAGACCACGCTGGGTCTGTCGAATATTTCCTTCGGTCTCAATCCGGCTGCGCGTGTGGTGCTGAACTCGGTGTTCCTGGATGAGTGTGTGAAGGCCGGTCTGGATTCCGCGATCGTGCATGCGTCCAAGATTTTGCCGATTGCGCGGCTGGAGGAGGAGCAGGTCAAGGTCGCCTCCGATCTGATCTACGACCGCCGTGCGGAGGGTTATGACCCCTTGCAGAAGCTCATGGAGCTTTTCGAGGGCGTCAACATGAAGTCGATGAAGGCGGGCAAGGCCGAGGAGCTGATGGCGCTGCCGCTGGAGGAGCGTCTCAAGCGGCGGATCATCGATGGTGAGAAGAACGGTCTGGAGGCGGATCTGGAGGAGGCCCTGCAGTCGAGGCCGGCGCTGGCCATCGTGAACGACACCCTGCTGGAGGGGATGAAGGTTGTCGGTGAGCTGTTCGGCTCCGGTCAGATGCAGCTGCCGTTCGTCCTTCAGTCGGCGGAGGTGATGAAGAACGCGGTGGCTTTCCTGGAGCCGCACATGGAGAAGTCCGACGCGGAGGGCAAGGGCACGATCGTGCTGGCCACGGTCCGCGGGGATGTCCATGACATCGGGAAGAACCTCGTCGACATCATTCTGTCCAACAACGGCTACAACGTCGTCAACCTCGGTATCAAGCAGCCGGTCTCCGCGATCTTGGAGGCGGCCGAGGAACACCGTGCGGATGTGATCGGCATGTCCGGTCTGCTGGTGAAGTCCACCGTCATCATGAAGGAGAACCTTCAGGAGCTGAACCAGCGCAAGATGGCCGCCGACTACCCCGTCATCCTGGGCGGCGCGGCACTGACCCGCGCCTATGTCGAACAGGACCTCCACGAAATCTACGAGGGCGAAGTCCGCTACGCCCGTGACGCGTTCGAGGGTCTGCGGCTGATGGATGCCCTGATCGCGGTCAAACGCGGTGTCCCGGGGGCTGTGCTGCCCGAACTGAAGCAGCGCCGGGTGGCCAGGCGTGATGCGCCGCTGCTTCAGGTCAGTGAGCCCGACGGTGGTGGCCGCTCGGATGTGGCGGTCGACAATCCGGTGCCCCTCCCGCCGTTCTGGGGAACGCGGGTGATCAAGGGTATCCAGCTGAAGGAGTATGCGTCCTGGCTGGATGAGGGCGCACTGTTCAAGGGCCAGTGGGGTCTCAAGCAGGCCCGTGCGGGCGGGCCGAGCTATGAAGACCTCGTCGAGAGCGAGGGCCGGCCGCGGCTGCGTGGCTTGCTGGACCAGCTCCACACCGGCAACATGCTGGAAGCAGCGGTCGTCTACGGCTACTTCCCCTGTGTGTCCAAGGGTGAGGATCTGATCCTGCTCAACGACGACGGCTCCGAGCGGACCCGTTTCTCCTTCCCGCGTCAGCGGCGCGGGCGCCGGCTCTGCCTGGCGGACTACTTCCGTCCCGAGGAATCAGGCGAGAGGGACGTGGTGGGCCTGCAGGTCGCCACCGTCGGCTCGAAGATCGGAGAAGCCACCGCCGAGCTCTTCGAGGCCGACGCCTACCGCGACTACCTCGAACTGCACGGCCTGTCCGTGCAGCTTGCCGAAGCCCTGGCCGAGTACTGGCACGCCCGGGTCCGCTCCGAGCTCGGCTTCGCCGGCGAGGACCCCGCCGACGTGGAGGCTGTGACTTTTTTGAACGATGTGTTCGCCCTGAAGTACCGGGGCGCCCGTTTCTCCCTCGGATACGGAGCGTGTCCGGACCTGGAGGACCGCGCGAAGATCGCCGACCTGCTCCAGCCCGAACGGATCGGGGTCCAGCTCTCCGAGGAATTCCAGCTCCACCCCGAACAGTCCACCGACGCCATCGTCATCCACCACCCCGAAGCCACGTACTTCAACACGGGAAGGGCACGAGCGTGAGGACAGTGCGCGATGTTCTGGCGGCGGGGGAGCGGTCGTACTCCTTCGAGTTCTTCCCGCCCAGGACCGACGTCGGCGAGGAGCGACTCTGGGACGCCATCCGCAGGATCGAGGCCCTCTCGCCGGCCTTCGTCTCGGTGACGTACGGCGCGGGCGGGTCGTCCCGGGACCGTACCGTCGCCGTAACGAAGAAGATCGCCTCGCAGACCACGCTGCGCCCGGTGGCCCATCTCACCGCCGTGGGCCACTCGGTGGCCGAACTGCGGCACATCATCGGCCAGTACGCCGACGCAGGCATCCGGGACGTCCTTGCCCTGCGCGGCGACCCGCCCGGCGACCCGAAGGGCGCCTGGACCCCCCATCCGCAGGGATTGGCATACGCGGCCGAACTGGTCGAGCTGGTAAAAGAGTTGGGGGACTTCAGTGTCGGTGTCGCGGCCTTCCCCGAGTGTCATCCGCGCTCCCCGGACTGGGACAGCGACATCCGGCACTTCGCGGCCAAGTGCCGCGCGGGCGCGGACTACGCCATCACCCAGATGTTCTTCGACGTCGAGTACTACCTGAGGCTGCGCGACCGGGCCGCGGCGGCGGGCTGCGACACCCCCATCATCCCCGAGATCATGCCGGCGACCGACTACCGGCAGATCCGCCGCTTCGCCGAACTCAGCGACGCGGCCTTCCCCGACGACCTGGCCGGGCGACTTCACACGGCCAGGGACAACCCGGACGCATCTCATCGGATCGGTGTCGACCATGCGATCGCGATGGCGGAGCGGCTTCTCGACGAGGGCGCTCCGGGCCTGCACTACATCACCCTGAACCGATCGCCTGCGACGGTGGAGATACACCGGGGCGTCAGGAAGACGAGGAGTACCCATGCCCTCTCAGTCCGCCACTGACTTCAAGGTGGCCGACCTTTCCCTCGCCGCCTTCGGCCGCAAGGAGATCACTCTCGCCGAGCACGAGATGCCCGGTCTGATGTCGATCCGTAAGGAGTACGCGGCTTCGCAGCCGCTGGCCGGTGCCCGGATCACCGGTTCACTGCACATGACGGTGCAGACTGCCGTCCTGATCGAGACCCTGGTCGCACTGGGCGCCGAGGTCCGCTGGGCGTCCTGCAACATCTTCTCCACCCAGGACCACGCGGCCGCCGCCATCGCCGCGGCGGGTATTCCTGTCTTCGCCTGGAAGGGCGAGACGCTGGAGGAGTACTGGTGGTGCACGGAGCAGGCGCTGACCTGGCCGAACACCCCCACCGGTGGCCCGAACATGATCCTGGACGACGGTGGTGACGCCACCCTCCTGGTCCACAAGGGTGTGGAGTTCGAGAAGGCCGGCGCGGCCCCGGACCCCTCGACGGCGGACAACGACGAGTTCCGCTGCGTACTCGAGTTGTTGAACCGCTCCACCCTCGACTGGACCGGACTCGCCTCCGAGATCCGTGGTGTCACGGAGGAGACGACGACGGGTGTGCATCGTCTGTACGAGATGCACCGGGACGGGAGTCTGCTGTTCCCGGCGATCAATGTGAACGACGCGGTGACGAAGTCGAAGTTCGACAACAAGTACGGCTGCCGGCATTCGCTGATCGACGGGATCAACCGTGCTACCGATGTGCTGATCGGTGGCAAGGTCGCGGTCGTGTTCGGTTACGGCGATGTGGGCAAGGGCTGTGCGGAGTCGCTGCGTGGTCAGGGTGCCCGGGTGATCATCACTGAGATCGACCCGATCTGTGCGCTGCAGGCGGCGATGGACGGCTACCAGGTGGCCACGCTGGACGACGTGGTGGGTGTCGCGGACATTTTCGTGACCACGACGGGCAACAAGGACATCATCATGGCCGCGGACATGGCCAGGATGAAGCACCAGGCGATCGTCGGGAACATCGGTCACTTCGACAACGAGATCGACATGGCCGGTCTGGCTCGGACTCCGGGGATCGTCAAGGACGAGGTCAAGCCGCAGGTGCACACCTGGACGTTCCCGGACGGCAAGGTGCTGATCGTGCTGTCCGAGGGCCGTCTGCTGAACCTGGGCAATGCGACCGGTCACCCCTCCTTCGTGATGTCGAACAGCTTCGCGGACCAGACGCTGGCCCAGATCGAGCTGTTCACCAAGCCGCAGGAGTACCCGACCGACGTGTATGTGCTGCCCAAGCACCTGGACGAGAAGGTCGCCCGTCTGCACCTGGACGCGCTCGGCGTGAAGCTGACCACGCTCCGTCCCGAGCAGGCCGCCTACATCGGCGTCGAGGTCGACGGCCCGTACAAGCCCGACCACTACCGCTACTGATCAGTCACGGACCGGCCCCCAGGAGCGGGCCGCCCAAGAACCAGGCCCCCGCCCATCCCCCGGCGGGGGCCTGCCCCGTCGCCCCCTCACCGGCCCTCGGTCAGCGCATCGACGCGACGGCCCACTCCGCGACCACGGCCACGGCGACGCCGACTCCGAGTACCGCCGTGGCCACCCGGGTGCGCCCCACCCGGCTGAGGACGAGTGCGCTGCCCGAGAGGATCAGCGCGATGCCGTAGAAGCCCATGGTGAGTACCGAGTGGGTGCTGCCGAGCCGCAGTACCAGAGTGACGGCCACGGCGATCATGATGACCGCCGAGAGGGCTGTCCGTACACGGCGTGCCTGGCGTGGTGTGAGCCCCTGCCGTTCCGGGCTCGAATTGGCTTCTGACATGCACGGAAGACTATCCGTCACCTCCCGGCCCAACCTGACTGGGCCGGGAGGTGCCCGCTCATGCCCCCCTGGCGCTGCCGACTCCGGCCGCCCATAGTGGAGCGGTTCCGGTGAGCTGGCAGGCCATCAAATAGAGCGGGATAGGAGGGGTATATGGGCTGTTGTCGTCGGGTGGCCGGATCAGACGGAGGCTCGTCGCCGGTACGTACGCCCCGCGGGCGTAGTGCGAGGGCAGCGGCCAGGTCAGCTCCGCGTCCGAGCCGGCCGGGACGATCCACCACCACCAGTCGGTGTCGGCGAAGACGCAGCCGCTGCGCGGCATTCGGCTCAGGAGCCGGAATCCGTACCGCACGGGAACGCCCACGGCATCGCAGCCGAGCGAGGGCTCCAGCGGGGGCGGCAGGACGAGACGGGTCATCCGCATCTCTGCGTCACGGCGGCCGCTCCGGACGAGGAGGGTCGCCCGGTTCTTCAGCACGGCATCTCCGCGACGTAGGGCAGTTCAGCCCATACGACGCGTCCCGGGCCGGACTTCGACGCATGCGTGCCCCAGGCGCTGCTCACTGTCTCCACCAGCAGCAGCCCTCGTCCGCGTTCTTCCTCGGCGACACGGCACACTCGCGGGCCGGTGGGTGCGGACCCCTGGTCCTGCACGGTTATGCGCAAGCGCTGGGCGCCGTTGAGGAGTTCGCAGGCGACCAGATGGCCGTCGGTGTGTACGACCGCATTGGTGACCAGCTCGGAGACGACCAGCATCGCCGTGTCGTGAACATCGCCGCCAACGCCCCAGCGGTTGAGCACCGCTTGGGCCATTTTTCTGGCTCTGGCAACGAATTCGACGCGCGCCGGCAGCTCGAAGCCGTACCGGTTGTGGTCGGCCCCCGAGCACGGGTCCAAAAGCTGGGTAGTGAGCGCGTCACGGTTCACGTGACCACTGTCCCGCCGCAACACACACCTTGGCAAGGCCCACTCTGAAATTTTCAGAGTGGGCATATTCATCGTTGCGGGGTCGTGGCACACTGCTCGCAACAGCACGTGGGGAGGTCTCGAAGTGAGTGAACCGCGATCCGCCCCCACTGTGGGCCAGGTCGTCCTCGGCAGGCGGCTGCAGGACCTGCGGGAACGTGCCGGTCTCAAGCGCGAGGAAGCGGCCAAGGTGCTTCGCGTTGCCCCGGGCACGATCCGCAGGATGGAGACGGCCGAAGTAGCACTGAAAATCCCCTATGTGCAGTTGCTGCTCGGTGCGTACGGGATCCCCGACGATGAGGCCCGCGGCTTCGTCGAGCTGGCCGAGGAGGCCAACAAACCGGGCTGGTGGCAGCGCTTCCACGACGTACTGCCCCACTGGTTCAGCATGTACGTCAGCCTGGAGGGCGCGGCCAGCCTCATCCGTGCGTATGAACCGCACTTCGTGCCCGGTCTGTTGCAGACGCAGGATTACGCCCGCGCCATCATGCTCGGCGGCGCCGTCGGCCAGACCGACCCGGCCGACATCGAGCGGCATGTGGCTCTGCGGATGGAACGTCAGTCCCTGCTCGCCCGGCCGGACGCCCCCAAGCTGTGGGTGATCATGGACGAGACGGTGCTCCGCCGGCCCGTCGGAGGTCCCGGGGTGATGAGAGCGCAGATCGACCGGCTGCTGGAGGGCGCCCAGCTGCCCCATGTGACCCTGCAGATCGCGGAGTTCGCGACCGGACACCATCCCGGCACCTATGGGCCCTTCGTCCTCTTCCGGTTCGCCGTCCCGGAGCTCCCGGACATGGTCTACAGCGAGTACCTGACCGGCGCGGTCTATCTGGACGCGCGCCCCGAGGTTGCCTCGCACCTCGAGGTCATGGACCGCATGGCGGCCCAGGCCGCGACTGCACAACGCACGAAGGAGATCCTCATGGATCTCCGCAAGGAGCTGTGAATGGACCGCATATACAACGGCATGCCCGCCGCCGACCTGCCGGCCGAAGGCTGGCACAAGCCGTGGAGCGGCGGCAACGGCGGCAACTGCATCGAGGCCATGAAGCTGGCCGACGGCAGAGTCGCTGTGCGCCAGTCCGCCGACCCCGACGGCCCCGCCCTGATCTACACCTCCGGCGAGATCGCCGCGTTCATCCAGGGAGCGAAGTCCGGCAAGGCCGACTTCCTGCTCACCGACGCCTGCACTTCGTAGGCGACGAGCGCGGCCCGTACGACCGGTGAACCGCCTGGACCAGGTCGCAACGTGGCAGCCCGCGAGCGCGGAGCACCCTCTCGCTCACCCCGGCACCAGCCTGGGGAGTTCGCCGCGGCATGGGTCGGCACCGAGCTGCTGACGTCCTGTGTGGCCCTGACGGAGCGACACCTGCCCACGGAAGCGGCGACGAGAGCACCGCAGACGTGAGCGGCCTGCTCACCCGCCGACAGGGGCGGCCGGGGCAAGCAGCGTCGTGAGGAACCTCTGCGGCGCGGAGACGTTCCCGGCCGAGTCGACGGTCCGGTACTCGATCGTGTGGGTGCCGTAGTCGGGCGTCGCGTCGTCCCACGGAACGGCGCGCGTCCTGCCGAGCTTGCCGTGGACGAGATCGTCGATGACCGTGCCGCTCGGGGTGAAACGGTAGGGCGCGTCGGCATCCGTCGGCCAGCCGTAGTACGTCTGCCAGCCGTCGCCGTCGACCCTGAACTGCGTGACCACATACCCGTCCTGGGCGTCGCGCGACGTCAGCTTCATCGTGAACGGGCCGTCATAGACGTACTCCACCGGCCTGCCGGGCCGGTGCACCGTGCGCAGCGGCTTCGAGAGTGCGTACGTGGCCTGCGCCGGGGCCGCGTCGACCGTCCAGCTGAGCGTGGAGTGCGTGCCGCCGATCCTGGCCGTGAGGGTGTGGGTACCCGGCCGCAGCCGCAGCGCGCCCAGATCGAGGTCGCGGTCGTTGCCCGGGTTGGTGACCGGGCGGCCGTCGAGCGTCCAGCGGACCGCCAGGGTCCGGTCGGCGGGGTGCGTGGTGTCGGCGTGCACGACCGTCGCGGAGCCCACCGGGACCTTGGTGTCGGTGTGGCCGGTGAAGGCGGCGGGCACAGGCTCCGGCCGGGTGGTGAGTGCCGTGTCCACGGTCCAGGAGACAGTGCGTGTCAGCGCGGAGGAGGACCGGATCGCCGGGTCACGGACGTACGGCGTCGGATCGGTGACCGTGGCCGTCAGCGTATGTGTGCCGCGGGGGAGTTGCAGCCGGCGCAGATCGAGGGTGCGCGCATCGCCGGCGGAGTGCAGCGGACGTCCGTCGAGCCGCCATGCGACATCCAGTTCCCCGCCGGCCGGATGCAGGGTGTCCACCCACACCGTCCGGTCGTCGCCGATCGCCGCGGTGTTCGGGGTGTGGCCCTGTACGAGATTCACCTTGGCGGAGATCTTCTGCACCATCACCTCGCGCTCGACCTGGTCGAAGGCGTACCCGAGGGTCTTCATGATCGAGTGCTTGCTGGGCCGCCAGACGCCCTTGGTGCTGTACAGACCGCCCTCGTACCGGCCGATCACGCCGCCGGACTCGCTCTTCTCACCCAGCCAGCGCCACCACTTGGCACGCTGCTGCTTCATCTGCTCCTCGGTGAGCAGCGTGTGGTGGGCGGAGGAGGGCTCGCCCTCGCTGTACGTACCGCCCGCGACTCCGCGCGCGTAGTAGTCGTACTCGTCCTGGAGCTTGCCCAGCGAATGGCCGATCTCGTGCGGGGTGATCAGCGAGGAGAGCGCATTGCCGCCGGAGGCCGTGGCGTAGGTCCCGCCCGCGCCGCCGTAGGTGTCGCTGTTGGCGAGGGCCACGATCTGCCGGTTCGCGCTCACGGAGCCGGGGACGAGGTCGGC
Source organism: Streptomyces sp. NBC_01142 (assembly GCF_026341125.1). Taxonomy (NCBI): domain Bacteria; kingdom Bacillati; phylum Actinomycetota; class Actinomycetes; order Kitasatosporales; family Streptomycetaceae; genus Streptomyces; species Streptomyces sp. NBC_01142. The sequence continues at coordinate 2,592,157 of NZ_JAPEOR010000001.1, forward strand.
GAGCGCCGTCGCCGGCCCGCTGTCGACGGTGAGCAGGCGCTGCACGCTGCTCGCGTTGCAGCCGCCCCAGAAACCCATGTTCAGAGGCGTGTCGCGGCGCGGTGAGTCCAGAGCCGGGTCGCAGTCGACACCGGACTCGGCCGAGGGGACCTCCACCGCCCAGACGTTGATGTACGGGCGGTACGAGGCGAAGGGCTCGGTGGACCAGAGCACATTGAGGTGCTTGTCGACATCGGCGCGGAAGGCCGGCAGTTCGGCGGCCGTATAGCCGTCGCCGAGCAGGACGAGATTGAAACGCTTGTCCGCGGGCCCTGTGGTCTGCACGGGGACGACGGTGGCGGCTTCGGTCACCGGCGCGGGCGACTCCTGGGCGGTGGCCGAGGGAGAGGCGCCCAGCAGGCAGGCGGCGAGGAGCGCGCCCGCGGTGGCGAGCAGCGGCATTCTTCGGGGTCGTATGCCGGGTGAGGTCATGAGGCCGGAGCGTACGACTCCGTCCAAGGGGGCGTAAAGACAAGGGAGTTGACCAAGTGGCCGGGGAGATGCGGCAGCCGCAGGGTGCGGCGCCCAGGAGTGATCGAGCCGAGGACGCGGGGTGCGCGGGCGCCGGTGCAGGCGGGCTCGTTGCCCGGCAGCCCGTGGAGGGTCAGAAAGCCCAGGACGGCGAAGGCGTACGCCTCCTTGGCGGCGGATGGCAGCCCCAGCTCGTCCGAGGTGCGCAGTGGTGTCCCGCCGAGCTCGTGGCCGAGCATCTCCATCAGGACCGGATTGCGGGTGCCGCCGCCGGACGCGATCACCTCGGTCGCCCGCAACGGCCGCACCGCATCCGCGACCGTCCGCGCGGTCAGCCGGGTGAGCGTGGCGATGACGTCCACCGCCGGAAGTCGGCCGAAATTCTCCAACGCGGCGCGCAGATAGGACAGATGGAAGAGTTCCTTCCCCGTCGTCTTGGGGGCGGGCAGCCGGTAGTACGGCTCCTCGAGCAGCCGCCGGAGCAGCGGCTCATGGACCGTGCCGGCGGCGGCGAGTGCCCCGTCGGTGTCGTACGCTGGCCCGCCGCCGGTCAGCTCCTGCACCGCCGCGTCGAGCAGCGCATTGGCCGGGCCGGTGTCGAAGGCGACCGGGTCGCCCGTCGTGGGCAGGGCGGTGAGGTTGGCGATACCGCCGAGGTTCAGGGCGACCGGCGCACCGGGCCGGCCACGCAGCCACAGCACGTCGACCAGGCTCACCAGCGGAGCGCCCTGACCGCCGACGGCGATGTCGCGGGGCCGGAAGTCGGAGACGACGGGGCAGCCGGAGGCTTCGGCGATCCAGGCGGGCTGCCCGAGCTGGAGGGTGCCGTGCGCCTGGCCGTCCGCCACCCAGTGGTAGACGGTCTGACCGTGCGAGGCGACGAGGTCGGCCCGGCCCTCGCACAGTTCACGGTCGGCGCGCACGGCGAGCGCAAAGGCCTGCCCGATGAGGGTGTCCAGATGGCAGACCTCCGCCATGGTGGTCGTGGCGGGCGGCAGCGCGCCGGCCAGCGCCGTCCGCAGCTCCTCGTCGTATTCCTCGCTGATCATCCCGAGCGGGGTCACCGTCAGGGTGTCCTTGCCGAGGGCGATATCGGCGGCCGCGGCGTCGATCGCGTCGTACGACGTCCCCGACATCAGCCCGACGACTCTCATCGCACGACCCCGCTCAGCGCACCGACGCCACTCACGCATGAACCCGCTCAGCGCACCGACGCCACTCATCGGACCGGTCTCCTTCATCGCAGCGGCTTGCGATGGTCGTCGCCGCGCAGGGTCAGCAGGGCGAGCACGCTGACCGCGCAGGCTCCGGCCGCGTAGTAGGCAGGGATGTCGACATCACCCGTCCTCTTGATCAGCTCGGTGATGATGAGCCCGGCGCAGCCCGAGAAGACGGCGTTGGCCAGGGCGTAGGCGAGGCCGAGCCCGGTGCAGCGGACGGTCGTCGGGAACATCTCGGCGAGCATCGCGGGGCCCGGGCCCGCCATCAGTCCGACGACCGCACCGGCGGCGAAGACCGCGAGTCCTTTGGCGATGGTCGAAGTGCTCTGATGCTGCAGCAGATTGATGAGCGGGAGAGCCAGCGCGGTGACCAGGACCGCGCCGGTCAGCATCACCGTGCGCCGGCCGATCCGGTCACTGAGCCGCCCCGCCGGGATGATCGACGCGGCGAAGCCGAGGTTGGCGAGGACGGTGGCGATCAGTGCCTCCTGGAAGGACGCGTTCAGCGTGGACTGCAGATAGGAGGGCAGGACGACCAGGAAGGTGTAGCCCGCCGCGGCCCACCCCATGATCCGCCCGGCGCCCAGCACAATCGCCTTCACCACGTCGGCGGTGCGCGGCGGAGGCACCGGTTCGGCCTCCACCCGCCGGAAACTGGGCGTCTCCTCCAGACGGAGCCGCAGCCAGAGGGCGACCAGGCCGAGCGGCAGTGTCAGCAGGAACGGCACGCGCCAGCCCCAGCCGTTCAGCGCTTCCTCGGACAGCACGGTGGCGAGCAGCGCCGCGACGCCCGCGCCGCCGAGCAGGCCGAGAGCGACCGTGAAGGACTGCCACGATCCGTACAGACCGCGTCGGCCGGGAGGCGCGAACTCGGTCATGAGCGATACGGCGCCGCCGAACTCGCCGCCCGCGGAGAGGCCCTGGAGGATACGGAGGAAGGTGAGCAGCCACGGGGCGGCCGCACCGATCGAGGCATAGGTGGGCAGCACCCCGATCAGTGTGGTGGCGACCGTCATCAGTCCGATGACCAGGATCAGGGTGGGGCGCCGGCCGATACGGTCGCCCACCCGGCCGAAGAGCGCGGCCCCGATCGGCCGGAAGAAGAACGCCAGTGCGAAGGACGCGTAGGTCTTGACGAGGCCTTCGGCATCGCTTGCGCCCTCGGGCGTGAAGAAGTTCGCGGCGATGATCGTCGCGAAGTAGCCGTAGACGCCGAACTCGTACCACTCGACGAAATTGCCGACCGAACCCGCCAGCAGCGCGCGGCGCGAGCGGGTGGGCGGGGTGGTCGTCCCGGCGGAGGTCGTCATTCCTGCTACTTGCCCTCAGGACCACGGCGGGATGCTCACCGCTGCGCAGTCGGCCCGCCTCACTGAAATCGCCTCACCTTGCTTGTTCGGCGCCCCCGTCGCGTGCAGCCCGCCTTTGTGGCTCGGCGCGGGTGCCCGCAGGGAAGCCGGTCACCGGCTCGTCCGGCGACGGTCCGCCGGAGCCGGAGCCGGAGCCGGATGCCGCCTCGCCGACCGACCCGCGCCGGTGACCAGCAGCGACCCGTAAGGACTCCGCCGCTACGTACGCGTCAGATAGGCGAGTCCCGGATGTTCGGCCCGGTAGCCGTCGACGAGCCGCCGGGCGACCGTCACCGAGTCGACGAGCGGGTGCAGTGCGAACGCCTTCACCGCATGTGCGCGCGAGCCGCCCTCCGCCGCCTCCAGAACCTCGCGCTCCACGGCCTTTACCGAGGTCACGAGACCGACGGCGTGGTACGGGAGCGGGGCGACCGCGACCGGATGGGCGCCGTTCGCATCCACGAAGCAGGGCACCTCGATGACCGCCTCCGCATCGAGCACGGAGAGGGTGCCGCGATTGCGGACATTGAGGATCAGCGTGGTGCGCTCGTCGCGGGCAACGGCACGCATCAGGGCGAGGGCGACCTTCTCGTACCCGCCGGACTCCAGGTCGTCCTCATCGCGCTCGCCGACGCCCGCCGCCTCGCGGTTGGCCGCCATATAGGTCGCCTCGCGCTCGGCGAGCGTGCGGTGCCAGGCCGCCAGGGCAGGGGCGCCGGGCTTCTTCATCGCCTCGTAGAAACCGGCCTGTTGCTCCTTGAGGAACGCACCCCTGGTCTGCTTCGCCTCCTGGTAGGCGCGCACGGTCTCGCGGTTGAAGTAGTAGTAGTGCAGATATTCGTTGGGGATCGCGCCGAGCGACCGGAGCCAGTCGGGGCCGAAGAGCCTGCCCTCCTCGAAGGAGCCCAGTGCCTCGGTGTCGGCGAGCAGCCGCGGCAGCTCGTCGCGCCCGGCGACCCGCAGCCCGCGCAGCCAGCCGAGGTGGTTGAGGCCGACGTAGTCGATCCACGCGGTGCCGGGGTCGGCGCCGAGCACGCGGGCGACCCGGCGGCCGAGCCCCACCGGTGAGTCGCAGATGCCGATGACCCGGTCGCCGAGGATCCGGGACATGGCCTCGGTGACGAGGCCCGCCGGGTTGGTGAAGTTGATGACCCAGGCGTCGGGGGCGAGCGCCGCCACCCGGCGGGCGATATGGACGGCCACCGGAACCGTGCGCAGTCCGTACGCGATACCGCCCGCGCCGACCGTCTCCTGGCCGAGCACTCCCTCGGCCAGCGCGATCCGCTCGTCGGCCGCCCGGCCCGCGAGGCCGCCGACGCGGATCGCGGAGAAGACGAAGTCGGCGTCCCGGACGGCCTCGTCCAGGTCGGTGGTCACCGTGACCAGGGGCGCGTCCGGCTGCGCCGCGGCCTGCTCGGCAAGGACCCTGGCCACGGCCCCGAGGCGGTCCGCGTCCACATCGTGCAGCGTGACCCGGGTGACGCGGCCCTCGGCGTGATCGCCGAGCAGCGCCCCGTACACCAGAGGCACCCGGAATCCACCGCCGCCGAGAATCGTGAGCTTCATGCCCGTACGCTACTCGGCAGCTCCCGGTGGTTTCTCAGCCATGCGTCCCCGCCGCTCGTGCCGTCCGCCGCAGGTCGTGCGCCGCCCGCCGCCCGCGTCGTTTCTGTCGTGCGTGCCGAGGGAGAGCGTCCTGATGGTTGCCTCGAAGCGTGCAGAGAGGGTGAAGCCCGGCTCACCCCAGATCGAACGCGTTGCGCAGCCCCAGCCGGTAGCGGGTGCGGTCGTGGCGCTTGAGCAGTTCGATCTCGGGCGCGCGGAAGAGTGCCTTCACCGTGCAGCGCGCCGCCGTCGAACCGGTCCTGTCCAGCAGGGCGTTGACGGCAGCGCGGGCCGAGGCATTGGCGCCCTCCATCGTCGCCAGGTCGATGTCGACGGCGACGTAGTCGCCCGCCAGGAAGAAGTTGGGGATCCTGGTGGCGGCCTGCGGACGGTTGTGGAAGGTGCCGACCGGGTGGACCAGGAGCTCGTCCTGGTTGGTCGGGTTGGGGGTGCCGAGGCCGTCCACGCCCGGGTCGAGGAACCAGGAGTGCAGCGCACTGTCCTTGAGGACCGTGCGGCCCGTGTCGTTGACGGCGGCCTTCAGCTGCGCCCACACCTCCCTGGCCACCTCCGTACGGGTGCACTGCTTGGCGGTCTTCCCGTACAGGATGCCGGGCTTGTCCCACTCGGAGATGTCCACGGACAGGCAGTCCACCGCGACGCCGTCGCCGTAGTCGGCGGGGAAGTCCCGGGACGGCCAGTGCCCGGCCTGCTGAATCGCCGTCAGGGACCACGGCGAGTCGATGCAGTTGAGGTGTCCGTCCAGCAGCGGCGCCCGCTCGGTCAGATAGAACTGGATGCCTGTCATCCAGTCCGTCTCCAGCTTGTCGCACCGCGGCAGCTGCGGGTCGGCCGCGCGTAACTCGGCCCCCCAGGTCCGGCGCGCATGCTCCACCGGCATCGCGGAGAGATAGTGGTCGGCGGTCACCGACCGGCGTACGCCCTGCGGGTCCTCGATCACCGCCGACGTGACTCGCTCGCCACCGTACTTCACCTCCCGTACCGTCCAGCCGATACGGAACTCCACGCCCAACCCTTCCAGATGGGTCACCCAGGGGTCGATCCAGGCCTCGTTGGTGGGGGCGTTGAGGATCCGGTCGAGCGGCCCGTCCGCGCCCCGGCCCAGCGCATTGAAGACGAAGGCCTCCAGGAGGGTGGCGACCGTGCGGGTGCTGGCCTCCTCGGCTTTGGTCGCCACGATGTTCCGCGTCAGTCCGACGGCCAGAATGCGCTGGTAGTCGTAACTCATCCGCTCGGCCCGGATGAACTCCCACCAGGGCGTGCGCTCCCACCTCTCGTCGCGCCGCTCCGCGCAGCTGGTGAGAAAGACCAGGCCACGGTTCACGAAGTAGGCCGCCTCATGCACCGGGATGCCTTTGAGGGTGTCCAGCGCGGCGGTGAGCGCGCGGCGGATCTCGTCGAGTGTGAGCTCGGGCGGCTTGTGTCCGGGCCAGGGCAGGGGGATCCGCAGATCCTCGCGCCCGGTGCGAGCGAACGACATCTCGGACGGCGCGACCAGATTGTCCCAGACACCGTTGGCGTTTCCGGGGAACGGGATGCGCCGCATCGTGTCCGGCAGATTGTGGTAGATGCCGGGGATGAAGCGGAAGCCGTGCTCGGCGGGCAGCGGGCGGCGGCCGCCCCTCGCACTGTCCGGGACGTCCATGCTGCGCGCCTTGCCGCCCAGGGCCCTGCGCTCGTAGACCGTGACCCGGAAGCCGCGTTCTGCCAGCTCGTGCGCGGCGGTGAGTCCGGCGACGCCGCCGCCGAGCACGGCGACCGACTGCGCGGCCCGTGTGCCGTCCGGGGACCTCTGTTCGGCCGCTGCGGCTGTACGTGCCGTGGCCAGCGCTGCTGTGCCGCCGGCCGCGGCAGCCCCCGCCATGAAGGTGCGTCGTGTGCTGCCCACCCGATCCATCCCCATCCCCCTTACCGACGGTAACTGTCGCGTCCGGCGCAGGAGCTTACGGAGATCCCTCATGACCCGGAAGCCACGTGCGGGCCCATTCGCGCATTGGCTGGAAAATAGAGGCATGTCCCGACGCAGCTCACGCTCCAAGCACACCCCGGCACCGGCCCTCACCGGCGCCTCCCCCTGCCCCTGCGGGCTGCCCGCGTCCTACGGCGAGTGCTGCGGCCGGTTCCACAGCGGAGCGGAAGCCGCCCCCACCGCCGAGCTGCTGATGCGCTCCCGCTACAGCGCCTTCGTGGCCCAGGACGTGGCGTATCTGGTGCGTACATGGCACCCCGCGACCAGACCGCGGCACCTGGAGCTCGACCCCGGGACGCAGTGGACGAGTCTGGAGATCATGCAGACGACGGGCGGCAGCGCGTTCCACACCACGGGGACCGTCACCTTCCGGGCCCGCTACCGGCACCATGGGCAGCGGGGCGCCCTCCACGAGCGCAGCACCTTCGAACGGCGAAACGGCGCGTGGGTGTACGTGGAAGGCACCTTCGTGGAGTGACTCTTTCGTGGAGTGACTCCTCAGGCCGAGGACCCCCGCGGCCCTCCCGCGACCTTCGCCCGCATCGCGGCCATGCCCCGTCCAGCCCCGTGTGGTGGGTAGTGGCTCGGCGGCCCTGGATGAGCCATCGCGAGAAGCGCTGAAGGCCTACAGGTCTGAAGGCTCACAGGTGAGAAGGTCTACGAGTCTGAAAGCCCACGGCTCAGGAGGCCGGCGGGCCGTCGGCCAGCCGCACCGTGCTGAGGATCTTCCGCACCGTCGCGTCCGGCACTTCCTCCTGCACGCCCTTCGCGCCGAGGAAGGTCCACGACACGAAGTCGCCCTTGGGGTCCTTGAACGCGAACGCGGTGGCCTTGCCGTCAGTGTCGCACTTGCCCTTCTTCTCGACGCCGACGGACACTGCCGTGACCACGCTGCCCTTGATGCCCGATGTGGTGGTGTACGGCTCCGCCGCACCGGTCCTGACCTTCTTCTTGTCCGGCTGGGCGTACGCGCCGTAGATCCACAGGGACACGTTGGTGCGGGCCGCGTCCTCGGCGCTCCTGGCGCCGTTCTCACGCCGGGAGCCGGCGGAGGCGAGCGCCGAGTCCTCTTTGGTGCCGTCCATGTTGTCGTCCGACTGGCACCACTTCTCCTTGAGCATCGCCGGGGCCGCGAAGCCGACGAGGGGCTTCTCCTCCGGATCCCGGTCGTCGGAGACGTAGGTGGCCCAGTCCTGCGACTTGCGATCCCATTCCGCGGGCACGTCGAAGGCGATACCGCGCTTGGCGTTCACCACGACCTTCCAGCCTGGAACGACCGGTTCCGGTTGGTTGCCGCCACGGGCCGCGTCGTCGCCGCCCGAACGGGTCGGCCCCGTCCCCGGGGACGACGAGGACTCGGACCGCTTCGGGTCGGCGGAGTCGTCCTTGTCACCGCCCAGGACCAGGAAGCCGGTTGCGGCGGCCGTGATGACCACGGCGGCGGCCGCGGCGACGGCGATGACCGTGGTCTTTCTGCCGCCGCCCCGCGGAGGCGGAGGCGGGGGCGTACCCACCGGGACCGTGGGGGCGGCCCACGGCACCTGTCCCGGCTGCTGGGGCTGCTGGTACGGGTTGGGCTGCTGGTACGGATTCACGTGCCGGTCCTGCGAGTTCTGCTCGCCCCCCGACGGCTGCTGTCCTGGCCACATGGGAAGCAACCATAGAGGGGGCGCCGGGGCGAGGGCCGGGCGGGCCACACCCGGCCCCCGCGACCTCAGCGGACCGCCGGCCCGGGATCGCCCGGGCGATGGCGCCTGCGAGGCCGGAGGGTGGTCGCTGCAAGGGTGGACATGACGAGGCCGGGCGCCGGTGTCAGTGTGCGGCGCGGCCGGGCTTGATGATCAGCCTGGGGTTGTACGCGGCCAGCACCTTGTTGGCCCGGGCCAGAGTGGACAGCGCGTGCTCCCGGTCCGCCCGGTCCTCGGCGCACAGTGGGCCGTGGAACCGGTACACCTCACGTACGGCGCACTCGGCGTCGATCTCCGCCTGCAGTATGTGGAGCGGCATGCAGGACCCGATCAACGCGGCCACGCCATCGGGGATCGGCACGGGGATGAGGGGTGACGCGGTCACGTGTTGTCCTTCTCTGCTTCTTCTGTCGGGCGGCCGCCGGCGGTCGGCGGCCTGCTCCCTCCATACGTACCGGACGTGCTTCCGGGTTTGTCGGCGGGGATGTCTCGGGGTGGCAACCGTTTACGCAGGGATCTGGAAGAGCCGAAGTACGCAGTGATCCCGTCGGCCGCGCCCCGGTCGAACTGGTCGGGAAGGACAGGGTCGTACGAGAAATGCGCGCCTGCGGGACTCGCCCGGCGGCCCGCCTCCGGCTGCACCGCCGACATACCCTACGCGAACGCCGACCGTCCCCCGAATCGGTGGTCCCGCGACACACGGACCAGGACGGACAGTGGCGGCCCCGTCACCGCCCACGCCCGCGCGCGTGAAGTGACCGCCATGGCAAAGAGGTTGATCGATGCCGGTCGCGGACCCGCCGGTCGCGGACTCCGAGGGCACACCACCTCCGGACTCGGACCCCGAGGGCACGCCACCTCCGGCGCCGGCCAGATCGAGGGACCCTGCGCGACTCCGGCGCCCGCCAGCTCCTCGCCTAGATCGAGAAGCTGCTGCCGGGGGCCGCGTAGTCGATCCGGCCCTCGAACCGCGTGCCGGCGCGCACCAGCGCTTTCTCCGGGGTGAGGAAACGGCCGACGTGCGTGACGATCAACCGGCCCGCCCTCGCCGAGCGGGCCGTCTCTCCGGCGTCCTCAGGCGTGTGGTGAACAGGTTCGCCGCGCGTCGGGGCGCTCGCACTCTCGGCCTCGCACAGCAGGGCGTCGCAGCCGTCGGCCAAGCTGGTCAGGTTCGCGCAGGGCGCGGTGTCCCCGGAGTAGACCAGCGCCCGGCCCCCGGCCTCGACGCGGAGAGCGAAGGCCGGCATGCCGTGCGCGACTGCCCGGCTGGTCAAGGTGAGTGGGCCGACCTCGGCCCGGTGACCGTCGTACAACTCGTGCACCGCGAAAGCGGACTCGACCGGACTGCGGACGGAGGTGTTGGTGAGGAAATGGGCGAGCCGATCGGCGATTCCTGGCGGGCCGAACAGAGGAATCGGTGCCGTGAGCCGTACGTCGGCGAAAAGAGCGCCGTAGTAGGCCGTGAGCAGGTCCGCGCTGTGGTCGGCGTGGAGGTGCGAGATCCAGATCGCGTCCAGCTCGTCCAGCCGGACGTGTCGTTGGAGCTGGGCCAGCGTCCCGGTGCCTGCGTCCATCCACAACCGCACGTCACCGCCGGTCACCAGGTAGCCGGAGCACGGATTGTCCACGCTCGGATACGGCGTCGCGCTGCCGAGAACGGTCAGATGGAGAGAATCACTGATCATTTGCGGAGTCTAGAGAGCCTGCCATCCACAGATCCTGACGGGAGGAGGTCTTTCCGCAGTCGCCGCCTCGTCGGGGCCGCCCCGAGTGCGCGCCTGACGGGAAAGTGACCCGGCACGGTCGTCACGGCCCGGAGCCGTCGGTGCGCTCGCGCAGATGCAGCGCGCGCAGTACACCCTCCGTCGCGAACCTGCCCTCGGGGTCGGTGAGCTGAGTCCCGAAGATGGACTCGAGATTGCGTAGCCGGTAGCGGACGGTCTGCGGATGCACATCGAGGAGCTCGCCCATCTGGGCGGCCGTTCCACGGGTGTCGAGCCAGATCCGGAGCGTCTCGACGAGCCGGTCGCGGCGGGTGGGGGTGAGGCCGGCCAGTGGCGCGAGCTCCCGTTCGGTGAGCTGGTCCAGCAGCGCCGGGTCGGCCAGCAGCCAGAGGGTGAGCATATGGTCCGCGCAGCAGACCAGAGGGGAGTCGTCGATGGCGCCTGCGTCGATGAAGTCGAAGAGGCGGCGCGCCCAGCGGATCGAGTCCGCGGCGGTCGCGGTCGGCACGGTCAGTCCCACGGAAGCCCGGGTGCCGCTCAGCGCCTGTTCCAGCATGTGTCTTCGCTGGGCGTCGAACGGTCCCGGGATCAGTAAGTGCGGTTGGGGGTTGCCCAAGTCGACCAGGACACCGTTGTCGAGATCCGATCCGGACAACTCTGCCGGAGAGCGCAGGGCGACGAGGGTGACCCGTTCGGGCAGCGGCCAGCCGGTCTGTTCGCAGAGCTCGGCGATGGCCGTGCGGGGCACGGGCGGCCCGGCGAGGACCAGGTGGAGCAGTCGGCGGCGCAGCGTCTCCGCCCGCGCGACGGAGGGTGACAGGACCTCCAAGTAGCCCTCCCGGGTGAGGGCTTCGAGCTCGTCGACGTACGCGAAGAGGGCGTCGGCGAAGCTGAGCATCAGGGTGGGGGAGAGGTTGTAGCGCCGTCCCACCCGTTTCGCGCGCCGCAGGGCCACCCTGGCACCCAGCCGGTACGCGCCCTGCAGGGTCTCCAGGCTGCGTCCCTCGTACGCCTCGAACCTGCCGAAGCGGCGGCACATCTCGTCGCGGAGGGGGGAGGGGGCGGAGGGCGAGGCGACCTGATCGACGAAGACGGAGATGTTCTGCTCGACGCCGACCTGGATGGCCTGGCCGTAGGGGCCGTTGAGGAGCCGCCCGTACTCGGGGTACGCGCGGATGACCTCAATGCCGATCTCCTTGATCAGGCTGGGCAGTTCGGGCCGGAATATCGCGGCGAACTCCTGGGGGAGGGGGCCCAGAGGCTCTCCCGCGTCGGACGGCTGCGTACTTCTCGACATGTTTCTCCCCTCGATCTCCGGGCGTCCGGTGGGGGATGGAACTGCGGGGGAAGCGCTCCCACGGACCGACGGGCGTGACGACTTCGTGGAGTGCTGAACATAGACCAGACCAGGGCGCCTGCACAGCAGTTGGGACAGGGCGGGATGGCGCGGACGGTGGCCGGGGGCGGGCCGCGCGCGGCGGACGGGGGGGCGGACGGATGGGGCGGGGGTGCTCACTTCCGGATAAGAATTCATGGCGATCTGTTGGCGGGGCGATAAGAAAATACCCGCTGGTAGGCAGGTTGCAGGAAACTCTGGAACCAGTATTGCGTGGCCGGTTACCCGCTCGTAACGTCACTTCCGCAAGGTGCTCGACCGGGTGGCCGAAATAATTCGACCGCGTTCCATGAAGTGAGCCGCTATCGCTTTTCAGCCTGTTCGGGTGGAGAGCGGTCAATCAGGTACGCCAACTCCCCCCTGAAAGGAACTACCCGTGCGAAGAATTGCCAGAAGTGCCATGATCGCCACTGCCGCGTTCGCCGCGGCGGTCGGACTCACTGTGACCTCGGCCTCGGCCACGACACTGGCCACCTGGACGGTATCGCCCGGCGGGAACTTCGCGGCCGTCGCGGCCAATCCCACCCTGAGCGTTCCCAGCGCCACGCTCGAGTGCGCGTCGTCGGACGCAGCCGGCACGCTCAAGAGCGGAAGCGGTCTGGACGGCAACGGTATTGGCGACATCAACAACCTCGGCTTCACCGACTGTTCCGTGGCCGGTATTTCCTTCGAGGTCACCACTTCGAGCACGCCGTGGAAGCTGAATGTCTCCGATGTGAATCCCGGCAATCCGGACTGGGTCGACGGATCGATCAGCGGTGTCCGGGCGCACATCAGTGGCTTCGGATGTGACGCGGACTTCAGCGGCGACGTGACCGGCCACTGGGAGAACAGCACGGACAAGCTGGTCATCGACGGCGGTTCCCTGGTTGCCTCGAACGCGAGTTGCCTCGGCATCATCAATGACGGCGACGAGGCCCTGTTCGAGGCCTCCTACGACGTCTCGCCGGGCCAGACCATCACCAAGGACTGAGGCGGACCGGCGGGCAGAGCCGTCGTCGACCCCGTGACCTCCTCCGGAGTGGGGCACGGGGTCCCTCGGACCAGAGGCAGCGGAAAAGGAGCCGGAACGTGCAGACCCTCGGAGAAGAGCTCATCAGGGACGATGTGCGATGAGGGAGTCGAGGGGGCCTCGACGCGCCGCCCGCGTGGCTGTGCTGGGTGTGGGCGGGCTGCTCGCCGGGGTACTCGCCGGACCCGGCTCCACCACGGCGCAGGCGCGCGACGCCGGCGTCACGGTGACGTACCAGTGCCGGTTCCCCTCCGGGGTCCAGGACGTCCGTGTCGGCTTCGCCGGGGTCTTTCCGGACGCCGGCGCCGTCGGCCGGCCCATCCAGCCCGGTGAGACCACGCTGCGGGCGGCCATTCCCCTCTCCGTACTCGACGGCGCGCTGCCGGCCGGTACGACGGCGATCGCCGGCACGGCAGACCTGACCACCCGGGTGGCACAGAACGGCAATACGGTGGAAGCCGGCTGGCCGGACCTGGTCGCACCGCTGACCCCCTTACCGGAATCCGGCGATCTGGAACTGCTCCACAAGGGGCCTGTGCCCTCGGTCACGGTGACCGCCCCGGGCGAAGTGACCTTCACAGCAAGCGACTTCACGCTCGCACTGCGCCCGCAGACAGGCCAGGAGGAGGGGCAGGGGCAGCCCGACGGCCTGCCGCTCCCGGCCATCTCCTGCCAGCCCGCCGCCGGACAGGACGCCCGGCTGGCGAGCGTTGCGGTGCCGGCGGAATCCGGTCCGCCCTCGTCGCCGTCCCCCACGCCGGGTGGTCAGGGTGGACCGGAAGAGCCGGGGAAGGGGCAGAGCGGCCCCATCGCGGTCGAGCCGTCACCGCCGCCGGTGAACGACGTCTGTCCCGCGGAGCGGCCGACGGGAGAGCTGGACGACTCCCTCGTGTACCCGCCCCCGCCCGGCGCGCCGCCGAAAGTCACCAACTCGCCCGGTGTGCACGGCTGTGCCTACGCCGTCGGACTCGCCAATGTCCACAAGTTGCACGGCGCGATGATCATCAATGATCCGGGGAAGAACCCGGAACTGATCAATGTGCTGGCGAACAAGCGTGTGCTGAGCCGGAAGAAGACGGAGGAAGGCGGCGCGTTCGTACGAATCGACTCCCTCGGGGAGCTGGACCTTCCCGATGCCGAATCCACCTTCCTGACCTTCGGGTTTCAACCGGTCACGGCGAAAGTGGAGTTCACGAACGGTCCGCTGGTCATCTCCACGGGAAGTTACGGAAGCCCCCCGAACAAGGTCGACTTCGCTGTCGCCGGCTTCTATCAGTCACTGCGTCTGTACGACGTGAGCGTCAATGGCACCCCCCTGGACGTCGGAGCCGACTGCCGGACGGCACGGCCCTTCAAGGTGAAACTCAACGGCCGTTTCCCCGCGTACCCCAACGTGTTCCTGGGAGGACCGCTCAGTGGCCCTGTCACCATTCCAGAGTTCTCCGGATGCGGCACCGGGGGTGAGGACCTCGACCAGCTGTTCAGCGCCTCGATCTCTGGTCCGGGAAATCACATCGAGATGAACCAGGGCACCGTCTGCGTGCCGAGCCAGACCAACACCCCCTGCCCGCCGACCATGCCCGAACTTCCTGGCAGCTGACCCCCGAACCGGACCGGCCCACGGATGCACACGCACACGCGCAAGCACGCACGCGCACGCCGCTTACGCATTCGCGGACAAGGTTTCCCGGCCTAATTGTCATGGAGTGACAAGCGGTTCAGTTCGTCCTGAATCCGCTGTTCACATGCTTGCCCCGGCGGTGTGCGCGAACGTAGCGTGCGTGCGGCCCCCGGTGCACTTCTGCCACTTTCTGAACACGTGTGTAGTCATCTGGACTGGGAGGTGAGATGGGAATCGAGGTAGTGGTCGACGGGCTCACGAAATCCTTCGGCAAGCAGAACATCTGGCAGGACGTCACGCTCACCCTCCCGGCCGGAGAAGTCAGCGTCATGCTCGGCCCCTCGGGCACGGGAAAGACCGTGTTCCTCAAGTCGATCATCGGGCTCCTCAAACCCGAGAACGGCCGCGTCCTCATCAATGGCGTCGACATGGTGAACAGCTCCGAGCGCGACATCTACGAAACGCGCAAGCTCTTCGGCCTGATGTTCCAGGACGGCGCGCTCTTCGGGTCGATGACGCTCTTCGACAACATCGCCTTCCCGCTGCGCGAGCACACCCGCAAGAAGGAGTCCGAGATCCGCCGCACCGTCATGGAGCGGATGGACATGGTCGGACTCCTCGGCGCCGAAGGGAAACTGCCCGGCGAGATATCCGGCGGAATGCGCAAACGCGCGGGCCTCGCCCGCGCCCTCGTCCTGGACCCGCAGATCATCCTCTGCGACGAGCCGGACTCCGGACTCGACCCGGTCCGCACCGCGTATCTCTCCCAGCTCCTCATCGACCTGAACGCACAGATCGACGCGACGATGCTGATCGTCACCCACAATCTCGACATCGCCGCCACCGTCCCCGACAACATGGGGATGCTCTTCCGCCGCAACCTCGTCACCTTCGGGCCGCGTGAAGTGCTGCTCACCAGCGAGGAACCGGTGGTCGCGCAGTTCCTCAGCGGACGCCGCGAAGGCCCCATCGGGATGTCGGAGGAGAAGGACGCCGCGACGCTCGCACTGGAGCAGCGCAGTGCCGGCGGCTCACGGGCGAGCGGCCCCGACCTCAAACGCTTGGCCCCACAGCTCGAACCCTCCCCGGGCATGCCGGTGCGCCAGGCCGTACAGCGCCGGCGGCAGAGGGTGCTCGGCATGATGGCTCAGCTTCCGGAGGCCGCCCGTACAGCGATCATGCAGAGCTATGCCCCGGCCGGGGGCGGTGTGGCGACATGACCGCGCAGCTGCCGGTGCGACCCACCGCGCCGCCCGACCGTCCCCCGCCCGTGCCCCGGCCTCCCCTCAAAGCTCTCGCGCCGCTGCGCGAGACCGGGAAGCTCTTCGCGCTGGCTGCCGCCGTGACCCGGGCGGTCTTCCGCAGGCCCTTCCAAGTGCGGGAGTTCATCGAGCAGTTCTGGTTCATCGCCAGCGTCACCATCCTGCCCGCCGCCCTTGTCTCGATCCCGTTCGGTGCGGTGATCGCCCTCCAGGTCGGCTCACTCACCCAGCAGCTCGGCGCCCAGTCCTTCACCGGCGGCGCCAGCGTCCTCGCGGTCATCCAGCAGGCCAGCCCGCTCATCGTCGCCCTGCTGATCGCCGGCGCCGGCGGCTCCGCGATCTGCGCCGACCTCGGCTCCCGCACGATCCGCGAGGAGCTCGACGCCATGGAGGTCATGGGTGTCTCGCCCATTCAACGCCTGGTCGTCCCAAGGGTGCTGGCCACCATGTTCGTCGCCGTACTCCTCAACGGCATGGTCTCCGTCGTCGGCACTCTCGGCGGCTACTTCTTCAATGTGATCATGCAGGGCGGCACCCCCGGCGCGTACCTCGCGAGCTTCTCCGCCCTCGCGCAGCTGCCCGACCTCTACATCAGCGAACTCAAAGCGCTGATCTTCGGCTTCATCGCGGGCATCGTGGCCGCCTACCGCGGCCTCAACCCGCGCGGTGGCCCCAAGGGCGTGGGCGATGCGGTCAACCAGTCCGTCGTCATCACCTTCATGCTGCTGTTCTTCGTGAACATGGTCCTCACGGCGATCTATCTGCAGATCGTCCCCGCGAAGGGGGGCTGAGAGATGCCGATGCTCGGCTGGCTCGATCGCTCCGGCGACCAGCTCACCTTCTACGTACGGGCCCTGATCTGGATCCCGAAGACCCTGCGCCGCTATCTCAAAGAGGTGCAGCGGCTGCTCGCGGAGGTCGCCTTCGGCAGCGGCGGCCTCGGCGTCATCGGCGGCACGATCGGCGTGATGATCGCCATGACCCTGTTCACCGGCACGGTCGTCGGACTCCAGGGATACGCGGCCCTCAACCAGATCGGCACCTCCGCCTTCACCGGCTTCATCTCGGCGTACTTCAACACCCGCGAGATCGCCCCGCTGGTGGCCGGACTCGCCCTCTCCGCCACCGTCGGCGCAGGCTTCACCGCCCAGCTCGGCGCGATGCGCATCAACGAGGAGGTCGACGCCCTCGAAGCGATGGGCGTGCGCTCCATGCCGTATCTCGTCACCACCCGCATCATCGCCGGAGTCGTCGCCATCATCCCGCTGTACGCGATCGGCCTGCTCAGCTCCTATCTCGCCTCCCGCTGGATCACCGTGCTGTTCAACGGCCAGTCCGCGGGCACCTACGACCACTACTTCAATCTCTTCCTCTCCCCGGACGACGTCCTGCTCTCCATCCTCAAGGTGCTGATCTTCAGCGTGCTGGTGATCCTTGCGCACTGCTACTACGGCTTCCGCGCCACCGGCGGCCCGGCGGGCGTGGGCGTCGCCGTCGGCCGCTCCGTACGCAACGCCATCGTGCTGATCAGCGTCACCGACTTCTTCCTCTCCCTCGCCATCTGGGGCGCGACCACGACGGTGAAGGTGGCCGGATGAGCGCGCAGACGGTACGCCGACGGCTCGCGGGTGTGGTCTTCCTGCTGGTGCCCGTCCTTCTGGTGTGGCTCTCGGTCGCCGTGTACGACAAGGAGTTCACCGACGACGCCACCGTCACCGTCCTCGCGGGGACCGTCGGCAACGAAATGCACACCAACGCCGAGGTGAAGCTGCGCGGCGTCGTCGTCGGCGAGGTCCGCGACATCCACGCCGACGGCGAAGGCGCCCGCCTCACCCTTGCCATCCGGCCGGACAAGCTCAGCAGGGTGCCGGCCGATGTCACCGCGCAGATGCTGCCGACCACCCTGTTCGGCGAACGTTTCGTGGCGCTCGTACCGCCCGCCCGCAACCCCTCGCCGCACACCCTCAAGGCGGGGGACACCATTCCCCAGGACCGCTCCAGCAACGCCATCGAGCTGGAGCAGGTGCTCGACAACGTGCTGCCGCTGCTCACCGCCGTCAAGCCGGAGAAACTCTCCGCCACCCTGACAGCCGTCTCCCAGGCCCTCGAAGGGCGCGGCGACCAGCTCGGCGAGACCCTCATCACCCTCGACGCGCACCTGAAGCGACTCAACCCGCAACTCCCCGTCCTCAACCGGGACATCGCCCAGCTGGTCAAGGTCAGTCACCTCTACGCGGACGCGGCCCCGGACGTTCTCCAGGCGCTCACCGACTTCACCACCACCAGCGGCACCATCGCCGACCAGCACGCCGAACTCGCCGGCCTCTACGGCTCGACGACCAGGTCCGCCCAGGACCTGACCACTTTCCTCCAGCGGAACAAGGGCAACCTCATCCGACTCGCCTCGGTGAGCCGGCCCACCCTGGAGCTGCTCGCGCGGTACTCGCCCTCCTTCCCCTGCACCCTGCGCACCCTCGCCGGGTTCGTGCCCGCCATGGACAAGGCGCTCGGCAAGGGCACCCATGAGCCGGGACTCCATGTGAACGTGACCTCCGTGCCCTCCCTGGGCGCCTACGCGCCCGGCAAGGACACCCCGGTCTACAGAGCCGGGGGCGGACCGCACTGCTACACCGTGCCGTACACCGGCAGGCCCGCCCCCGCGGCGGCCGCCGCCGCGGCCGAGAACCTCGGACTGCCCAACTCGCCGCAGGAGAACCGGCTCGTCAACGAACTGCTGGCGCCCGTGCTGAAGAAAGCCCCCCAGGACCTGCCCGACTGGAGCGCCGTGCTCACCGGGCCGGTCTTCCGAGGTGCGGAGGTGAAGCTCAAGTGAAGCGCCGCAGCATCGCGGGACCGCTGGTCAAGTCGATCGCCTTCATCGTGATGACCGTACTGGCCACCACCGTCCTGGCGTTCAGCATCGGCCATACGGGAGTGGGCGACACCGCCCCGTACACGGCGCGGTTCTCCGACGCCACAGGGCTGATCGAAGGCGACAGTGTACGGATCGCCGGGGTCAAGGTCGGCCAGGTCGAGTCCATCAGGGTTGCTGACCGCCGTGTTGCCGAGGTCGGCTTCAGTGTCCGGAAGGGACGGAAGCTGCCCGCCTCGGTGACCGCGTCCATCAAGTACCTCAACATGGTCGGCCAGCGCTACATCGACCTTGACCAGGGCGCCGGACCGGTCGGCCGAAGCTTCGCCGCAGGCGACACCATCCCACTGGAGCGCACCACCCCCGCACTCGACCTCACCCAGCTCTTCAACGGCTTCCAGCCGCTGTTCGAAGGACTCTCGCCGAACGAGATCAACGACCTGGCCGGCTCCATCGTCCAGGTCCTCCAGGGCGAGGGCGGCACGGTCGACAGCCTGATCGGACATGTGGGCTCGCTGACCACCACCGTCGCAGGCAAGGACAAAGTCATCGGCCAGGTCATCAAGAACCTCAACACCGTGCTCAAGACGGTCAACGACCGCGAAGCCGGATTCAACGACCTCGTGACCACCCTCCAGAAGCTGGTCACGGGATTCTCCGGTGACCGCAAACCGCTCGGGCAGGCCGTCGTCGCCATGGGCGACCTGACCACCGTCACCGCCGACCTCCTTCAGGACGGCCGGAAGCCGCTCAAGCAAAACATCGCCGAACTCGGGCGGCTGTCCAGGCAACTGGGCGACAACAGTCCCGCGATCGAGAACTTCCTGCGGAAGACGCCCGCCAAGATGCAGGCCATCTCCCGTCTCGCCTCCTACGGATCCTGGCTCAACCTCTATCTCTGCGAGGCGAAGGTCACCGGAGTCGCCACCTCGGACGGCAGCAAGCCGCTCACCGGCATCGGCATCACCGAGTCGAGGTGCCTGGGATGAAGACGATCAGGATTCCCCGTTTCACGCTCGGCCCGTTGCGGACCGGCCGCATCAAGCCCGTACGGGAACGGAACCCCGTCGCGGTCAGCCTGGTCGGTCTGCTGGTCCTGGCGCTGCTCGGCATCGCCGCCTACCGGGCGGAATCCCTTCCCTTCATCGGCGGCGGCACCACCTACACCGCCGACTTCACCGAGGCCGCGGGCCTCGACGACGGGGACGAGGTGCGGATCGCCGGAGTGAAGGTCGGCGAGGTCACCGCCGTAGGCCTCGACGGCGACAAGGTCAAGGTCAGCTTCACGGTGAAGGACGCCTGGATCGGCAACTCCAGCACCGCGGCCATCGCCATCAAGACGCTGCTGGGCGAGAAGTACCTGGCACTCGACCCGCTCGGCACCCGCAGGCAGGACCCCGCCGAGCGCATCCCGGCCGGCCGCACCACCTCCCCGTACGACGTCACCCAGGCCTTCAACGGACTCGGCGAAACCATCGGGAAGATCGACACCGAGCAGCTCGCCAAGAGCTTCGACACGATCTCCGCCACCTTCAAGAACTCCCCGCCCAACGTCCGCAGCGCCGCGACCGGGCTCTCCGCGCTCTCCCGGTCCGTCTCCGACCGGGACGCCCAGCTCGCCCAACTGCTCCGAGGCAGCAAACAGCTCACCAAGACCCTGGCCGGGAAGAAGAGCAGCTTCGAGACGCTCCTGGAGGACGGCAGCCTGCTGCTCGGCGAGATCCAGGCACGGCGGGACGCCATCCATCTGCTGCTCACCGGCACCAGGGACCTCGGCATCCAGCTCACCGGTGTCGTCCAGGACAACAAGCAGCAGCTGAAGCCCACTCTGGACGCCCTCGGCAAGGTCACCGGGGTACTGCTGAAGAACCGCAAGAGCCTCGACCGAACTCTCGCCCTCGCCGGGCCGTACTACCGCCTCGTCGGCAACACCCTCGGCAACGGCCGCTGGTTCGACAGCTATGTCTGCGGCCTCGTCCCCAAGAACTATCTGCCCGCCGGTACGCCTCCGACGACCGGATGCATGCCGCCCAAGCCCCGAGGCGGCGCGTCGTGAACCTCAAGCGCATCGTCGGGATCGGCGCGGGCCTCGCGGTCGTCGCCGTCGCGGGCACCTCGGGAGTACTGGCCCTCGAGGACTCCCGATCCACCCGTATCACCGCCTACTTCAGCCGGGCGACCGGTGTGTACGAGGGCTCCGAGCTGCGGGTCCTCGGCGTCAAGGTCGGCACCGTCGACACCGTACGGCCACAGGGCGACCAGGTCAGGGTGACCCTGCTGCTCGACGAGGACGTCAAGGTCCCCAAGGACGCGCACGCCGTCGTCGTCGCGCCCAGCGTCGTCGCCGACCGCTACATCCAGCTCGCCCCCGCCTACACCGGCGGGGAACGGATCGAGGACGGCGCGGTGCTGCCCGCCGCGCGCAACGCCATGCCACTCGAAGTCGACCAGCTGTACGAGTCGATCACCGAGCTCAGCACCGCGCTCGGCCCCAAGGGCGCCAACGCGCAGGGCGCGCTCGCCGGTCTCTTCGAGACCGGAGCCGCGAACCTCGACGGCAACGGCAAGGCGATCGGCGACTCCATCGAGCAGTTCGGCAAGGCGGCCAAGACCCTGGACGGCAGCAGCGGCGACCTCTTCGCCACCCTCGCCCACCTCCAGTCCTTCACCGCGATGCTCAAGAAGAACGACGGCAACGTGGCCAGGGCCGAACAGCAACTGGCCACCGTCACCGGGTTCCTGGCCGAGGACAAGGAGAACCTGGGCGCCGCGCTGAAGGAACTCGGCACCGCACTGGGCAAGGTCAAGGGCTTCATCAAGGAGAACCGCGGCAGCCTGAAGAAGAACGTCGACGCGCTGGTTCCGCTCACCCGGACCCTGGTCGACCAGCGCGCCTCGCTCGCCGAGGCCATGGACACCGTGCCGCTTGCGGCGGGCAATGTGCTGAACGCGTACGACCCAGTGCACCGCACCCTCAACGGCCGCGCCGACATCAACGAGCTGAGCTTCGGCCCGGAGATCGTCATCCCGGCCGGGACGGGTTCCCTCGACGGCCTGGTGCCGGTGACGGCCTCCCGGCAGAAGGCACTGCCCAGCCTGCCGCTGCCGCCCGTCGGCAAGGTCTACGGCACCCCTCAGCAGCGGAAGGGGGCCTCCCGTTGAGAGGCACGCGTAGGAGGGGCACGCGTACGACAGGGGCGCAGGCAAGCAGCACGCGTACGGCAGGGGCGCGTACGAGAGGCATGCGTACCGGCCCCGGTCTCGCCCCGGTCCTCGCCCTGACCGTCTGCCTCGCGGTGACCGTCTCCGGCTGTTCGATGCCCGAGGTGTCCGGCATCGAACAGCTGCCGCTGCCCGGCGGGGCGGACCTCGGGGACGACCCGTACGAGATCACCGCGGAGTTCGCCGATGTGCTGAGCCTGGTCCCGCAGTCCGCGGTCAAGGTGAACGATGTCTCCGTCGGCCGGGTCACCAAGATCACCCTCAGCCCCGACGACTGGTCGGCAATGGTCACCATGCGCATCAACGGTCAGGTGAAACTGCCCGCCAACGCCTTCGCCCACCTCGAACAGTCCAGCCTGCTCGGCGAGAAGTACATCCAGCTCTCCCCGCCCGCCACGACACAGACGGCCACGGGCAGGCTCGCCGACGGAGCGGCCATCCCGATGACGCGTACCAACCGCAACCCGGAGGTCGAAGAGGTCTTCGGTGCGCTGTCCCTGCTGCTCAACGGCGGTGGCATCAACCAGATCAAGACCATTGCCACCGAACTCAACAAGGCCGTCGGGGGCAGAGAACCCAAGGTCCGCTCCATGCTGAAGCGGGTCGACACGCTGGTGACCAGCCTCGACAGGAACAAGGGGAACATCACCGCAGCCCTCGACGGTGTCAACCGGCTCGCCGCCACACTCGCCACCCGCAAGCAAGAGGTCGGCCAGGTCCTCACCGGGCTCAGCCCGGGCCTGAAGGTGCTGGAGCAGCAGCGCGGCTCGTTGCTGACGATGCTCCGCGCGCTCGGCACGCTCTCCACGGTCGCCGTCGACACCGTCAAGAGGAGCAAGGACGACACGATCGCCGACCTCAAGGCGCTCGCGCCCACCCTGAAGGCGCTCGCCGACTCGGGGCAGGCACTGCCCGACTCGCTCCAGGTGCTGCTCACCTACCCCTTCACCGACGAGGTGCTGCGCGGGGTGAAGGGCGACTACCTCAACGTCTATCTGGATGTCACGGCCGTGCCGGGGACGACGATCATCCCCGAGTACAAGCCGGACGAGGACAAACCGTCCGCGCGGGCGGGGACGGGCGGTGCGCCGCCGGCCCCGCTGCCGCTGCCTTCGGTGACCGTGCCCGAAGGGGAAGGGAGCAACTGATGGTCACCCTCGCCACCCGCCTCAAGAACATCGCCTTCCTGATCATCGGTGTTCTGGTGCTGGGCTTCATCGGCATCCGCTACGCGGACCTCGGCCACTACGTCGGTATGCGGGACTACTACACGGTCAAGGTCCAACTCCCGCAGACCGGCGGCCTGTTCACCCACTCCAACGTCACCTATCGAGGCGTGTCGGTGGGCCGCGTCGGACCCATCGGGCTGACCGACGAGGGGGTCGAGGCCGAACTGCGGATCAAGGACTCCGCGCCGCGGATCCCCGCAGACCTCGAAGCCGTCGTCGCCAGCCTCTCCGCGGTGGGCGAGCAGTACATCGACCTGCGGCCGGCCGGCGACGACGGGCCCTATCTGCGGGACGGCGCGGTGATCGCCCAGTCCGACACTCGTGTCCCCGCGCCCGTGACCGAAGTCCTCACCAGCGTCGACGAGCTGGCCTCCTCCGTAGACCTGGAGTCCCTGCGGACCGTCGTCGACGAATTCGGCGCCGCCCTCACCGGGCGCGGCGACGACCTCCAGGTGCTGCTGGACAACGGCAACGAGTTCGTCCTTGCCGCCGACGAGGCACTGCCCGTCAACACCCGGCTGATGACCGACGGTGAGACGGTGCTGCGCACCCAGGCCGAGCAGGGCCAGGCGCTGAAGTCCTTCGCCTCCGGCGCCAGAGAACTCGCCGGACAGCTCAAGGGTTCCGACGCCGACCTGCGCAAGCTCATCGCCGCCGCGCCGGACGCGGCCGGCCAGATCAGCGGCCTGCTGCGCGACCTCGACCCGAGCTTCGCCGTGGTGGTCGCCAATCTGCTGACCACCTCCGAGGTGGCCGTGACCCGGCAGCGCGGCATGGAGGAACTGCTGGTCAAGCTCCCCGCTGTCGCCGCCGCGGGCTCGACCGCCGTTACGGCCAAGGGAGCGAGTTTCGGTATGTCGGTGACCTTCTTCGAGCCGCTGCCCTGCACCGCCGGATACGGCGGCACCACCTACCGCAACGGTCTCGACACCTCGCCCGCGCCCGCACTCAACACCAGGGCCCGCTGCGCCTCCTCGCCGGGCAGCGGCATCAACGTCCGCGGCAGCGCGAACGCGCCCCGCGGCGGGCCCGTGCCGGATCCCGCGCGGCCCGGCGCGATGCTCCTGGGAGCCGCCGCGGGAGGCCGGCTCCCAGGAGCCCTGGGGCTGCCCGCGGTCCCGGACTCCTCGTCCGGCCTGGGCGGCTTGCTGGGGCTGGGGGCAGCGCATGACTAGCGCGGGCAGGCGTGGCGGCGGAGCAGGTGGCCGGGCCGCCCTTGCCGCCTGGTCCGCGGTGGTCCTGGCCGTGCTGTTCTGCGCCTTCGCCGGATGGTCGTACGGGCAGGCGAGGGGCGGCGACTCGCTGACGTACGCGACCAACCGTGACGAGGCACTGGAAGACGGACGGGAGCACATCGCCCGGCTCACCAGCTTCGATGCCAAGGACCCCGATGCCGGGCGCCGCCAGTGGCTCGACGCCTCGACCGGGCCGCTGCGCGACGAGCTGAAGCGGTCCAGGGCCACGACGGACACGACGGCGCGCGCCACCGTCACGGACGCGGCCCTCACGGCGCTCGACACCCGGGCCGGTACGGCCGAACTGATCGCCACGGTACGGGTCGAGATCAGCCCGGGCAGCGGTGCGGCCGGCACCGACCGCAAGCGGCTGGAAGCCACGCTTGCCCGCACCGCGGACGGCTGGAAGGTCACGGCACTCAGCGCGATTCCGGTCGGCGGGGCGTGAGGGGCATGGGAGGAGGCCGAGGATGAGTACGGGCGAAGAGGTCAAGGCCGTCCACCTACCGGCGCCGCGTTCGTCGCCCGAGAACGATGAGCCCGAGCCGGAGCCACGTCGTGGTGCCCGGACTCCGCGATGGCTCGTCCCGGCGGTCGTCGCCGCCGTCCTCGCGCTTGCGCTGGGCGGAGCCGGACTCCTGTTCCGGGTCGGGGAGTTGACCAATTCTCCGGCCGCCGGAAACCGCGCGCTCACCGACACCGAGGCCACCACCCGGGTGATCGGCGATGTCAGCAGTGCGCTCGGCAAGGTCTTCTCGTACGCGCCCACCAACACGGGAGCGACCCGCCAGTCGGCACGGGAACTGCTCGCCGGAAAGGCCGCCCGCCAGTACGGCGAGCTGTTCGGGCAGGTCGAGAAGCGGGCTGCGGAGCAGAAGCTGACGCTCACCACCCACGTCGTACGGGCCGGAGTGACCCGGCTGACCGACCGCGGTGCCCACCTCCTGGTCTTCCTCGACCAGGTTGCCGAACGCCGGGGCAAACCGCCCGTCACCACCGCCGCCCAGCTGTCGGTCACCGCGGAACTGAGCGACGGGCGCTGGCAGATCGTCGACATCACATCCCGGTAGGGGAGGGGGAGAGATCCATGGGGTCCAGAGGGTCCATGGCACGGACGACGCGGAATCCGCTGACGGCGGTGGCTCTCGCACTGGCAGTCGTGGCGGGGTGTTTCGCGGGATGGGGCGGCTGGTCGTGGTACGGGGCGGCGCACGACGACTCCCTCGCGTACGCGCAGGAGCGGGACGAGGTGCTGGCCGCGGGCGAGCAGGCGGTGCAGAACATGAACACCCTCGACCACCGCGATCTCGGACGCGGGCTCGACACCTGGGAGGACTCGGCCACCGGGGATCTTCGCAAGCAACTGACCCAAGGGCGCGGTGAGTTCGAGAAGCAGATCCAGCAGTCCAGGACGGTCACCAGCGCCAAGGTGCTGTCGGGCGCGGTGAGGGAACTGGACGACCGGGCCGGCAGGGCGAGCGTGCTGGTCGCCCTGCGGATCACGGTGACCGCGCCGAAGGGCAAGCCGGCGCAGAAGGAGAGCCGGATGCTCGGCGAGCTCACCCGTACGTCCGAGGGCTGGAAGCTCAGCGCACTCGGCCAGGCGCCGGTCGGCAACACCGCGGCCGAGTGAACAGCGAGAGGACCCCCGGACATGTCGACGACCCGTCATC
Organism: Streptomyces sp. NBC_01142; assembly: GCF_026341125.1. NCBI lineage: Bacteria > Bacillati > Actinomycetota > Actinomycetes > Kitasatosporales > Streptomycetaceae > Streptomyces > Streptomyces sp. NBC_01142. The sequence continues at coordinate 2,617,765 of NZ_JAPEOR010000001.1, forward strand.
TCCTCAACCGCCAACGGCGACTGGCGACCGCGGCACGCACAACGCCCGCGGCACCTGAGGCCCCCGCGGCACCTGAGGCCCCTGCGACACCTGAGACCCCCGCGTCCACGCCCGCGCCGCCGCGGAGACCGCTGCGGGACCGGAAGCCGGAGCAGCCCGACCGGACAGAGAAGCCGCACAGGGCCGGGAAGCCGGGCGGCACGGAGAAGCCGGGCGGGACAGCGAGGCCGGACAGGGTCGGAATACCGGTCAGTGCCGGGTTACCGGTCAGTGCCGAGCATCCGTCGGCCTCCGGCGAGAAGCCCCGCGGCAGGATTCGGCTGACCGCGGTTCTGTGCGTGCTCACCGTCCTGCTCGGCGGCTTCGCCGCCTTCGCCGGCGCTCAGGCGTCCGGCCTGCGTGACGAGCCGGCCACGCGCAACACGGCCCTCACCGACATCGCCCGCACCAGCGAGGTCAAGGGGCAGGTCACCCAGGCCGTCGAGGCGGTCTTCTCGTACAACTTCGCCAACCCCGGCGCCCTGGAGCAGGCCGTGAAGGCGCATCTGAGGGGCAAGGCGGTGGCGCAGCACGGCGAGATGCTCGCCGCCGTACGCAAGGAGGGCCCGAAGCAGAAGTTGGTCCTCACCACCACCGTGACGGAGAGCGGGGTGGAGCTGATCGACGGCGACCGGGCGCGCATGCTTGTCTTCGCCGACCAGAGCAACACCCGGACCGCGTCGAAGGACGAGACGACATACGCCGCCGCCATGCTCGCCGTGGACGTGGTGCGGGGCGACGGGACCTGGCGCATCGCCGCCATCGACACCTTCGGGGCGGGCTCATGAGGCCGGGCGGGGAGCGGATGCGCAGGGGCCTGGCCGGCACCGTGGCGGCGGTGGCGGCGATGGCCGCGCTCACGGCGTCGCAGGCGCCCGGTCTCGTGCGTGCCCAGCCGGTGCGGCAGCACAACACACCTTCAGAAAACGGGAGTTGGGCCGAACCGCGCAACGACGATTCGTACCACACTGAACTTCCGCCGCTCCGCCCCTCCGTAGGGACCGGTCCCAGCCCCTCCGGCGTTGTCCAACTGGGCCGGATCCGGGCGGAGTCGGGTATCCCCGCCACGGTCCTCGCCGCCTACCGCGGAGCGGAGACCCGCATCGGACGCATCGACCCCGGCTGCCGGCTGCCGTGGCACCTGCTCGCGGCGATCGGCAAGGTCGAGTCGGGGCAGGCGCGTGGCGGCCGCGTCGACGCCAACGGCACCACGCTCTCGCCGATCCTGGGACCCGTCCTCAACGGCGTCGGTTTCGCGAACATCCCGGACACCGACAAGGGTGCCTACGACGGTGATACGCGCTACGACCGCGCGGTGGGGCCGATGCAGTTCATCCCGTCGACCTGGGCCCGGTGGGGCCAGGACGCCAACGGCGACGGACGCAAGGACCCCCACAACATCCACGACGCCGCGCTCGCCGCCGGCCTCTATCTCTGCGCCGACGGCCGGAATCTGGCGGTCAAGGCCGATCTGGACCGGGCGATCCTCTCCTACAACCACTCGCGGGAGTATCTGCGTACGGTCCTGGCGTGGCTGGAGTTCTACCGGAAGGGCACCCATCCGGTGCCGGACGGCCAGGGTGTCCTGCCCACCAGCCCGGGTGCGGGCGGCAAGACCCCGGCCACGCTGCCGGTCGGTGGCGGAACGGGCGGCGGACCGGGCGGCGGGGGCGACATCATCATCGGGCCGCGTCCTTCCGGCTCGCCGAGCGTGCCGCCGACGGGCGGCCCGAGCCCCTCGCCGGGCGGATCGCCGTCCCCGGACCCGGGCGGTTCGCCGGGACCGAGCCCCGGGCCCGGCCCGAGCGGGAGCCCGGGCCCCGGGCCCGGTCCGAGCCCGGATCCCAGCCCCGACCCGAGCCCCTCGGACTCGGCCTGCCCCTCACCGTCTCCGGACCCGTCTCCTTCGGACGCGCCGTCCGCGCCGGGCACGCAATCTCCGTCACCCGCGCCGAGCGGCAGTCCGAGTGACGGTCCCTGCTCACCTTCCGGGAGCTGAGAGCACCTCGGCCAGGTCGTACCGCACCGGCTCCTCCAGCTGCGTATAGGTGCAGCCGGAGGGGTCCCGGTCCGGCCGCCACCGGCGGAACTGCGCGGTGTGCCGGAAACGGTCGCCCTCCATGTGGTCGTACGCGACCTCGATCACCCGCTCGGGCCGCAGCGCAACCCACGAGAGGTCCTTCTTGCCCGACCAGCGGCTCGGCGCGCCGGGCAGCCGTGCGCCCTCATGGGCACTCTCGTCGGCCCACGCCGCCCATGGGTGGCCCTCTGCCGGCCCCATGCGCAGCGGCTCCAGTTCCGCCACCAGCTCCTCGCGCCGCTTCATGGAGAACGCGGCGCACACGCCGACGTGCTGCAGACGGCCCGAGTCGTCGTAGAGGCCGAGGAGCAGCGAACCGACCACCGGACCGCTCTTGTGGAAGCGGTAGCCGGCCACGACGGCATCGGCCGTCCGCTCGTGCTTGATCTTGTACATCAGGCGGGCGTCCGGCCGGTACGGCATGTCCAGCGGCTTGGCGATGATTCCGTCGAGCCCGGCGCCCTCGTACTGCTCGAACCACTCCTGCGCCAGCTCCGCGTCCGTGGTCGCGGGCGCAAGATGCACGGGCGGCTCGGCGTCGGCCAGCGCGGCTGCCAGCGTGGTGCGCCGCACCGAGAGCGGGGCGTCCAGCAGGGCCTCGTCACCGAGGGCCAGCAGATCGAAGGCGACAAAACTCGCTGGGGTCTGCTCGGCGAGCATCCTCACCCGGGACTCGGCCGGGTGAATACGCTCGGTGAGCCGGTCGAAGTCCAGCCGGCCCTCGTGGGCGATCACGATCTCGCCGTCGACGACACACCGGTCGGGGAGGTTGGCCGACAGAACGGTGACCAGCTCGGGAAAGTAGCGGGTGAGCGGCTTGCCGGTCCTGGAGCCGATCACCAGCTCGTCGCCGTCCCGGTGCACGATGGCGCGGAAGCCGTCCCATTTGGCCTCGTACTGCATACCCGGCGGGATTTTCTTCACGGGCTTGGACAGCATGGGCTTCACGGGTGGCATCACGGGCAGATCCATGCATCGATTCTGCCCGATATGCGACATATCTACGCTCGGCCTACGGTGGCGCACATGGGTGCAGCGGTGGAACTGGAGGTCGGCGGGCGGACCGTACGGCTGTCCAACCCGGACAAGATCTACTTTCCCGAGCGGGGCTTCACCAAGCTGGACGTGGCCCAGTACTACCTGGCCGTGGGCGAGGGGATCATCCGCGCCCTGCGCGATCGCCCGACCACCCTCGAGCGCTTCCCGGACGGTGTCGAGGGCGAGTCCTTCTTCCAGAAGCGCGCCCCCAAGAACCTCCCCGACTGGATTCCCACCGCCCATATCTCCTTTCCCAGCGGACGCTCGGCCGACGAGATCTGCCCCACCGAGGTCGCCGCCGTGATCTGGGCGGCCAACCTCGGAACCCTGCCCTTCCACCCCTGGCCGGTACGCAGAGGAGCCGTCGACCACCCCGACGAGCTGCGCATCGACCTGGACCCGCAGCCCGGCACCGACTTCCACGATGCCGTCCGGGCCGCTCACGAACTGCGGGCCCTCCTTGACGAGTACGGCCTGCGTGGCTGGCCCAAGACCTCGGGCGGCCGCGGCCTCCATGTCTTCGTACCGATCGAACCGCGCTGGGACTTCACCCGTGTACGCCGCTCGGCCATCGCGGTGGGCCGCGAACTGGAGCGGCGCATGCCGGGCAGGGTGACCACGGCCTGGTGGAAGGAGGAGCGCGGAGAGCGGATCTTCGTCGACTACAACCAGACCGCCCGCGACCGCACGATCGCCTCCGCCTACTCCGTACGCCCCCGCCCGCACGCCCCCGTCTCGGCGCCCCTGCGCTGGGACGAGGTCGACGACGTATCCCCCCTGGACTTCGACCTGGTCACGATGCCCGCGCGTTTCGCCGAACTGGGTGATGTGCACGCGGACATGGACGACCACGCCTTCTCGCTGGACACCCTGCTGGAGCTCGCCCGCAAGGACGAACGCGACCACGGCCTCGGCGACCTGCCGTACCCGCCGGACTACCCGAAGATGCCGGGGGAGCCGAAGCGGGTCCAGCCCAGCCGTGCCAAGAAGCAGACCGAGGAGCCCGGCCAGGTGTGATGCCAGTGATCACCACTCTGCGCACCCACTGGCAATGGCCCCCTCCCCCGATGCGGGAAGGGGGCCACTGCCCAGCGGGAGCAGGGCCGAGGGCTACAGCTCCTTGACCCGGATGTTGCGGTACGAGATCACATCCGTCGTGCCGTGGACCTGGAGCCCGATGTAGCCGGAGGAGAACCGCCGGCCGTCCGTGCCGGGGTCGTCGCCGCGCGGCGGGACGAACGCCTGGCCGCCGGTGTTGTCGAACTCGTTGATCAGCACGCCGTTGCGGTAGACCGAGTAGTGCTGGCCGACCACCCGGATCTCGTAGTCGTTCCAGGTGCCCTTCGGCGTCACACCCGCACCGCCGAGCCCCACCCGGTCGAACCCGTAGACCGAGCCCGACTTGTACATGTCGCCGTCAGGACGGTCCAGGACCTGCACCTCATGGCCGTACTTGATGGCGACCCACTCCGGACGCGACTCCTCCGGGTTGTTGTGGACGTACGGGAAGCGCACGAACACACCGCCGTTGGCGTTGCCCGCGCCCGGTGCGTCGTCCCGCCACTGGAGCTTCAGGGAGAAGTCTCCGTACTGCCGCTGCGGGAACCACAGCATGCCCATGCCCGGCACGGTGGTGCTGCTGGTCATGGCACCGTCGCCGCTGAGCCCGAAGGACCCGCCGCCCACGTGCTGCCACGTGTTGAACGACGCCTGCGTGCCGTCGAACAGATCGCGGTAGCCGGTGTTCTGGCCGGGCTTGCCGATGCCGGACTGCTTGGCCGCCTTGTAGATCTTCTTGTGCTCGCGCTGGTCGATGACGCCGTCCGCGAGCAGCTTGTCGATCACCTTGTCCACATGCTTGAGGAACAGCGCGTGGGACGCCCAGTCCTTCTCGTCCTCGATCAGCTCGTTGATCGTGCAGCGGCTGCGGGTGATGCGGTTGGGCACTCCCGTGTCGACCGCGCCGACGATCACCGTCAACCGCTCGTCGAACTCCGGGCAGTTGGGCGCCGGGACTCCGCCGCCCTCCGCGATGGTGAACGACACCTTCTTCGCCTCGGAGGTGTTGCCCGCCTTGTCGCTCGCCCGGTGCAGGACGGTGTGGAAGCCCACCCGGTCGACGATGACGGGAGTGGTGTACGCGAGGTACGGCCCGCCGTCGAGGGAGTACTCGACCTTGTCGACCCCCGAGCCGGCGTCGGTGGCGGTGAGCGTCACCTTGGCACTGGTGATGTAGGCGCCGTCGGAGTTCTTCTCACCCGTCACTCCGGCCGAGGTCTCCGGCGGGGTCTTGTCCTCGGCGGGCGGTGTGACGACCGTGAAGTCCACGGCCTTCTCGGCGGCCGCGTTGCCGGCCTTGTCGGTCGCCTTGAAACGCACCTTGTGCGTGCCCGTCTCGTGCACCATCACCGGGGCCGTGTACGGCTGCCAGGCGCCGCCCGCCCCGATGGCGTACTCGATGGTGTTGACGCCCGAGCCGGTGTCGGAGGCGGTCACCGTGACCGTGGCCATCCCCAGATACCTGCCCTGCTCGTCCTTCTCGCCGCTGACCGTCGCCGAGGTCTCCGGCGGGGTCTTGTCGTCGGTCGGCGGAGCGACGACGGCGAAGTCCACCGCCTTCTGGGCCGCGACGTTCCCGGCCTTGTCATGGGCCCGGTAGCGGATCCTGTGCGTACCCACCTGGTCGACCACGACGGGTGCGGTGTACGCCTGCCAGGGGCCGTCCGCCCCGACCGCGTACTCGATCTTGTCGACACCCGATCCCGTGTCGGTCGCCGACACGGTCACGGTGGCCTGGCCGACGTACGCGCCGTCGGCGTTCCTGTCGCCCTCGACCTTCGCCGATGTGTCGGGCGCGGTGGTGTCCTCGCCGCCGCCCTCGGTGACGGTCAGGATCCCCTGCATGGAGCCGTGTCCCGGGATGGTGCAGTGGAAGCGGTACCGGCCGGGGGCGAGCGTTACCTCGGCGGTGTGCTTGCCGCCCTGGTCGTCGTTGGGATTGGCCAGGATGTTCAGCGGTACGTCGTTGTTGTACTCGGGATCGGAGACGTCGAAGGTCAGCGTGTGGGGCATACCGGTGGTGTTGCCGGTCGCCTTGCTGTTCTCGAAGACGATGGTCGTCCTTCCCGCAACCGCCGTGGCGGGGAAGGAGAGATAGCGGTCGATGGGGTCGCCGGCCGTCCAGGTGAGTACCTGGTCCGCCGCCCGTTCGTCGGTCCTGCCGTACGCCACCGCGGAGGTCAGCCCGAGGATCATCACCACGGCGGACAGCAGGGCCGTCCAGTAGCTTGCCGTTCTGTGTCGCACGTGGCTCGTTGTTCTCACTGCGCCGCCTTCCGTGCCAGGTTCTCGGCGGACGGTGTCGGCTCGCCGCCCTTGTACGTGACGCGCCACAGCGCGGACTTGGAGTCGGAGGTGAAGAATCCGCGTCCGTAGTCCAGGACGTACAGCGATCCGTCCGGCGCGAACTTCCAGTCCATGAGGTTGCGGATACCGTCCGCCCCGACCGGGATGATCTTCTTCAGGGACTCGGCGTGCACCGGAATGCCGCCCCTGCCCACCGTCTTGGGGTCGGTCAGTACCGCGTGGCGCGGCTGGTCGCCGTCGTAGAAGTCACCGACGAACCACTTCCCGTCCCAGTACGACGGCCACTTCGCGGTGCTGGTGCTCGCCTCGTCGTAGCGGTACACCGGGCCGTTCATGGTCGCCTGGCCGCCGCCCCTGAGCCACGGCATCAGCAGCTTCTGCTCCTCCACCTTGTAGCTCGGGATGCCGTTGGCGTCCCGCGGATAGTCCGGGCCGCCGCCCTGTGGCGAGTACCAGATGGTGTTCGAGGTGACCGGCGGCAGATTCACCAGGCCGTCGTTGTTCGGCGACTCGTTCTTCGGCGCGTCGCAGTTGTACCAGCCCAGCGGCTTGCTCGGGTCCGGCAGATTACGGTCGCGGTAGGGCTGCTTGTTGCCCATGCAGTACGGCCAGCCGTGGTTGCCCGGCTTGGTGATGGCGGCGAACGTGTCGTACTTGGCAGGGCCCCAGGTGGTGCTCGGCGCACCGGCGTCGGGGCCGACCCAGCCCGCGTACAGAATGTCGGTCGTCCTGTCGACGAAGATACGCGCCGGGTTGCGTACGCCCATCACATAGATCTCACCGCGCGTCCTGCCGCCGCCCTCGTCCGGCTCCTGGCCCGTGAAGAGGTTCCCTTCGGGCAGCGTGTACGTCCCGTCGTCCTCGGGGTGGATCCGCAGGATCTTGCCGTTGAGGTTGTTGGTGTTGCCGGCGGTGCGGCGTGCGTCGGCGAAGGAGACGCCCTTGAAGTTGGGCTGCGGGTTGTTGCCGGAGTAACCGCTGCTGAACCCCGAGGAGTTGTTGTCACCGGTGGCGATGTAGAGATTGCCTCGGGAGTCCCAGGACATCCCGCCGCCCGAGTGGCAGCAACTGTGCACCTGCACCGGCCACTTGAGCAGCACCTTCTCCGAGGCGAGAGCCAGCTTGTTCGCCGCGAGATCGAAGGTGAAGCGGGAGACGCGCCGTTCGGCCATGTGCGTATCGCGGTTGAGCTGCGAGTGGGGTGTGTAGTGCAGATACACCCAGCCGTTGGACATGAAACCGGGGTCGAGCTCGATGCCGAGGAGGCCTTCCTCGACTTTGATCAGCTCGTCGCCGCCGCCCTTGTTGCCGAAGACGGCGAGCGCGCCCGCGAACGTCACCTTCCTGGTCTTCGGGTCGTAGACATGGACCTCGCCCGCACCCTTGCCCATGTCGGGGTGGTTCCAGTCGGTGATGACGGGCCTGCTCGAGTCGGCGCCGCCGCGCCCGATGTAGAGCACCCGCCCGTCCGGGGCGGTGACCAGGCCGTGCGGCTCGCCGATCTGGTCGTTCTGCCCCGGCTGGTTGGGCTGGGTGACCCGCTCGGCGGTGTAGTTGCCGTTGATGGTGGCCTTGCAGTCGGCGCGCGAGATCCGCGAGGTCCAGGCGAGGGCGCCGCGCAGATGGTCGCGGAAGTCCGTCTCCGCGAAGCTGTCGACCGTACCGCCCATACCGGTGTAGAAGGACCGGCCGCCGTCGTAGTCACGGCACCAGGAGACCGGGTGGTCCCAGCCGTTGGCGCCCGCGCCCGGCGCGTAGGAACTCTCCTTGACGCGCGCCACGGTGTGCACGCTGCCGGAGGGGTTCACCGCCCAGTTGAACCACTTGTCGGGCCGCTTCCAGTTCAGCGGAAGGGACGTGGTGGCCGGATGCCGACGGTCGCCGACCTCGACGACCGCGCGCTGCACTGCCCCGGCGGCACCGGTGGGCCGGGCGCCGATCAGCCCGGTGAACCAGTCGGAGTACGGCTCGGTGCGCGCCGCCTCATGGATGCCGAGGAACCCTCCGCCGGCCTCCAGATACGACTCGAGCCCGGCCTCCTGCTCGGGATCGAGCACATCGCCGCCGCCCGTGAGGAAGACGACCGCGTTGTATCTGCCGAGCTTGGTGGCATTGGTGAAGACGGCGGCGTCGTCCGTGGCTTCCGTTTTGAAGCGGCCGGCGGCGGGCCCGGTCAGCCCGATGTTCTCGATCGCCGCGATGCCCGCGTCGACGGTCGGCGACTCCTCGGTCGCCGATCCGTGGAAGACGAGTACCCGTACGTTCTTGCCGCCGGGAGGCGATGGCAGGGACAACGTTGTCGACGGTGGCTCGGGATATGGTTCGGCGGTGGCGATGGTCCCCCCGCCGAGCAGGGACGCGGTCAGTGCGCCGACCCCAAGGGCCGCCGCCAGACCGCTTCTTCGGGATCTCGACCGGTGATGTGGTGCGCGCTGCATGGGTCACCCACCCCTCTGTGGTCACAACAACAGCCTTGGAAACTAGACCTCTTTTCGTGGTTCGCCAATAGGTATGACTCAGATGGCACAAACTTTGTCCTGGGTGTGGATAAACGAAGATCACCCGGCTACCGTGTGGCCGTCCCCGGGGTCACCTGAGCCCCGTCAATCTCCGTACCAGACTGGAGAGTTCGGCATGGACAGACGGAGTTTCAACCGGAGGCTGCTGGCGGGGAGCGCGGTTGCCGCCACGGGTGTGACATCGTTGTCGCTCGCTTCCGCCTCGACCGCGACCTCGGCGACCTCCGCGACCTCTGGGAGTTCGGCTGCGGGCGCACCCCGGACTGCCCCGGCCGGCGGTCAGGTACGCCATCTCAGGCTGTACGCCGAGAAGCTGCCGGACGGTCAGATGGGCTACGGCCTGGAGAAGGGCAAGGCGTCGATCCCGGGCCCGATGATCGAGCTGGTCGAGGGCGACACGCTGCACATCGAGTTCGAGAACACGATGGACGTACCGGTCAGCCTTCATGCCCATGGGGTGGACTACGACATCGCCAACGACGGCACCAGGTTCAGCAAGAGCCATGTCGAACCCGGCGCCACCCGCACCTACACGTGGCGCACCCACACCCCGGGCAAACGCGCGGACGGCACCTGGCGGCCGGGCAGCGCGGGTTACTGGCACTACCACGACCATGTGGTGGGCACGGACCACGGAACTGGCGGTATCCGCAAGGGCCTCTACGGTCCTGTGGTGGTGCGCAGGAAGGGCGACATCCTCCCGGACAAGCAGTTCACCATCGTCTTCAACGACATGACGATCAACAACAGGCCGGGCACCGCCAGTCCCGACTTCCGGGCCACGGTGGGGGATCGCGTCGAGATCGTCATGATCACGCACGGCGAGTACTACCACACCTTCCATATGCACGGTCACCGATGGGCCGACAACAGAACGGGCCTGCTCGAGGGCCCAGGCGACGTCAGTCGCGTGATCGACAACAAGATCACGGGCCCGGCGGACTCCTTCGGCTTCCAGATCATCGCGGGCGAACACGTGGGCGCGGGGGCGTGGATGTATCACTGCCACGTCCAGAGCCACTCGGACATGGGTATGGCCGGTCTCTTCCTGGTGGCGAAGCCGGACGGCACGATCCCGGGGTACGAGCCGCACCACCCCACGGGCGGGAAGGCGGCCGAGAAGGCGGCGGCGAAGGCAGCCGCGAAGTCGGAGTCCGGCGCGAAGCCGGGCGGTCACAGCCACTAGGAGGCGTCAGTTCCGCCGGTGGCGGCTGCTTGCCGGCGCCGGCAGCCGCCGCGCAGGACTGAACGCACGGTCGTGCGGATATCCGCACGACGCTGCACAAGCTCGAACACCGTCCGGCCCTCGCTTCTCCTCACCGGTCGTCTCGTTGAGCTGAACGAGTGATTTCGGTGGGGCAAGGGGCGTGCGTGAGGCAGGACTGGGGGAGCCGGAAAACCTGATTGAGGTCTGGACGCTGCTCGAAGACGACATGAAGAAGGTGAGGAACAAGCCAGGGGCGACCGGGCTCGGGTCACATCATGGCTTCCACCCCCGCGATGAGCATGGCCAGGACCGATTCGAACAGGACGTCCGGGGGCTCTGAGGCGGATTCGGCTGTGACGCGTCGCAGGTGCGGGAGTTCTCCGGCCGCCGGGTTCGGTGGCACGCCGGTCCACCCGGCCGGGTCCGAACCGGGCGGTGGCCGGTCGTGCCAAGCGTCCCAGATCTCTGCGAACCCGGAGACCTGGAGGACGGTGATGGACCAGGCCCGGCGGGCGTTCTGCGGGGACAGTCCGAGGTCGAGGAAGAACCCCACGAGGATGTCGTCGGGCCGCAGCAGGTCAGCGGACGCGAACGGGGTCAGGTCCTCCGCGCGGGCGAGCGCCAGCATTCCCGGGTGCGCCCGGTACCAGGCACGCAGGTCCCGGCAGTAGGTCCGCAGGCTTTCCTGCCAGCGGTCGGTGTCCAGCCGGGGCTCTGGCCGGTCCCTCTGGCAGACACCCACGATCTCCCCGAGCAGATCACGCCGATCGGCCACGTAGTTGTAGAGGGCCCGCGGCGACACGTGGAGGCGCGCACCGACGGCGCGCATCGTCAGCTCCGCCGGGCCCGCCTCACCCAGGATCTCCAAGGCCGCCCGGGCGATCCTCTCCCTGGTCAGAGTAGGCCGGCCCTTGCGGAACTCCGGGCGCCTCCGGCCCCCGGCCGGCTCGGCGCCGTCTGCTGTTGCCACGACAGCATCGTAACCCCTTGAACTTCACAGCACGTTGACTTTAGGAGAGATGGAAGGTTAGGTAAGCCTTACCGGGATTCGGGATGCTTCGGGAGGTTGGCATGCAGTGGTCGGCGGTCCTCGGGTACGGCCTGGGCTACGGGCTGGCGCTCAGCGTGCTGTTCACCGCGGCGGTGTTCGCCGGAGCGGCCATGAGCAGGGACTTCCTGCTGAACGACTATCCACCCGCGATCCAGCGCCGGTACGGCAGGCCCAAGAGCGCCCGCGGCCGCCGGGTGGCGGTGCTCTTCGGCGTGATCATCTGGGCCGTCTGCGGCCTCCCCCTGCTGATCGCGGCGATGATCGGCCTCGACGGCGCACTGGACGACGGCCTGGAATTCCTGCCCGCGGCCGTCTGTGCGGCCCTCATCTTCACCACGCTGACCGTCTGGGACCTGGTCGTCATCGACTGGATCATCTTCGCCGGGCTGCGCCCCCGCCTGCTGATCCTTCCCGGCACCGAGGACATGGCGGAGTACCGCGACCTGCGATTCCACCTCAGCGTCGCGCTCAAGGGCAGCCCACTGATCATCGTCGTGGGTCTGCTCACCGGAGGCATCGCCGCTCTGATCGCCTAAAACGAGAGCCGTGGATGACGGTGCCGTGGTCCAGCCGTCCAGCGCCTCGATGTCCTCGGGCGAGGCCAACGGGTCGGCCGGCAGCCGGGTGTTCTCCTCGAAGATCTCCCGGCTCGCTGGTACGAGAGCCCGTTCCGGCCTGCCGCCGGGCACACATCGAGCGTCGACGTCCCGGCCGGCGCCTTGCGGCCGGTCAGGAACAGCGGACCGTGGGTGCGGCGGCCGATCAGGCGGGCAGCAACTGGGCGGTGCCCGGCGGCTCCGTGACCAGGGCAGAGCAGATTCGCTGCGACTGGTCTGATGCGGCGAGTGTCATCTGACCTGCTCCGTTCTGCGAGATCTGCGGCCTTGAGGCGGCTTGCGTGAGACGACCCGGAGGTGCGCTAGCAGTCCGCGGCAAGCAGCTGGACCAGTCCCGTCCAAGTCTGGTCGTTGGCCCAGGTCTGGACTGCACGAACGACCCATTGGCCTGGCGGTATGGGGACCGGAGCCTGCTCCGGTAGCCCTCCGCCGTCGGGGTACTCGACGTTCAGATCGGCTCCGGCCTCGGCAGAGTCCATGAGTACCGCCGGGCCATCCGTTCTCCATGTGCCGCACTCCTCCCACTCGGTAGCGGGATCGACGAGGACGGCCTCTGCCTCGGCAAGCAGTTCGGACTCGGAGTCGGCGGCCGGCCAGCGTACGAACGTCTGGAATTCCGGGAGGTAGCAGCTGCGAGCGGGCTCGTCTGCCAGGACCAGTGCCTGCGTCTCGCCCACGGTAATCACGCCGGCCAGGTCATCCACGTCGCAGGCGCGGTCGTAATCATCGGGGATGACCCCATCGCTGTTGATCATCCCTCCTGGAGTGCAGCCGCCCCACCGTGCCAGCGCAGAAACGGGCACGACCACGAGCGGACCGCCCATCGATCCGACCCAGGCAAGCGGGGGACTGTCCGAACCGGACGCGTGAGGTGACCTGATGCTCATGGCGGCAGTGTGCCCTCTGCCTCTGACAGCGAGACGGGCGGGAGGCGGGGAGTAGTTTCGGTGGCATCGAGGCTTTTCGGCAAGCGCTGGACGGGGATCCGGGCGGGCCTCGTGTCGGAGTCCGGCGGCGCGTTGGCCGAGGACCGGAGCGACGGGCGCCTACGCGGCGTGGGCCTTTCTGAACGGCATGGCCGGAAATCCTGCATGAGCCCGGGGGCCGGTGCAAATGGAGTCCGAGGACTGCTTCTGGGTGCGGCCGTAAGGGATCGGTAGCAGACTCGGGAAGTCAGGACAGCGGGATCCCACGAAGGAGCGCACGATGCTCACCACCCGTTTTGTCACAGGCTCTCCGAACTGGCTCGACCTCGGCACGCCCGACATCGAGGCAGCGAACACCTTCTACGGGGGCCTCTTCGGCTGGACCTTCCAGTCGGCCGGGCCCGAGGCCGGCGGCTACGGGATGTTCCAGCTCGACGGGAAGACCGTCGCGGGCGGCATGGCCGTCGCCCCGGAGCAGGGCGAACCCGGCTGGAACGTCTACTTCCAGATACCCGACGCCGATGCCACGGCCAAGGCCGTCGAGGAGACTGGCGGCTCCATCGTGTTCGAGCCGATGGACGTATTCGAACTGGGGCGTATGGCGATCTTCGCCGACCCTGCGGGCGTCGGCTTCGCGACCTGGCAGCCCGGCCGGATCAAAGGCCTGGACGCCGTCAACGACCCTGGCACGCTGGTCTGGGAGGAGCTCTACACCCCCGACCCGAATGCTGCCATCCGCTTCTACAGCGGTGTCTTCGGCTGGGAGACCGGCACCATGCCGCTGCCCGACGGCAGCGGGTCGTACACGATGGTCAGCCCCGCCGGAGCGGGCCCGGACGGCATGTTCGGCGGCATCGTGCCGCTCAGCGCCGACCCGGCAGAGGCGGCGGAAGGGCCGTACTGGCTGCCGTACTTCGAGGTCGCCGACTGCGACGCCGCGGTCGCCAGGGCGACAGAGCTCGGAGGCAAGGTCAGGATGGCCCCGGTCGATCTGGAGGGCGTGGGGCGTTTCGCCAAGCTCGCCGATTCCGCGGGCGCGCGGTTCGCGGTGATGCAGAGCGCGCAGCCGGAGAGTTGACGCCCGGATCTTCGCCATCGGGGTTGGCTTGCCCGCCGGTAGCCCGCCGGTACCGGTGGGGCCGTTGATGCTTCATTGACCCGGCGTTTATCGGCGTTCGGCACCGTGTTCAGCATGCCGATCAACGCCACTACTGACAAAGAACTCTCCTGGCAGGAGACCGCACTGTGCGCCCAGGCCGGGCCCGAATTCTTCTTCCCGGCCCCTGGCACGTCCACCCGTGAGGCCAAGCAGCTGTGCGGGGCGTGCGAGGGCCGGGTGGAGTGCCTGGCGTACGCGCTGGACAACGACGAGAGATTCGGGGTGTGGGGCGGGCTTTCCGAGAAGGAGCGGCACCTCCTCAAGCGCGGTCAGGGCTGAACGCGTCGCCCGCCACGGCCCGCAGGCCGCCCCGGCACGCCGGCCGAGTGGGTAAGCAGGTGCCCTACGGTGACGGCGCCACTTCCCCGCGCGGCGAACTCGGGCCACAGCTCGGCCACCGGAGTGTCGTACCCGAAGGCCTCCCGCTCGGCGACAGCAACTTGGAGGGGACGGAAGTCGAAAGCCCGTCGGTCACCCTTTTCCGCCCGGTACCGTCTCACGTGCAGTCAGGCTGACCGGGACGGCTGAACGAGGGGAACCGAGTTGAGCGCGAGCAGGTACGACTACATCGTGGTCGGGGCGGGGTCCGCGGGCTGTGTACTCGCGGCGCGTCTCTCCGAGGACCCGGCGGTGCGGGTGGCGCTCGTCGAGTCGGGTGGCCGTGACCGCAAGCAGGAATTCCGGGTACCCGCCGCGTTCCCGAAACTCTTCAAGACGTCGTACGACTGGAACTTCACCACCACGGCGCAGCCCGAACTCGGCGGCCGTGAACTGTACTGGCCGCGCGGTCACACGCTTGGGGGCTGCTCCTCGCTGAACGCGATGATGTGGGTCCGTGGGCATCGCGACGACTACGACGCGTGGGGCGAGGTGGCGGGGGCGGAGTGGTCGTACGACGCGCTCGAACCGTACTTCCGCCGCGCGGAACGCTGGACCGGCCCGGTGGCGGCCGGATCCTCCGTGTACGGCGCCGACGGTCCGTTGCACATCTCCCCACCGCGGGATCCGAACCCCCTCACGGAGGCGTTCCTTCGGGCCTGCCGGGAGGATGGTCTGCCGGATCTGCCCGAGCTGAACGGGCCCGACCACAGCGGTTGCGCGCTCACCCCGCTGAACCAGCGGGGCGGCCGTCGCTGGAGCGCGGCCGACGGCTATCTGCGACCGGCCGCGCGCCGCGCCAACCTCGACGTACTGACCAACACCCGAGTGTGCAGGCTGGAGTTCGAGGGCAGCCGGGTGGTGGGCGTCGTCGCCGACGGCGTGCCCGGAGTGCTGCGCGCCGACCGCGAGGTGATCCTCAGCGCGGGCGCGATCGGATCCCCACACCTGCTGATGCTGTCGGGCATCGGCGACCCGGACCACCTGAAGGAGGTCGGCATCCCGCTGCGCGCCGCGTCTCCCGAGGTGGGCTGCGGCCTCAAGGACCACCTGTCCTTCGCGGTGACGAGCCACTGCCCGACCCCGGTCACCCTGACCGGCGCGGACACGCTGGCAAACGTGGGGCGCTTCCTGCTGACGCGGCGGGGGCCGCTGACCTCGAATCTCGCGGAGGCGGTGGCGTTCGTACGGAGCAGTCCGGAACTGGCGGCTCCCGACCTGGAGTTGATCTTCGCCCCGGCCCCGTTCATCGACCACGGCCTGACCGCCCCTACGGAGCACGGCATCACCATCGGTGTGGTGCTGCTCCAGCCCGAGAGCACGGGCCACATCACGCTCACGTCCCCCGACCCGCTGGTCGCGCCCCGCATCGCCCCGCGCTACTTGACGGCACCCCCGGACCTCACCCGCCTGCTGGCGGGCATCCGCCGCGCGGAGTCCCTGCTGGGATCCGCGGCACTGACCCCGTACGCCTCGAAGCCGATGCCCCCGTATCCGGGCCGGGTGGACGACGAGACCCTGACCGAGTCGATCAGGTCCTCGGCACAGACCCTCTACCACCCGGTCGGTACATGCCGAATGGGAAGCGACGAGGGATCGGTGACGGATCCGCGGCTGCGGGTGCGGGGGGTGCAGGGGCTGCGGGTGGTGGATGCGTCGGTGATGCCGGGGATCACGCGGGGGCATACGCATGCGCCGGTGGTGGCTATTGCGGAGAGGGCGGTGGAGATGGTGGGGGAGGACGCGCCGGGGTGAGGGCGGACAGCCCTATGTGGTGTGGACTCTGCCGTCCTTGACGAGGTCGGCGAGCTCCGCACGCGCGTCGTCGGCGGGGGTGCCGTCAGGAACGGCTTCACCCATGGCCTCGGGCACGACGCGAACCGGAAAGTGCCCACCGACGGGGGACACGACGCCGCCGTAACGGGGGTCGCCGGCGAACCAGATCATGTCCGGCTGCGGATTCTGCTTCTGTGCGAGGTGCACTGAGAACGGGGTGAACCGCAGGACAGGGGTGTGTTCCTCAGTGAACTTGATCATGATGACCTTCGGGCTGTCCAGCGAGCGGCGCGGATACTCGCACGAGTACGCCTGCCACGGATAGGCCTTGAGAATTCGAGCGACTCTTCGTGTGCGGCGAAGGGCAAGGAAAGCGACGGTTAGGGCCAAGGGATAGAAGAGAAGACTGAAGAGGACAGAGCCGATGATGTCAGAAGGAGGATACGTCACCCCCAAGTAGACAAGCGCAGCGCCGAGAAACAGCACTCCGATCAGCCAGATTCGGCGCTTGATCACGAGTCGCCTATGGCCAGTCATTGTGGGTGGGTGATCGAATGCTGCCTTAACGAGAGGCAGTGCAGTCGGTGGCGTCACGAGAGCAAGTCCAGAATGCGGGAGGGCGGTTGGGGAAGCGAGATTGGCGAGGCAGGCGAAGTGAACACCAGCGTCTGAGCGATGCATTCGAGGATGTCGGTGTACGACTCGGCATGACGGGTGGCGGCGCTGGCGAGATCTGCCACGGCGACGTGTGAACCGGTAGGGAACGGCACGGTGAGGCGGGCCTGGAAGATTTCACATGGCGCCGCGTCGACGCCGGCGCGCTCGAGCAGGCTGAGTGGTGGGGGTGATAGGCGTCCGGCCACCAGCGCGGCGGGCAGACCCATGGGAAGTTCGAGGAGCTTGCAGGTGTTGGCACTCCAGAGGGGGGAGCTGGCGAGGGCGAGAGCGCTCTGTGCGACCGCCAGCCCTGCTGTCCGTGACGCGCTGTGTGTCACGGACAGGGAAAACAACGAAATGGAAGCGCCGTCCTTCCCGTCGGGATGGACCCCGATCGAGGTATGGACGCTCCCGCCTTCGCGGATGGCACTGAGTAACCCCAGCAAGGTGCGCATGTCGTCAAGAGATGAGTCAACTGCTGGGTCGCTTTCCAGGATCGGCGGCAGGACGGCCGAGACCGCCTGATTCAGATCGTCCGAACTGATCGCATCGAGGTCGTGGTAGCCCGGCGGTAACCGAAACCACATTGGGGGTGCAGGAGAGACTGATTTACTGAGCATGGGAACCGCCTTATGGTCGTGACTACCTTGAGAGGGATGCCCACGCGTGGGCGGCCTTGGCGGCAGCGCTGGGGCCATCATCGAGGACCGCGCGTGTACCATCGACTGCCGTTGCTGTGTGAGAGACAGCTTCATTGTCGTCGTGCGAGGTGTAGTGGCTGCCGGCAGTCGCCGCTCCGGCCCCCGAAAAGGTGTACTTCACGCCTTCCTTTACCAAATGCGGTGTGCCCCGCAGCGCCCATTCGGTAAGTGGGTTCTCCACCTGACGCATCCCATCCATTGTTGTTTTCGCCCCGCGCGCAAACCCTTCTGAACCGACACGCATTGCGGCGAGACCTCCAGAATCCACGACGGCTGTAGCCGCATGAGTGGCTGCCGAAGCAGACTTCGCCCCGTGGGCGATTGCCGCCACGCCGGGCACGGACCCAAGTGTGTCACCCGTAACCGTTACGGCGCTGTCCCAGAAGTCGGCATCGAACTCACCTTTTGTGAAACCGTCTTTCAGCGACTTCTGAACTTTTGAATCCGTCAGATGGTGAGCGAGAGCACCCATGCTGGCGCCGGCTGCTACGAACAACAGCACCAAGCCGACAGCCGGGAAGAACGGTCCGAGGATCAGGGCTGCGAATCCGACAGCGGCGGACACGTCGGACAAGAAGTCACCCAGGTCCTCGTCCAGCCATTTCAGCGCCTTGTCCAAGGCCCCCGGTTCCTGCGGCGCAAGTTTGTCCGTTGCCTCGTTCAGGGCCCTCGCGATTCGCCCCGCCTCCATCCGGTGCGTCTCCTCCAGCTCCCGGGCCAGTTTCCGTACCGACTCCAGCGCCTCCCTCGCCTTCGTCACCGCGTCCGCCGCTGCCGTCAGTTCCGACTCCGTCAGCTCCGGTGCGGTGCGGGTCTTCTCGTGGTGGGCTTCAGCCCTTGTGACGGCTGCCTGGTCGAGTTCGGCTCGCGCGTCGTACCTCTTTGCCGTCGCCTGGTAGCCCACCAGATCGTCGTGCCACGTCTGCAGTTGCGACGCCGCCTTCGACACCGACCGGTGCGCGTTCTTCAAGTACCGCGGCAGGTCACCGTCCAGCGCCCCGCGAAACGCATCCGCCGCCTCGCCCTGCCAGTACGCGCTCTCGCCCAGCAGCTGATTGACCAGTCGGTGCGCGGTGCCCAGTGCCGTCGCCGACGTGCTGAGCTTCCTCTGGAGTGCGGAGATCGCCGACGGGCTCCCCGGTACCGGGTTCCAGCCCAGATACGGGTACTCAGGCACGCGCCTCCACCGCCTTGAACGCCGACTCGATCGCCTTGTTGACCTGGACGTAGCCCTCGTGGCTCAGCTTCACTCCGTCGTGCACCGTCTTGATCCGGGTGCCGAGCTGTTCCGCCCCGTACCTCCACCGTTCCTGGAAGCCGTCGCACGCTTCGTCGAGTTCCTTTGTGCCCAGCTGGCCGGCCCGTACATGCTCCAGCGCCCGTCTCGCCTCGTGGAGCGAAGTCAGCGAGCTTCCCAGCGCACGGGAGAAACGGCCCAACTGGTGGGCGTCCACCTGGAGATCACGATCCATGGCCGACCACCTTGGCAGATCATCGACCGAACTGGATAAATGCCGTACCTCGGACGGGTGGCAGGGGTGCGGGGTGCTGACGTCGCGGACCGGGTGGGCGGCTAAGATCCCCGGCAATGCCCGGATGTAGCGCAGAGGCAGGCGCACCGCCTTGCCAGGGCGGCCACGCCGGTTCGAATCCGGCCGTCCGGGCAGGCATCGGCATGGTCCCGTAGCGCAGAGGCAGGCGCACCGTCCCGACACGGACGAATACGCCGGTTCGAATCCGGCCGGGACCACTGCACGGGACGACGGGGGCGGGACAGGGATGGAGCGTGTCAGCGACGAGGAGCTCGCGGCATTCGACCGTACGGTGAAGAAGCTGCGCGCGATGCCCGTCGACGATCCGATACGTCTGCGCGCCGAGCAGGTCGCTTCCTCATTCGCCCGGGACGGGCGGATGGCGAGGCGGAAGGTGCGCAAAGGCGCGCAGGCCGAGGCCGACGCGGCGGTCATGGCCGCCACGGCCACCGGGGCGATCACCCGGCGCGAGGACGCCCCACTGGGGCCCGCGGTGCCCGCGGACGCCGCTGAGGTCTCCGATACCGCCGGGACCGCCGGGGTCTTCTCCCGCCCGCGGCGCTGCTACGTCTGCAAGTCGTTCTATCGACAGGCCGATTCCTTCTACCACCTGCTCTGTCCCGAGTGCGCCGCCGACAACACCGCACGGCGCACGATGAGCACCGACCTCTCCGGCCGCCGCGCGCTGCTCACCGGCGGCCGGGTGAAGATCGGCTTCCAGTTGGCGCTGATGATGCTCCGCGACGGCGCGGAGCTCCTGGTCACCAGCCGCTTCCCGCACGACACCCTGAACCGGTTCCGAGCGGCACCCGGCAGTGCGAAATGGCTCGACCGGCTCACCGTCATCGCCATTGATCTGCGCGACCCCCGGCAGGTACTGGGGCTGTGCGAGCGGCTGCGCGAGGAAGGCGAGCCGTTGGACATCCTCGTCAACAACGCCGCCCAGACGGTCCGCCGCCCGCCGGAGTCGTACGCGCTGCTGGCCGCCGGAGAGCGGGCAACGCTCCCTGGCGGAGTGCTGCGCGCGCCCGGCTACGAGCCGATGCGGGCCCTGGAGCGATCCGCAGCCGGCGGCGCCCTCGCGCTCGTACTGCCCGAGGCCGATGAAGCAGGGCTGCTGCCCGACACCGCGCCAACCAACTCCTGGTCGGCCCGAATCGGCGAGCTGGATCCGGCCGAGCTGCTGGAGACCCAGCTCGTCAACGCACTGGCCCCCACCCTCCTGGTCGACCGGCTGCTGCCGCTGCTGCTCGCCTCGCCCCGCCCGAGCCGCTACATCGTGAACGTGACGGCGGTGGAGGGCAGGTTCGCGGTACGGCACAAGATGGCAGGGCACCCGCACACCAATATGGCAAAGGCCGCACTCAATATGCTCACCCGCACCAGCGGGCCCGAACTCGTGGCGCAGGGCGTGCACATGTGCAGCGTCGACACCGGCTGGATCACCGACGAGAATCCCGTGCCGAAGAAGTCACGGATCGCCGCCGCGGGCTTCCGCACCCCGCTGGACATCGTGGACGGCGCGGCGCGGGTGTACGACCCGATCGTGCGGGGAGAGGCGGGCGCGCCCGTGGCCGGCGTCTTCCTCAAGGACTACCGGGAAGCGGAGTGGTGATGGGGCAGGACGAGCCGTTCGCGGGAGTGCCCGAAGTGCTGCCGCGCTCGGTCGCCGAACTCGGCCCGCTCATCGACTGGTTGAGGGGCGGGCTCACCACGGACCGGCGGCTGGACTTCCCTGCGGGCACCGCGTTGCCCGACGGGCGGCTCGATCTGTGCAAGCAGGCACTCGGCCCTGAAGGCGCCGCGCTCATAGCCGAGGCGCTGCGCAGCAGCGCCGGGGAGAGCCCCTCGCCCGTGCGGCAACTGCTGCTCGGTACCGACGGCCTGGGTGACGAAGGTGCCGCCACCGTGGCGGAGAAGACCGTGGGCGCCGGCGTCGAAACCCTCTACCTCGGATGCAACGGCATCACCGCGGGGGGCGCCTGCCGGATCGCCGACAGTCTGCGGGCCTCGGAGCACCTTGTCGGCGGTGTCTGGCTCAAGCGCAACCCGCTGGGCACGGGCGGCGGGCAGGCCGCGGCCGAACTCATCGCGGCCGCCTCGGCCCTGCGCACCCTCGATCTCGTCCAGACAGGACTCGACCCGGCCGGTCTCGCGGTCCTGGCCGAGGCGCTGCTGACCGCGGCCGCGGCGGGACGGCACATCGAGCGCATCTTCATCGGAGGCAATCCGCTCGGGCCTGCAGGGGCAGCGCCGCTCGCCGCACTGATCGCCGGCGGTGCGGTCGGTGAACTGTACGTATCCGCAGCCCAGTTGGGTGACCGTGGAGCGCTGCTGCTCGTCGACGCGTTGCGCCGCGCCCCGTACGGACGGCTGGCCCGCCTCTCCGTCGCCAGTAACGGCATCGGTCCGCAGGCCGGCGCCCGGCTGGTCGCCGCGGCGGCAGATGCCGGTGTCGAGCTGCTGGACCTCGGCCGGGTCCGGGCAGCCCGTACGCTCGGCGCCGACGACAACCACATCGACACCCACGCGGCCACAGCGATCGGCGAGGCCCTCGCCGCCCACGAACACCGGCTGACCCACCTCGTCCTCGCCCACACCGGGATGCGCAGTCGAGAGGCCCATCGGATCCTCGACGCCGCACCCCGTGCCGCGACCGCCACTCGCTTTGTGCTGGGCAAGGGCATCGCGACCACGGTGCGGCGCAGGCTGGACGCCCTCAGCGCGCATCTGCCGATGCCCGCGGTGGCCGCCGACGTCGCCGCCGTACGCAGTGTTCACCGCACGGCCCCACCGGACCCCGAGTAACCGTCCGGATCAGCGCGGCATGGCCGCGAATATCTCGATCCAGAACCGCTGATGCTTCTCCGAAGCCCCGACCAGATACGTCGACCGCAGCTTCGGCGGCAGCAGAGCCACCAGCCGTGCCACCGCCTTCCGGTGCTTCTTCAGCTGTGACAGCTCGGCGTTGGCGATGATCTGGTGCACCACATCGCTGTCATTTCCGCCCTCGCTCGTCTGCTCCGCCGCTCCGCGCAGCCGTGCCTCCCAGGCGTCCACCTGCTGGGCCAGCTCGCGCAGCCCGGTCACCGGACGGTTGTCGAGACGGTCCATCAGGGCGGCCAGCGGCACCGGCGCGTACTCGCCGTCCCCCAGATAGACCGTGCCCATCTCGAGCGGCAGCCCGCGCTGATGCAGTTTCACGAGCCGCTCGATCGTCCGCTTGGTGATCCAGGCCCGCCCGTCCTCGTCGATGTCGTGCTTCCACCAGTCGAGCACCGTCTCGGCGACCGGCCCGTACTTCTCGATCAGCCATTCATTGGCCGGGATGTCCTCGGGCTCAACCGTCAGTGACGCGGTGAACCGGGTCGCCTGCGCGATGTTGTTGCGTGACACCAGCAGCTTGCGGCCGAGGTGGTACGGAGGGTTCTGTATGGCGATCTGGGCCCGCAGCCCGTCGATCCGCCGCCCCGCGAGAGACCACTCCTGTGTGATCTCCATCAGTTTGGCGAACGCCGCCTTGTCCTTGGGCCGGTTGTACTCGTCCCAGACGATCGCCTTCGGCTCGGGACCGGTGAAACCGGCGGCCAGCAGATTGTCCAGGGACCCGTCGGACGTCGGGATCGGTGCGCACAGGTCCTCGACGTTGGTCACCGGCAGCGAGAAGTACAGCGGCTCGAGCCCGCCGAGCCCCTCGCGCACCGTCTGCCGTACGAGTTCCGTCTTGCCGCAGCCGGGCGGACCTTGCAGCAGCACGCTCCAGCGGTTGCGCAGCGCGGCCCGCACCACCTGCCGCACCGGGTCGGGAACCGTGAGTGGATTGGGTACGCCGAGGGAGGCCGCTATCCGGTCGAGCACCTCCGCGGTCCGGTTCTGGCCGGGGCTGCCGTCACCGCGCGGCTCGACCAGCCGCAGCCGCTCGCCGTTGATCAGCGGCAGCCCCCACCGCAGCGGGAAGCCCTCCTGGGCGTTGGCCAGGATGTGGTCCAGGGTGCGCGGCGAGAGCAGCTCGCGCACAGCGGGGCTCAGCGAGGCCCACACCGTGAACACCCCGCTCAGGTCCCATTTCCGGTACTTCGAGGCCAGCTTGAAGCGCCACGCGGTGTCGTTCGCGGTGATCCGGATCGTGACCATCCGGTCGAGGATCGCCAGGTCGCTGCGGCGCGCGGAAGTCTCGGCCAGCGACTCGTTGTCGCTGAGGAACACTCCGATGCAGCCCAGCGCCCGCAGGTCGTACTCACCGAGCGTCCAGTTGCAGGCGATCTGCATCAGCTGCGACTGAATGGTCTCGCCGGCCTGCAGGGAGTCGTCGATCAGCAGCACAAAGGGCCTGCCGGGCTTGAGCTGGCTCATCACCAGCTGCCGCAGCACCAGTTGGCCGGTGTCGGGATCGCGTACGGGTGCGTTGGCCAGCAGATCGTCCGGCGTGAGATTCGCGGCCGGTACGAAGACCAGCTCGGCCTCCGGGTAGGCCTCGGCCACATGGGAGAAGAACGTCGACGTCTTACCGATGCCGTGCTCGCCGAAGACCTGGCCCGTCTGCCCCATGTCGATCATGGCGTCGATGAAGGCCTCCAGCCTGGAGACCCCGGTCCAGCTTTCCGGCGGCTTCGGATAGGTGGCGTTGCCGCGCCACAGCTGCCGGCGGCCCGTCGCGTTGGCCGTCGCGTTGGCCGTCGCGTTGGCCGTGGCGTTGGTCGTGGCGTTGGTGGTGGTGCCGGTTGTGGCGCTGGTCATCTTGATCCTGTCGTGACGCGATGGCAGGCCATCGGGGGAGTGTGGGCATCGGGCCAGTCGTCGCCGCCCTCGGTGATCAGCCAGATCCACTTGTCGGGCTCTGCCGGGGTGATGGCCGGGGCGTATCCATCGGTGAGCATCACCACGGCATCGGGCGTCACCTCGAGGAGGCGGCCGTCGACGGCGGTGCGCCCCTCGACATAGTCCGCGACGGCTTCGAAACTCGTGCCTCCTCCGCCGCGCACCCGCTCACCCGGCACGAACGGCATCACCACACCGTCGAACGACAGCCAGTGGGCCTCCACCCCGTCGATCCCGCCGACGAGTTCGGTCAGCCACGTGACCACATGCTGCGGCATCGACCCCGAAGTGTCGTACGCGATGACGAGCACCTTGTCGCGCACGGGACCGCGCCGCGACAGCATCGGGTCGTGGCCCAGCGCGGCGAGCAGCGCGCCGCGCTTCTTGGGATAGACCAGCCGCTCGCCCTCCCGCAGCTTGGACGCCATCACGTCCACCAGCCACCGCTGCCACCAGTCGACCTTGCCCGTGCGCGCCGTCTGCCCGCGCAGGGTGCCCGCTCCCAACCGCCCCCACAGCCGCGTTGTCCGCTCCGAGGCGCCGTCCGTACGGTCCATCAGATCGCACAGTTCACTCTCGGCACCCGCATGCCCCCGGCGGGCGGCCAGCAGCGAGTTGAGCAGTACGGAGGAGACGGTGGTGTCGACGGTCTCCTGGTCGGCCGGTATCCCGGCGTCCGTGAGATGGACGCACACCGGCCGCGGCACCGGCGGATGCTTCATCCGTTTCAACTCGCTGTAGACGGACATGTCGGTGGCGACGAAAGCGGCGTAGTCCACGGGCTCGAGACCGTGCGCCCGCAGGTCGGCGGTGTACTCGGCGTGCACCTCGCCCGGATGGATGCCGGTCGGAGCGCCGTCCCGCAGCGGCAGGGCGTCCCGGCCGAGCCGCACCATCGCCACATGGTTGATGGAGACTTCTGCCGCGAGCGTGAACACCGGGTCGTCGCGCAGTTCGGGCTCGGTGAACAGATGCCGGTGGATCAGATGCCGCGCCTCGTGGAAGAGGACGAACTTGACGCCGTCGAGGCCGAGTTCCGCAAAGAACCCGGGGTTGTAGAGGAGCAGGCAGGAACCGTCGCCGCTCGCCACCACGGCCGCGGTGTCTATCGCCGTGGTCGGGATCTGGTGAGCGCACTTGGCGTACAGCCAGGAAGCCACCGCCGACTCGGTCAGCCCGAAGTCGAGCAGTGCGGCCTCCTTGAGCCGCCGCGCCTCCTCGACGACCGCCGCATCGGCCGGCCGCCACCGCTCCAGCGCTCGCCGGTCCGCCAGATCGACCACATGGCGCGCACGCCCACGCCCGTCCCCGTACGCCATTCCCCCGCACCCCCTCGTACTGCCTCATTGGTACCAGGGGGCACTGACAACGGGCGAAACGATTTCCGTCCCGCCCCGCGTTCCCCCGCCCCGCGTTCCCCCGCCCCGCGTTTCCCGCCCGGCGTTCCACGGTGGACAGGGCTTAGGATCTCCGGCAAGGGCGGGGCCGTAGCGCAGAGGCAGACGCACCGGTCTCCAGAACCGGAGGACGCTGGTTCAACTCCAGCCGCCCCGCCCCCCTGCGCCCCTCACCGAGGTCAGGCAATGGCCCCCGCGGTGACGATCAGCTCGGGAGCGGTCCCGGAGAAAGTCGGCAACAGCTGCGCCAGTACCGCCCAGGTCTCGGGGTTTCCCGCCAACGAGCCCCGGACCAGCGGTCGCAGGACAGCCTCGGCCTCCGGCATTCGCGCCGGAAACGCCCAGTGCCCCGCAGCCAGTACGGACAGCACATCGAGGGCCGGACGCCAGCTCTCCACGTAGGTCCGCGGGCCGTCGACGACTTTGGCCTGCCGCATCCGGTGGGCGAAGCTCGGGTGGTCACTCCACCGTTCGCGCAGTGACACGGGGCAGTCGACGCGGATGGCCAGCGCCCACCGCGCGAATCCCGGCAGCGGCTGCTCGAGATCGGCCGCGGCGACCTCCGCCCAGTCGTCCCGCGTGACCGCCGCAGCCGCGCTGCGTCCCCGCCGCATGCTGGTGACCAGCCGCAGTCCGCCGATCACACCATGCGGGCCGGGGGCCGCCAGGCCCTCCGGATCGGCCAGTCCGCGCAGTGACAGCGGGACCGGGATCGGCCCCTCGGCGCCGGCCCCGAACGGCACACCGCGCAGGATGTCGCGCTGGACCGAAGCGCTCACCCCGGCTCTGTACACAATTTCATTGATCTCAGGACGGTCGGCCTGCAGCATCCACAGCAGCACCGAAGCCGGCACCGCGGCGCCCGTCACCAGCCGGACGGCCGTCCAGAGCTGGGGTATGCCGACCGACGTCTCCTGCTGGAGGCCCAGCCGCTCCCGCGCCCGCTGCGCGTCGTCCGGTTCGGCCAGCGCGAGCAGGAGATTCAGTCCGTCGCCCGTGCTCCGGTCACGCTTCATCGCTGTCCCACCCCTGTTGGTCAGTGTGCCGGTCGATCATGCCAGGCGACCTGGGGCGTTCCGGTGTTCGGTACGGCGAACCGCTTGTCAGCAGGAAGAATCCCCGTACGGCGACGGGGAGGGGAGGGGTGCGGGACCGTGATCCACGTGGTCGGAAGACGGAAGACGGAAGACGGAAGACGGAAGACGGAAGACGGAAGACGGAAGGCGGAAGACGCCCGGGCGGCCCCCGCACCGCGTGGACCCGCCCTGGCGGCGGCAGCTGCGGGAGCTGCGCCGCCAGAGCGACGCCGACGTGTGCGGTGCGGCCGTGGGTACGGCGACGGCCTGCGAACGGGGGCGGTCAGCCCGCCGCGCGCGCCGCCATCCGCGCCTTGCGCGCCGCGAGCTTCTCGTCGAACTTGCTCGCCTCGCTGTCCAGCCCGCCCATGTACAGGCCGAGCTCCTCCTGCGCCTTGAGACCCTCCGGGCCGAGCCCGTCGATCTCCAGGACCTTCAGGAAGCGCAGCACCGGCTGCAGCACGTCGTCGTGGTGGATCCGCATGTTGTAGATCTCGCCGATCGCCATCTGCGCGGCGGCCCGCTCGAAGCCGGGCATGCCGTGTCCGGGCATCCGGAAGTTGACGACGACGTCGCGCACGGACTGCATGGTCAGGTCCGGGGCGATCTCGAAGGCCGCACCCAGGAGATTCCGGTAGAAGACCATGTGCAGGTTCTCGTCGGTGGCGATCCGTGCCAGCATCCGGTCGCAGACGGGGTCACCGGACTGGTGTCCGGTGTTGCGGTGCGAGACGCGGGTGGCGAGCTCCTGGAAGGCGACGTATGCCACCGAGTGCAGCATCGAGTGGCGGTTGTCGGACTCGAAGCCCTCCGCCATGTGCGTCATCCGGAACTCTTCCAGCTTGTCCGGGTCGACGGCCCGCGAGGTGAGCAGGTAGTCGCGCATCACGATGCCGTGCCGGCCCTCCTCCGCGGTCCAGCGGTGCACCCAGGTGCCCCAGGCGCCGTCGCGGCCGAAGAGAGAGGCGATCTCGTGGTGGTAACTGGGGAGATTGTCCTCGGTGAGGAGGTTGACGACCAGGGCGATCTTGCCGATGTCGGTGACCTTGGACTGTTCTGCTTCCCAGGCCTGGCCGTCTTCGAAGAAGCCGGGGAAGTTGCGGCCGTCGGTGAATGGCACGTACTCGTGCGGCATCCAGTCCTTGGCGACCTTGAGATGGCGGTTGAGTTCCTTCTCCACCACCTCTTCCAGCGCGTACAGCAGTCGGGCGTCTGTCCACGCGTCCGAACTGCCGAGTTGGGGAGAGGTGATTGTCACGGGTGCTCCTGGGGACGGGAGAGTTACCTACGGATTCGTAGGTTACGTGACCGTAGGTTAAGGCGGCAGTAAGCCTCAGGCCAAGCCCGGTTCCGTTATGTCCAGTTACATTCAGTTATGCGTACAGGTCGCGGAGTCGTACGGAGAGACAGGTCACGCAGCCTTCGAGCTTCTCGAATTCGCTGATGTCCACCGTCACCGGCTCATAGCCGAGATCCGTGAACAGCTCCGCCGTCTTCGGCGCGCTCGCCGCCATCAGCAGCTTTCCGCCGCCGAGCAGCACCACATGCGCGCCCGACTCCTCCGGCACCGCGAGATGGCGGGGGAAGGCCGACGGGGTGTCCATCAGCGGCGGGTATCCGATGACGGTGGAGTCCGGCAGCGCGGTCACGGCGCTCTTGAGATGCAGCACCTTGCTCACCGGTACGGCCACGATCCGCGCGCCCAGCGGCTCGAAGGCTGCGCGCAGCTGCTGCACCCCCGCCGCGTTCGTACGGCCGCCCCGCCCCACGTAGATCGTGTCGCCGACCTTGAGGACGTCGCCGCCGTCGAGCGTGCCCGGCTCCCACACCCAGTTCACCGAGCAGCCGAGCCCGGCCAGGGTCTCCTCGACCGCCGCCGTCTCCGGCCTGCGGGATTCGGCTCCCGGGCGGGCGATCAGCGCGACATTGCGGAACATCACCACCGTGTCCTCGATGAAGACGCCGTCCGGGCAGTCGTCGGCCGGTTCCGTCTCGACCGTCTCCCAGCCGTGCTCGCGCAGCGTCTCGGCGTACGTCTCCCACTGGGCAAGCGCCAGCCCGGCGTCGACGGGGGTGCGCTCGATGTGGGTGACCAGACCCTCGGCGAGGCGTGGGCTCGGGCGGCGGATCAGGGCTTTCCTGCTGGGCACGGGCGCATCTCCAGAGGTGTCGGGAGTACAGGTGATGCCCATCATGGCCCGCCGTCCTGGGGCGACGGAATCCCGACGGGCCGAGTGCCTGCCCCCTCTGGGGCGGGGCAGCGCCTCAGCCCCGGACCGGGTCTCTCCGCCCTGATCCCCGGCTCTGGTCTTCAGTCCTGGCCCAGGTCTCTGCGGAGGTACTCCGCTGTGAACGACTTCCGGTGCCGGAGCAGCTGCTCCGGCGTGCCCTCGAAGACGAGCTCGCCGCCGTTCTTGCCGCCGTCCGGGCCGAGGTCGATGATCCAGTCCGCCCGCTTGACGACATCCATGTTGTGCTCGACGCAGATCACCGAGTTCCCCGCGTCGACCAGCCGGTCGAGCAGCGTGACCAGGGTGTCCACATCGGCCATGTGCAGTCCGGTGGTCGGCTCGTCGAGTACGTACACACTGCCCGTACGGTGCAGTCGGGTCGCCAGCTTGATGCGCTGGCGCTCACCGCCGGAGAGTGAACTGAGTGGCTGCCCCAGCGTCAGATACGTCAGCCCGACGTCCTTGAGCGTCCGCAGCTTGCGCAGCAGCGGCTTGTCCTCGAAGAACTTCATGGCCTGAGCAGCCGTCATGTCCAGTACGTCGACGATGGACTGCCCCTTGACCCGGTGCTCCAGTACATCGTCGTGGAAGCGGCGGCCCTCGCACACATGGCAGGTCGTGGTCACCGGGTCCATGAAGGCCAGATCGGTGTAGATGAGTCCTCGCCCCGAGCACTCCTCGCACGCGCCCGCGGAGTTGAAGCTGAACAGTCCGGGCTGTACGCCGTTCTCCTTGGCGAACACCTTGCGGACGGTGTCCATCACCCCGAGATACGAGGCCGGGGTGGAGCGCGACGAGGCGGTGATCGCCCCCTGGTCGATGACGATCGCATCCGGGTACGCCGTCGTGAACACCTGCGACACCAGCGTGGACTTGCCGGATCCGGCGACTCCCGTCACCGCCGTGAGCACCCCGGCCGGGAACCGTACGTCGATACTTTTGAGGTTGTGCAGTTCGGCCCCGGCCACCGGGAACCAGTCGACGGGGGAGCGGAAGGTCTCCTTCATCGGGGCGCGACGGCGCAGACACCGCCCGGTGAGAGTGTCCGCCCTGCGCAGCTCCTCGACCGGCCCCTCGTACACCACCTGCCCGCCGTCCGTGCCGGCCCTCGGCCCCATGTCGACGACATGGTCCGCGATCGCCATCACGTCCGGGTCGTGCTCCACCACCAGGACCGTATTGCCCCGGTCGCGCAGCCGGGTCAGCAGATCGTTCAGCCGGCCCACGTCTCGCGGGTGCAGGCCCACGCTCGGTTCGTCGAAGACGAAGGTGAGCCCGGTCAGTGAACTGCCCAGGTGACGCACCATCTTGAGCCGCTGGCCCTCGCCGCCCGAGAGGGTGGTGGTCTCCCGGTCCAGGGAGAGATAGCCGAGCCCGATCCCCACCAGCCGCTCCAGGCGCTCGCGGGCGGCGGCGGCGATCGGCGTGGCGACCGGATCGTCGATCCTGCCCAGCACCTCCACCAGGTCGGCGACCTCCATGCGCGTGTAGTCCGCGATGTTCAGCCCGTCGATACGGGTGGCGAGCGCGGCCTCGTTCAGCCGTGTCCCGCCGCACGCCTTGCAGACCCGCTGAACGGTGAAGCGGCCCGCGGCCTCCCTGCGCTTCTCGGAGAGACCGGCGGTGTCGCGCTTGAGGAAGAGCCGGGTGAAGCGGCCGACGATCCCCTCGAACTGCACATCGACGGAGGCCGTCCTCATCTCCAGCCGCACCGTGAACCCGTTGCCGTTCAGCAGTAGTTCGCGCTCCTCGGCGGTGTACTGCCCCAGCGGCTTGTCGGCGTCGAAGTGACCCGATTCGGCGTACAGCTTCCACTCCCAGCTGCCGACCGAGAGCCCCGGCAGCTGCAGTGCGCCTTCGTTCAGCGACTTGGACGAGTCGATCGCGCGGTCGACGTCGAGACGGACCACCCGCCCCACGCCGTCGCACTCCGTGCACATCCCGGACGGGTCGTTGAAGGAGTACGCGGTCGCTGCGCCCGCGCTCGGCGTGCCGTGCCGGGAGAACAGCACCCGGATCACCGAGTAGATGTCGGTCATGGTCCCCACGGTGGAGCGGACATTGCCGCCGACCGGTTTCTGGTCGACGACGATCGCCACCGACAGATCGTCGATCGCGTCGACGTGCGGCCGTTCGTACTTCGGCAGCCGGTTCCGGATGAACCAGGTGAAGGTCTCGTTCAGCTGCCGCTGCGACTCGACCGCGATGGTGTCGAAGACGATGGACGACTTGCCCGATCCGGACACCCCGGTGAAGACGGTGATCCGGTTCTTGGGGATGGTGAGGGAGACGTCCCGGAGGTTGTTCTCGCGTGCACCGGTGATGACGATGTTCTGAGGCATGCCAACGACGCTAGCCAGGAATCCGGACATCTTCTGTCCGGAATCCCGGCCGCTGTCGGCCAACCGTCAGGCCTATGCCGGAAGCCCTCCGTCCCTGACCTCGTCCGCGCTGATGTCACGGAGCCCGCCGTCCAGCAGCAACCAGCGGGTGATGCCGATCGACTCCAGGAACGGCACATCGTGGCTCGCCACAATCAGCGCTCCCTCGTACGACTCCAATGCTGCTGTCAGTCTCCCTACGCTCGCCATGTCCAGGTTGTTCGTCGGCTCGTCGAGCATCAGCAGCTGCGGCGCGGGCTCGGCGAGCAGCAGCGCGGCGAGCGCCGCACGGAAGCGCTCCCCACCCGACAGGGTCCCGGCCGGCTGGTCGGCCCGTGCGCCCCGGAAGAGGAAGCGCGCGAGCCGCGCCCTGATCCGGTTGTTGGTCGCATCGGGCGCGAACCGCGCCACGTTCTCCACCACGCTCAGCGCGTCGTCCAGGACGTCGAGCCGCTGCGGCAGAAAGCGCAGCGGGACCTCGGCCACGGCCTCGCCCGTGACCGGCTCCAGCTCGCCCGCGATCGTACGCAGCAGCGTGGTCTTGCCCGCGCCGTTGCGTCCGACCAGTGCGATCCGTTCGGGCCCGCGCACCTCGAACTCACCTTTCACCTCGGCTCCGTAACGGAGCGTCAGTTCATTCAGCCGCAGTACGCCCCGGCCCGGATGGACCTTGGTGAACGGCAGCTCGATACGGATCTCGTCGTCGTCCCGTACCGCCTCCACCGCCTCGTCGAGCCGCTCCTTCGCCCCGGCGAGCTTCTCCTCGTGCATGACGCGGTGCTTGCCCGCCGACTCCTGGGCGGTGCGCTTGCGCATCCTCATGACGGCGCGCGGCTCCCGTTTGGTGTCGTACATCTTCTGGCCGTAGCGCACGCGCTTGGCCAGCTTCACCTGGGCCTCGGTCAGTTCACGCTTCTGCCTGCGCAGATCGGACTCGGCGACGCGCACCATGCGCTCGGCGGCCTCCTGTTCGACGGCGAGCGCCTCCTCGTACGCGGAGAAGTTTCCGCCGTACCACGTGACCTCCCCGTCTCGCAGGTCGGCGATCTGGTCGACCAGTTCGAGCAGTTCGCGGTCGTGGCTCACCACGACCATCACGCCGGACCAGGCGGCCACCGCGTCGTACAGCCGTCGGCGCGCGTACAGATCGAGGTTGTTGGTGGGCTCGTCGAGCAGCAGCACGCCGGGCCTGGCGAGCAGCAGGGCGGCCAGCCGCAGCAGCACGCCCTCGCCGCCCGACACCTCGCCGATGGTGCGGTCGAGGCCGATGTGCCCGAGCCCGAGTTCGTCGAGGGCGGCGCGTGCCCGCTCCTCGACGTCCCAGTCGTCGCCGACGGCCGTGAAGTGCTCCTCGCTCGGATCGCCCGCCTCGATGGCGTGCAGTGCGGCGCGCGTGGCGGCGATGCCCAGTACCTCGTCCACCCGCAGGCCGGTGTCGAGCACCAGGTTCTGTGGCAGGTAGCCGACCTCGCCGGTGGTGCGGACCGCTCCGTCGGACGGGGTGAGGTCACCGGCGATCAGCCGCAACAGCGTGGACTTTCCTGATCCGTTGAGGCCGATCAGCCCGGTCCTGCCAGGACCGACGGCGAGCTGGAAGTCGTCGAACACCCCCGTGCCGTCCGGCCAGGAGAAGGCGAGGGAGGAGCAGGTGATGTGGTGGGTGGGGAAGGCAGACATACGGGTCTCCGGTTGCGTGGAAGAGGCAAGGGCAACGGGTGGAGACACCGGATACGGGCGACGGCCGAAGGGGAACACGCAGAAGGGTCCCGGTCGGGAGGACGGCTCGAGCGCCGAGGTCGCACGCGCTGCGCACACAGGAAAGAAAGCTGTGCCGCACGGTGTCTCAAGACCTCAGACGAGCAACGTCCTACTCCGATCGACGACTACAGAACCGCTATACACTGTACGAGGGTGGTTCCGGGCCTGTCAACGCAATAACGTGACCGCCCCGGCGCTGCACACGTTGATGTCGGATTCCTGCCAGCAACCGCCCGCCGCCCGGTGATTGAGTTCGGGCCATGACGAATCTTCGCGATCTTGCCCTGCACTTCCGCTCCCTCCACACCTCCGACCGCCCGCTGGTCCTCGCCAACGTCTGGGACACCGCGAGCGCTCGCATCGTCGCCGAGGCGGGCGCGCACGCGATCGCCACCACCAGCGCCGGTGTCGCCTGGGATCTGGGTGCCGCGGACGGCGACCGGGTGGACCGCGCCACCGCCCTCGACAGTCTCGCCCGCATCACCGCCGCCGTGGGCCTGCCCGTCACCGCGGACATCGAGGGCGGATTCGCCGAAACGGCGGACGGCGTCGCCGGGACAGTCCGCGACGTACTGGCCGCGGGAGCCGTCGGAGTGAACATCGAGGACGGGGCACGGTCGAACGAGGAGCACACGCGGCGCATCGCGGCGGCCCGCGCGGCCGCCGACGCCGCGGACGTGCCGCTGTACGTCAATGCCCGGATCGACGTCTATCTGGCCGGAATCGGCGCGGAGCACAGAAGGCTGGAGGAGACACTCGAGCGGGCCGCCGCCTGCCTCGCCGCCGGAGCGGACGGGATCTTCGTGCCCGGCGTCGGCGACCCGCGGACGGTTCAGGCCCTGGCCCGGGGGATCGACGCGCCGCTCAATGTGCTGGCAGGACCCGGCGCGCCCGATGTGGCGGAGCTGGCCGGGCTCGGCGCGGCGCGCATCAGCGTGGGCTCCGGGATCGCACAGGCCGTCCACGGCCTGGTCCGGGACGCGGCCCGCGAGCTGCTCACCGCCGGCACATACACGTCACTGACCCGCGGTTACGACTACGGGGAGCTCAACGCGCTGCTCGGCGACGGGCGTCAGTAGGCGTCGCGCAGCAGCTCGGCCAGATTGTGGTCGAGGTCCAGATAGAGATGCTCCTGGCCGTGGGGGACCATGCCCTGGGCGCGTTTGAGGAAGCGGCGCAGCTCGCTGGTGCGGATGTGCACCATGGCGACGCCCTCGGGGGCATGGAACTCCAGCACCGTGCGGTCGTAGCCGAACGGCCTGACGCGTACGTCGCCGACGCCGGCCGGGGCGTCGATGCCTGCCGCCAGCAGCTCACGGGAGAACGCCCAGGACACCTCGTTGCCCTCCAGCGTCGCGGGGGGCGGGAAGGCCATGCGTACGGCGAAGGGATCCTCGCGGTCGTAACGCAGTGTGGCCGGAACCGACTCCATCTGCGGCGCCGCGGCGACCAGGCGGGCCTGCACGGCCTGCTCAATGACGGTGGACAAGGCCTGCTCCCTCGTGCGCGGCTCGCTGACGTCTCCCTGACACCGGGAGAGACGGTGGAACCACCGAATCCGTGCATCGGCAGGGAGAGTGACCTGTGTCACCGCCCCGCCCTCTTCCCCCTCGCCCTCTTCCCCCGGACCTCTCCGCCCGGCCGTCTCCGCCGCCCGTCAGTGAGCGGCGCAGGGCCCGGAGTGGTCGCAGTACGGCTGGTGGCCGCTCGCGCCGCAGCCGCACAGCGCCACCCGCGTCTCACGACGGCCGTCGTACGCCGTACGGATGTCGAGATCGCCGCGCATCACCAGCTGCCCGGTGGCGGTGCGGGTGACGGTGGTGGGCCGGTCCGGCGTCTCGGCCGGGCCGTCGGGCAGCCGGTACTGCAGCGCGCCGGACGGACAGCGGCGTACGACTTCGGCGACCCGCTCGGCGGCGGCGCCGTCGGGCCGCACCCAGGGCCGCTCGTCCAGGTCGAAGACCTGGGGCAGCCCGCGGAGGCACTCGGCGGCGTGCAGACAGCGCACCGGCTGGAAGCTGACGGTGACCCGCCGGCCCTCGTACTCCTTGGGCTGGGACATGGGCCCAGCCTAGGAACGCGCACCTCGGGTCGCACCCTGGACGGGGTCCGGCCGGTGGGCTAGCTTCCAGCGCCATGACGTCCATGGGGAAGACGAGACGAACGGTGTCGGTGGGGCTGTGCGCGGCGGCGGTGGCCGCGGCTTTGGCCGCCCCGGCGCAGGCAGCACAGGAGACCGGTGGTCCTGCGGCAGCGGGCACGGCGCCTGGCTGGAACCTGAAGGACACCGGCACCGACGTACGGTTCCGCGGGCTCGCGGCCGTCAGCCGGAAGACCGCGTGGCTCGCGGGCTCGAAGGGCACGGTGCTGCGGACCGCGGACGGCGGCCGCAGCTGGCGGAACATCTCCCCACCGGGGGCGGGCGAGTTGGAGTTCCGTGACATCGAGGCCTTCGACGGTCGGCGGGCTGTGGTGCTGGCCATCGGCGAGGGGGAGGCCTCCCGGGTCTTCCGTACCGCCGACGGCGGAGCGAGCTGGACCGAATCCTTCCGCAACACCGACCCGAAGGCCTTCTACGACTGCATCACCTTCTTCGACAGCCGCAACGGCCTCGCCATGAGCGATCCGGTGGACGGCAAGTACCGCATTCTGTCCACCGGCGACGGCGGGAAGTCCTGGAAGGTCCTGCCGAGCGACGGCATGCCGGCCGCGCTGCCCGGCGAGGCGGGCTTCGCGGCCAGTGGCCAGTGCCTGGTCAGCTCGGGGCGGCGGGACGTGTGGCTGGCGACCGGCGGCGGCGCCACGGCGCGGGTGCTGCACTCCGCCGACCGCGGCCGGAACTGGACCGCCGCCGAGTCGACCATCCCGGCCGGGGACCCGGCGCGCGGAGTCTTCGCGCTGGCCTTCCGGGACGGTGCGCACGGCATCGCGGTCGGCGGCGACTACCGCGGCGACCAGGCCTCCCCGCGCGCCGGGGCGGTCAGTGGGGACGGCGGACGCAGCTGGCAGCAGTCGAAGACGCCGCCGCCGGCGTACCGCTCGGGCGTGGCCTGGCTGCCGCACAGCAGGTCGGCGGCGCTCGCCGTCGGCCCGACGGGGACCGATCTGACGCTGGACAGCGGACGCAGCTGGCGCACCGTCGACACCGGTTCGTACGACACCGTGGACTGCACGGCCGATTTCGGCTGCTGGGCTTCGGGGGAGAAGGGCCGGGTCGCGCGGCTGGAGTTCTAGGGCGTGTGGTGGAAGCGGCGTCGTCCGCCCGCAGGACGGGCGGGACTTCCACCACATGCCCGAGGGCCCTCTAGGAGGGCAGCTGCTGCCGGTACGGGGCGAGTTCGGGCGCGGTCTTGGTCGCGATGAACTCCGTGATCCGGTACGCGCAGACCTCGCCGATGACGAAGGGGTCGGCCGCCGCGATCGTCTCGATGTGCGCGCGGTCGTCCCCGACGGCCAGGATGATCCCGCCGTCGCGCGGATTCTTCCGGCCCGAGGCGATGAAGACGCCCTCTTCGTACAGGGCGTCCAGCCACTCCACATGCGCGTCGAGGAGCTCCTCGACGCGCTCGACGGGCGCGGTGTAGGTCAATTCGAGTACGAACATGATCGTCAGGCTACGGCACACGGGAACTCCTCGAACTCCCCGACCGGAACCGGGACCCGGCCGGCAAGCGAGACCGGTTCGGGGACCCGGAACCGGGACGGGAGACGGGCAGCGAGCCCTGAGGCGGGACACGCAAACCTGACGTGTCCGGGGCAGGGGACAGAGGGACGCGACCCTGCCCGCACCCCGGGCGGAGGGCCGGTCGGGCCGTAAAGTGGGCGTCACCATGAAGATCATCGAGACGCCCGCAGACTGGCCCACCGACGAGGCCGCCGCCCGGGCCGTCCAGGACGAACTGCGCAGTCGTGTCGTCCTGGACGAGCCAGGACCGCCGCCCGGCACCGGTCTGGTGACCGGGGTCGATGTGGCGTACGACGACGAGCGCGACCTCGTCGCGGCGGCGGCCGTCGTCCTGGACGCGGCGACGCTCACGGTCGTCGAGGAGGCCACCGCGGTCGGCCACGTCGCCTTCCCCTATGTCCCCGGGCTGCTCGCCTTCCGGGAGATCCCCACCGTGCTGGCCGCACTGGAATCCCTCACGGTGGACCCCGGTCTTGTCGTCTGCGACGGCTACGGCCGGGCGCACCCGCGGCGCTTCGGACTGGCCGGCCATCTCGGCGTGCTGACCGGGCTGCCGGTCATCGGGGTCGCCAAGAACCCCTTCGTCTACACCTACGGCGAACTCGGCCCGCGACGCGGTGACTTCGCTCCGCTGCTCGCGGACGACGGCGAGGAGGTCGGCCGGGCCCTGCGTACCCAGGACGAAGTCAAGCCGGTCTTCGTCTCCGTCGGACACCGGGTGAGCCTCGACGGCGCGTGCGCGCACACACTGCACCTCGCCCCCGACTACCGCATCCCCGAGAGCACCCGCGCCGCCGACGCGCTGTGCCGACGGGTGCTGCGCGAAGCAGTCCGGAATTCGGACAGCTTTCCGACGTGAGGACAGCCACATTCCTCTGCCAGGGGCGGGAGAATCTTCACGAGACCGTCACATTGACCGCAAGACTTTCAGATCTGTCCACTATTCGGCGCGCGGACAGCAAGATCAATTTCGTTCAACTCTGCACTGTGTGTCTCGACATGTCCGTATAGCGGCCAACCGCTCCCCGTCGACTTCGTGCTGTCCCGGGTAGACCTGTAGGCATTCCCCAGGACGGCCCCACCGGGCCCCCGGCCGTGACCAGGCCGCAAGAGGATTCCGGTGACGGGCTGTCAGTACAGCGCGCTCCGCGGCCGACTGCCGCCGAGCGCACCGAACCACTGTCATTCCTGGGGGTTTTTCATGTCTCAACTCACCCGCCGCCGCGCCCTGGGCGCCGGCGCGAGCGCTCTCGTCGGCCTCGCGCTCACCGGTGCCGCGCAGGCTGCCGGAAAGGCCGCCGGGCCGTCCGTCCCGAAGCGTCCGGCACACGAAGGCCCGCAGCCCTTCGACGAGACCTTCAAGGGCCGCCGCATACAGGGGGCGCCCACGGACGGCGGCGGCCATGGCGGCGGTCACGGAGGCGGTCACGGGGGTGGCCACGGAGGCGGTCACGGGGGTGGTCACGGGGGTGGCCACGGAGGCGGCAGCCAACA
The DNA here is from genome assembly GCF_026341125.1 of Streptomyces sp. NBC_01142. Lineage (NCBI taxonomy): Bacteria > Bacillati > Actinomycetota > Actinomycetes > Kitasatosporales > Streptomycetaceae > Streptomyces > Streptomyces sp. NBC_01142. The sequence goes on from NZ_JAPEOR010000001.1 coordinate 2,655,651, forward strand.
CGGGGGCGCCGGCTACTCCGTACACATCGACGGCAAGGAACTGCACGTGATGCAGAACGCCGACGGCACCTGGATCAGCGTCGTGAACCACTACGAGACGTTTGCCACCCCGCGCGCCGTGGCCCGCGCGGCCGTGGTCGAGCTCCAGGGCGCCGCCCTCGTCCCCCTCGTCTGATTCCGCCGTCCCACCCCGAACCGGGAGCACCCTCATGACCGTACGCAAGAACCAGGCGAGCCTCACCGCCACCGAGAAGCGGAGCTTCGTCAACGCGCTGCTGGAACTCAAGCGCAATGGGCAGTACGACACCTTCGTCACCACGCACAACGCCTTCATCATGAGCGACACCGACACCTCGGACCGCGTCGGCCACCGGTCGCCGTCGTTCCTGCCGTGGCACCGCAGATTCCTCATACAGTTCGAACAGCAGCTCCAGGCCGTGGATCCGTCCGTCGCGCTTCCCTACTGGGACTGGACGGTGGACCGCACCGCGGCCTCCTCGCTGTGGGCGGCCGACTTCCTCGGTGGGACCGGCCGCAGCAGGGACGGGCAGGTGATGGACGGCCCGTTCGCCGTGGGCTCCGGCAGCTGGCCGGTCGGCGTACGGGTGGACGGGCGCGGCTATCTGCGCCGCGCCCTCGGCGCCGGCGGCCGGCAGTTGCCGACCCGTGCCGAGGTCGACTCCGTCCTGGCGATGAGCACCTACGACACCGCGCCCTGGAACAGCGCGTCGGACGGTTTCCGCAACCACCTGGAGGGCTGGCGCGGCGTCAACCTGCACAACCGGGTGCATGTCTGGGTCGGCGGCCAGATGGCGACCGGGGTCTCCCCGAACGACCCGGTGTTCTGGATGCACCACGCGTTCATCGACCGGCTCTGGGCACAGTGGCAGCAGCGTCACCCCGGCTCGTCGTATCTGCCTGCCGCCGGGACGCCGAACGTCGTGGACCTCAATGACGTCATGCGCCCGTGGAACGATGTGACGCCCGCCGACATGCTGGACCACACCAGGCACTACACCTACGACACGGCGGCGTAGGACGCCGGGGGCGGCCCCGGCCCCGACGGCCCCGTCAGGGTGATGGCTCCCGCCCCCCGGCGATGGCGCTCCGCTCCCGGCGGCGGTCCCGCGGCCCCCGCGTCAGCGGGAGTCCGCGACCCGGAAGGTGATCCCGGCCGCCCGCAGCCGCTCCAGCAGCGCATCGCCCATCGCGACGGCCGTGGTCACCTGGCCCGATGTCTTCGGCAGTGCGTCGAAGGCGAGACAGAGCGCCGACTCGGCGAGCATCTTCGCCGTCTCGTCGTACCCCGGGTCGCCTCCCGCCACCTCGGTGAAGACCCGGCGGCCGCCGCCCTCGCCCACAAAGCGCACGGTGAACCAGCTCTGGGCCCGGCGCTCGGGGCTCGGCCCGTCGCCCGGCTCGTAGCGGTTCATCAGCCACTGCCGGGCGGCGGGGAGTTGGGCGAGCGCATAGCCCGCGCCCAGGGCCGCGACGCCGCCGAGGGCCATCGGCAGCCGCTTGACGGCCGCGTAGTGGCGGTAGCGGAAGTCGGGGCCGTACCGTGCGAGCGCGGCCGCCGACCGCGCCACGATCCGTGGGTCGAGCGTGGGCAGCGGCAGGGCCCATGCCCCGGTCTCCCGGCTGAACCGGGGCCCGCCCAGCGGGGCCCCGGCCCGTCGTCCCACCAGACGCGGCTCGTGCAGCCGGCGGTCGTGGGCCGCACGCAGCATCTGCCGACCGCGGCTCATCGCGGTGAGCGCGGAGGCGAACGTCCCGCCGGAGAAGGCGGCGTTGGAGCGTACGAACCCGTCGACGCGCAGCGGCACGTTCCGGGGAAGCTGCTGGACGGTGAAGTACACGCCCAGGTCGTGCGGGATCGAGTCGAAGCCGCAGGCGTGGACGATCCGCGCACCGGTCTCGCGGGCCCGCGCGTCATGGCGTACGTACATCAGGTCGGTGAACTCCGGCTCGCCCGTCAGATCGGCGTAGTCGGTCCCGGCCTCCGCGCAGGCGGCGACCAGTGCCTCCCCGTACCAGATGTACGGGCCGACGGTCGTGGCCACCACATGGGTGGACTCGGCGAGTTCGCGCAGCGTGCCGGGATCGTTGGCGTCCGCCTGGATCAGCGGGAGCGCGGCACAGCCGGGGTGCACGGCGGCCAGACGTTCGCGCAGCCGCTCCAGCTTCTCGCGGCTGCGGCCGGCGACGGCCCAGCGGCAGTCGGCGGGTGCGTGCGCCGCGAGGTACTCCGCGGTGAGCTCGCCGACGAATCCCGTCGCTCCGAAGAGCACGATGTCGTATGGGCGCTCCGCCCCGTTTTCTCTGCTCATCGAGCCTCTCCGCCGTTCGTCCCGCGCCGTTGTCGGTGGCCGAGGCTAGCGTGGGACATGCGAGAGCGTGCGACCAGGGAGGCCGGGATGGTTGCGGTACCGAAGGGCGTCCTGAAAAAGAGGGAAAAGGTGAGGGAGTTCGCCCTCACCCTGCCGGACGCGGTGGAGGAATTCCCCTGGGGCGAGACCGTGATCAAGGTCAACAAGAAGATCTTCGTCTTCCTCGGAGTCGACGACGGCAGCTATCCGCCGGGCGTGGGCGTCAAGCTCAAGGACGAGGCGATCCATGCCCATGCCATGTTGTCGCCCGGTGCGGAGCCCTCGGGGTACGGGCTCGGCAGAGCCGGGTGGGTGCAGGTGCCCCTGGCGGAGAAGGGAGCGCCGTCCGCCGAGCTGCTGTGCGACTGGGTGGAGGAGAGCTACCGCGTCATCGCCACGAAGAAGCTGATCGCTGAGCTCGATGCGCGCTGAGCTCGCGGGGGAGCTCCCGCACGGCAGCTCTCCGCTTCCGCCACCCCTGATGCCGAGGAATCTAAGCGCTTGCTCGGCTCAGGGTCTTGTGCGGAGTGGAACGCGTTCTTACCATCGCTGGTGTTACATCAGTTGTGTCACAGTGCTGGGGGCTTGATGGCAGCGACAGGAAACGGCCCGCTGGCCGGGGTACGCGTGGTCGAGCTGGCGGGTATCGGGCCGGGCCCGTTCGCCGCCATGGTCCTCGCCGACCTCGGCGCCGATGTCGTACGGGTCGACCGGCCCGGCGGCGCGGGGCTGAGCATCGATCCGGCGTACGACCTCACCAACCGCAACAAGCGCTCGGTGCTGGTCGACCTCAAGGCACAGGGCGGCCCCGAGGCGGTCCTCGACCTGGTCGAGCGCGCCGACATCCTCATCGAGGGCTACCGGCCCGGCGTCGCGGAGCGGCTCGGCGTCGGCCCCCAGGAGTGTCTCGCGCGCAATCCACGCCTGGTCTACGGCCGGATGACCGGCTGGGGCCAGGAGGGTCCGCTGGCCCAGAGCGCCGGGCACGACATCGCGTACATCGCCATCACCGGCACCCTGGGCATGATCGGCAAGCCCGACGAGCCGCCCATCGTCCCCGCCAATCTCGTCGGTGACTACGCGGGCGGCTCGCTCTACCTCGTCATCGGGGTGCTCGCGGCACTGCAGCACGCCCGCTCCGAGGGTGGGGCGGGCCAGGTAGTGGACGCGGCCATCGTGGACGGAGCCGCCCATCTGGCCACGATGATCCACGGGATGATGGCGGCCGGCGGCTGGCAGGACCGGCGCGGCTCGAATCTGCTCGACGGCGGCTGCCCCTTCTACGGCAACTACGAGACCGCCGACGGCCAGTACATGGCGGTCGGGGCGCTGGAGCAGCAGTTCTACAACGAGTTCATCGACCTGCTCGGCATCAAGGACGAGGCCCCTGCCCGTAAGGACTTCGCCCGCTGGGGTGAGCTGCGCGACGCCGTCGCCGCCCGCTTCAGGACGAAGACGCGTGAGGAGTGGACGGCAGTCTTCGAGGGCTCGGACGCCTGTGTGGCACCGGTCCTCTCGCTCGGCCAGGCGCCCTCGCACCCGCATCTCGTGGCCCGTGGGACGTTCATCGACCATGACGGGATCACCCAGCCCGCCCCCGCGCCCCGCTTCTCCGCCACGCCGGGATCCGTACGCCGCCCGCCTGCCCGGCCCGGAGCGGACACCGCCGAGGTCGCCGTCGACTGGGACGTACCGAGCGTCCACAAAGACGTATCGAGCGTCCACAAAGAGGACGGGTCCGCCTGATGGGGCTCTTCGGCCGTCCCGGACGAGTACGGCGAGCTCATGTCGCCGTGCGGGCCCGAGAGCTGTGTCCGCGGGCGTGTCGAGGCCTTCCGCGAGGCGGGCGTCACCATGCTCGATGTCATCCCCGTCGGCCCCCGGCCGGCCACGTTGATCGAAACCGTCAAGGGCCGGCCCCAGGACCCCAGGAGGACCGTTGAAGCGTCAGATTTTCACCGCGGACCACGACGCGTTCCGCGAGACCGTCCGCACCTTCCTCGCCAAGGAGGTCCTGCCCCACTACGAACAGTGGGAGAAGGACGGCATCGTCTCGCGGGACGCCTGGCTGGCGGCCGGAAAGCAGGGGCTGCTCGGCCTCGCCGTCCCCGAGGAGTACGGAGGCGGCGGGAACGCCGACTTCCGCTACAGCGCCGTCCTCGCCGAGGAGTTCACCCGGGCGGGCGCCGCCGGACTCGCACTCGGACTGCACAACGACATCATCGGCCCGTACCTCACCGGTCTGGCGACCGACGAGCAGAAGCGGCGCTGGCTGCCCGGCTTCTGCAGCGGTGAGATCATCACCGCCATCGCGATGACCGAACCGGGCGCCGGCTCCGACCTCCAGGGCATCCGCACCACCGCCCAGGACCGCGGGGACCACTGGGTGCTCAACGGCTCCAAGACCTTCATCTCCAACGGCATCCTCGCCGACCTGGTGATCGTCGTCGCCAAGACCACCCCCGAGGGCGGTGCCAAAGGCCTGTCGCTGCTGGTCGTCGAACGCGGTACGGAGGGTTTCGAACGCGGCCGCAACCTCGACAAGATCGGCCAGAAGTCCCAGGACACGGCAGAGCTGTTCTTCAACGACGTACGCGTCCCGAAGGAGAATCTGCTCGGCGAGCTCGACGGCGCCTTCATCCACCTGATGACCAATCTCGCGCAGGAGCGGATGGGTATCGCGGTCGCCGGAATCGCCGCCGCCGAGTATCTGCTGGAGATCACCACGCAGTACGTCAAGGAGCGCGAGGCGTTCGGGCGGCCGCTCGCGCGGTTGCAGCACATCCGCTTCGAGATAGCCGAGATGGCCACCGAGTGCGCGGTCACCCGTACGTTCCTCGACCGTTGCATCGTGGATCACTCGAACGGGGAACTCGACGCCGTCCATGCCTCGATGGCCAAGTGGTGGGCCACCGAACTGCAAAAGCGTGTCGCCGACCGCTGTCTGCAACTGCACGGCGGCTACGGCTATATGACCGAATACCGCGTCGCCAGGGCGTTCACGGACGGCCGTATCCAGACGATCTACGGCGGTACGACCGAGATCATGAAGGAAATCATCGGCCGCTCGATCCTCTCCTGACCTCCTCCCGCCCGACCCTCATTGCGCACCCCCTCGTCGCGTACCCCCTCACACACCCTCGAAAGGCTGTTGTCTTGAGTACCGAAGCGTTTGTGTACGACGCGATCCGCACCCCGCGCGGGCGCGGCAAGGCCAATGGCGCCCTGCACGGCACCAAGCCGATCGACCTCGTCGTGGGTCTGATCCACGAGATCCGCAGCCGTTTTCCCGGTCTCGACCCTGCCGCGATCGACGACATCGTGCTCGGTGTCGTCGGCCCGGTCGGCGACCAGGGCTCCGACATCGCCCGGATCGCGGCCATCGCCGCCGGGCTGCCCGACACCGTCGCCGGCGTCCAGGAGAACCGCTTCTGTGCCTCGGGCCTCGAGGCCGTCAACATGGCGGCGATGAAGGTCCGTTCGGGCTGGGAGGATCTGGTGCTGGCCGGCGGCGTCGAGTCGATGTCGCGGGTGCCGATGGCCTCCGACGGCGGCGCCTGGTTCGCCGACCCGATGACGAACTACGAGACCGGTTTCGTACCGCAGGGCATCGGCGCCGACCTCATCGCCACCATTGAGGGCTTCTCCCGCCGCGATGTCGACGAGTACGCCGCACTCTCCCAGGAGCGCGCCGCCGCGGCCTGGAAGGACAGCCGCTTCGAGCGCTCCGTCGTCCCCGTCCGCGACCGCAACGGCCTGCTCGTCCTGGACCATGACGAGCACATGCGCCCCGGTACCACCGCGGACTCCCTCGCCGCGCTCAAGCCCTCCTTCGCCGGTATCGGTGAGATGGGCGGCTTCGATGCCGTGGCCCTGCAGAAGTACCACTGGGTGGAGAAGATCGACCACGTCCACCACGCGGGCAACTCCTCCGGCATCGTCGACGGCGCGGCTCTCGTCGCGATCGGCTCGAAGGAGGTCGGCGAGCGGTACGGCCTCACCCCGCGCGCCCGGATCGTGTCGGCCGCGGTTTCCGGATCCGAGCCGACCATCATGCTCACCGGCCCCGCGCCCGCCACCCGCAAGGCGCTCGCCAAGGCCGGCCTGACGATGGACGACATCGACCTGGTCGAGATCAACGAGGCGTTCGCCGGTGTCGTACTGCGCTTCGCCCGTGACATGGACCTCTCCCTGGACAAGATCAACGTCAACGGCGGTGCCATCGCCCTGGGCCACCCGCTCGGCGCGACCGGCGCGATGATCCTCGGCACCCTCATCGACGAACTGGAGCGCCAGGACAAGCGGTACGGCCTCGCCACCCTGTGCGTCGGCGGCGGCATGGGCATCGCCACGGTGATCGAGCGCCTCTAGGGAGTGACTTCTGGATCTTGCCGGGCTCGCGTGCCCAACCTGATCCGCACGACACCCCCTGGTACGCCCCCGATGCCCGGGCCGCCCTGTGCGGCGGGGCATCGTCCGCCCGCGGCGGACCGGCGCGAGCGTGCGCGGCACAGTCGCCGCACGCCCCGGCCGGCCGCGACTCAACAGAGACTTCACGGAGATTCACCATGACCGAGAGCACCACCATCCGCTGGGAACAGGACGACACCGGTGTCGTCACCCTCGTCCTCGACGACCCCAACCAGTCCGCCAACACCATGAACCAGGCGTTCAGGGAATCGATCGCGGCGATCGCCGACCGGGCCGAGGCCGAGAAGGACTCCATCCGGGGCATCATCTTCACCTCCGCCAAGAAGACCTTCTTCGCGGGCGGCGACCTCAAGGACATGATCAAGGTCGGTCCGGAGAACGCCCAGCAGGCATTCGACACCGGTACAGCCATCAAGAACGCCCTGCGCCGTATCGAGGTCCTCGGCAAGCCCGTCGTCGCCGCCATCAACGGCGCGGCCCTCGGCGGCGGTTACGAGATCGCACTCGCCTCCCACCACCGCATCGCCCTCGACGCGCCGGGCTCCAAGATCGGCCTGCCCGAGGTCACGCTCGGTCTGCTGCCCGCGGGCGGCGGCGTCACTCGTACCGTACGGCTGATGGGCATCGCCGACGCGCTGCTGAAGGTGCTTCTCCAGGGCACCCAGTACAGCCCGCAGCGCGCCCTGGAGAACGGCCTCGTCCACGAAGTGGCCGCCACCCACGACGAGATGCTCGCCAAGGCCCACGCCTTCATCGACGCCAACCCCGAGTCCCACCAGCCGTGGGACGTCAAGGGCTACAAGATCCCCGGCGGCACCCCGTCCAGCCCGCGGTTCGCCGCCAACCTCCCCGCCTTCCCCGCGAATCTGAAGAAGCAGACCGCGGGCGCCCCCTACCCGGCCCCCCGCAACATCCTCGCGGCGGCCGTCGAGGGCTCCCAGGTCGACTTCGAGACCGCGCTGACCATCGAGGCCCGGTACTTCACCGAGCTGGTCACGGGGCAGATCGCCAAGAACATGATCCAGGCGTTCTTCTTCGATCTCCAGGCCGTCAACTCCGGTGCGAACCGTCCCCAGGGGATCGAGCCGCGCCCCGTCCGCAAGGTCGCCGTCCTCGGCGCCGGGATGATGGGGGCAGGCATTGCGTACTCCTGCGCCCGGGCCGGCATCGAGGTCGTTCTCAAGGACGTCTCCGCCGAGGCGGCCGCGAAGGGCAAGGCGTACTCCGAGACGCTGCTCGCCAAGGCGCTCTCCCGGGGCCGTACGACCGAGGCCAAGCGGGACGCGCTGCTCGCGCTCATCACGCCGACCGCCGACCCGGCCGACCTCGCGGGCTGCGACGCCGTGATCGAGGCGGTCTTCGAGGACACCTCCCTCAAGCACCAGGTGTTCCAGGAGATCCAGGACGTCATCGAGGCGGACGCGCTGCTCTGCTCCAACACCTCGACGCTGCCCATCACCCAGCTTGCCGAGGGCGTCGGCCGCCCGGACGACTTCATCGGCCTGCACTTCTTCTCGCCCGTCGACAAGATGCCGCTCGTCGAGATCATCAAGGGCGGGCGCACCGGCGACAAGGCGCTGGCCCGTGCCTTCGACCTGGTCCGTCAGATCAACAAGACGCCGATCGTCGTCAACGACTCGCGCGGCTTCTTCACCTCGCGTGTCATCGGGCAGTTCATCAACGAGGGCGTGGCGATGGTCGGTGAGGGTGTCGACCCCTCCTCGGTCGAGCAGGCCGCCGCGCAGGCCGGCTACCCCGCCAAGGTGCTCTCCCTGATGGACGAGCTGACCCTCACCCTGCCGCGCAAGATCCGCAACGAGACGAAGCGCGCGGTCGAGGAGGCCGGCGGCAGCTGGGCCGGGCACCCGTCGGACGTGGTGATCGACCGGATGGTCGACGAGTTCGGGCGCACGGGCCGCAGCGGCGGCGCGGGCTTCTACGAGTACGGCGAGGACGGCAAGCGGACCGGCCTGTGGCCGGGGCTGCGCGAGCACTTCGCCAAGCCCGATGTGGACGTGCCCTTCGAGGACATGAAGGAGCGGATGCTCTTCTCCGAGGCGCTGGACACCGTCCGCTGCCTGGAGGAGAACGTGCTGACCTCGGTCGCCGACGCCAACATCGGCTCGATCATGGGCATCGGATTCCCGGCCTGGACGGGCGGCGTACTCCAGTACATCAACGGCTACGAGGGCGGTCTGCCCGGCTTCGTGGAGCGCGCCCGCGAACTCGCCGCGCGCTATGGCGAGCGGTTCAACCCGCCCGCGCTGCTGATCGAGAAGGCGGAGAGGGACGAGAGGTTCAGCGACGAGGCCTGACCGTCGTGGCGCCGGGCCGCGTTCACCGCGTACGTACTACTCCGCAGTGAACGCGGCCCGCAGCTCCTCCTTCAGCGACCGCTGGAACGCGGTCACCAGCGCCTGCACCACCATCGGCTGCATATGGGCCGACAGGGACTTCATCGCCGCCACATGCTCGGGGTCCGACTCCCGCTCCCGGTAGGGATTCCACACCTCGTCGCGGAAGAGCCGGGTGAGTTCGTGGGCCGCCGAGCGGGTGTGCTCCAGCAGAACCGTGCGGGCGGCGAGGATCGTCTCGTGCGCGATCGGTACGTCCAGCAGCTGCACACCCAGCCGCAGCAGCCCCGGGTCCAGCCGGTACACCTGCCCGGCCGCACGCTCCAGGGCACCCATCGCGGCCAGCCGGTCGATGTCCTCCTCGCTCAGGGTGCGGCCCGCACGGCGCTCCAGCTCGGTGCGGGTCGCCTCCTCGGCGGAGTCGGGCGCCCAGGAGGCAACCAGCGCACGATGGATCGCGAGGTCGTGCGCGCTCAGATCGGCCGGCAGCTGCTCCAGATAGCGTTCGATCGCGGAGAGCGTCATGCCCTGGTGCTGGAGCTCCTCGATGAGGGCCAGCCGGGAGAGATGGCCCAGCCCGTAGTGGCCGACGCGGCGGGGGCCGATCACGGGGGGCGGCAGCAGCCCGCGTGTGCTGTAGAAGCGGATGGTGCGTACGGTGACACCGGCGCGCGCGGCCAGCTCGTCGACGGTGAGCGTCGGCTCCTCGGTGTCCGTCGTCATGGTGGCGCCTCGCTTCCGGCAGGGTGTCCCACTTCAGTGCAACAGTATTGCTGTCTCACCACTGTTGTGAAAGCGCCCCGGCCGGCTGATCCGTCGGCTGCCGCACTTGCATGCGATCACCCGAGCCAGCGCTTTGCGGTCCATCGGCTTGGCCGAGCTCGACAGCTGCAGCGCCAACCGCCCAACGGCGGCCGCCACTTCGTCGGTCGCCTCGTTGACGATCTCAACGGCAATGCTCATGTTGGCCCCATCGCTATCGGTCCTGTGGGCAACGGCGGTGTCATATCCACGTGGATTGCCGAGTGGGCGGCCAGGTGTCGATGACGGCTGCCAGCTCGTCGCGATCGGTGAAGACGTGTCCGTTCATACCGGTGGCCTGCGCGGCGCGTACGTTCTCTTCGCGGTCGTCGACGAAAAGGACGCGATCCGGTGGCACACGCAGGGCACGTTGGCACCACCGGTAGGCGTCCGGGTCGGGTTTGGCCCGGCCGATGCGGCAGGACAAGGCGCATACCTCAAAGCGCTTGAGCCATGCGTGGTGTGTTTCGTAGTGGTCGGCCAGCTCTTCGGGGATGTTGGACAGGAGCGCGATCCGCCGGTCCTGCGCGGCGAGTTCCTCGATGAGGTCGACCATGGTGCCGTCGACGCCACTCCAGCTGGCGATGTCGGCCGCGACCAGGCGCTCGATCCGGTGGTCGTCGAAGTGGTTTCCCAGTGTCTTGGCCACTCTGCGCCAGTAGCCGGGGCCATTCACCTCACCGCGGTCGTATGGCGGACGCAGCGTCCAGTAGGCGTCCCAGAGATCGGGCGCGGGTATGCCCGCCGTCCGGACGATCCGGTTCTTGCCCTCGGCGGACTGGTGGCGCGCGATGACGCCGAAGAGATCGAAGAGAAGCGCGGTGCCGGTCATGAGGTCACACCTTCCGTACGGTCACGCCCGCCGTGCTCAGCCGGTCGGTCTGATCGTCGGGAGCGGACTCGTCCGTGACGACGGCGTGCAAGGCAGAGGCGGGGGCGACGAAGCCGAGGGCGGTACGCGAGAACTTGGCGGCTTCTGCGACAGCGATGACTCGGCGGGAGGAGGCGATCGCCGCACGCTTGACGGCGGCGTCGTCCAGGTCATAGGCGGTCAGGCCGTTGTCCGCGTCCAGTCCGCAGCAGCCGATGATCGCGGTGTCGAAACGCAGGGTGGCGAGCGACGCCGCGGTGAGGGGGCCGGTCAGAGCCAGCTCACCGGGCCGCAGTCGGCCGCCGGGGACCAGCAGAGTCAGCTGGGGGGCTCCAGCCAGCGCGTTCACAGCGTGCAGGGACAGCGGTAGCACGGTCAGCCGTCGGTGCTCCAGGGCGCGGGCCACCTCCAAGCACGTGGTGCCGCTGTCGAGGACGACGGACTCGCCGTCGGCGATCAGCCGGGCAGCCTCGGCGGCGATGCGCCGCTTGGCCTCCAGCCCATCCTGGGCCCGCAGCGCGAAGGGCGGCTCCTCGCCGCGCAGTAGCAGGCTCCTGGCTCCCCCTCGATAGCGCTCGAGCACCCCCTGCGCGGCCAGGACTTCGAGGTCGCGACGGACGGTCATCTCCGAGGCGCCGGTGAGCCCGGCCAGTTCCGCGACGCCGATGCTGCCGGCTTCGCGTACGGCGTCGGTGATTTGCCTGAGTCGTTCTGTACCAGCCATGCCCAGATTGAACATCAGAACTGTTCGAAAGGCAATCTTTCGAAAAGTGATTGTGTTCGATATGTTCGGAGCATGGAACAAGATCTGCGGGCCGGCCGGCTGGCCACCTTCGCCTACTTCTCTCTGAACGGCTTCCTTATGGGGATGTGGGTCGTCCACATCCCCGGCATCGAGCACCGCGTGGGAATCAGCCATGCTGTGCTCGGCTGGCTCCTGCTGCTCCTGGGCGCGGGAGCCTTCGCCGGCATGCAGGCCGTCGGCCCGCTCACCGACCGCTTCGGGGCCCGCACCGTCGTCCCGCTCAGCGCGGCACTGTGCAGCGCGGCCGTAGTCCTGCCCGGCGTGGCGACGAACGTCTGGACGCTGGGGGCCGCGCTCCTGGCGCTCGGCGTCGGCAACGGCTGTCTGGATGTCAGCATGAACGCCCATGCCGTCCAGGTAGAGCGCGGTTACCGGCGGCCCGTCATGTCCGCCTTCCACGCTGCCTTCTCCATCGGCGGTGTTCTCGCGGCGCTGACGGGATCCCGCACGCTCAGTCTGGACTGGAGTCCCGCGGTAACTCTCGGCGCGGTGGCGCTCGGCGGCCTGGCCGTCGCCGCGCTCGCGGCCCCCGCACTGCTGCGCCACGACGCCATCCGCCCCCTGGATGACGCCACCCCAGCCACGAAGACCCGCCGAAGGACACCCCGGCACATCTGGATGCTGGCCGCGCTGGCATTGATGATCATGCTGTGCGAAGGCGTGGCGAACGACTGGAGCACCCTCCATCTGCGCCAGGTCCTCGACGCGACCGCTGCCACCGCCGCCCTCGCCTACGGAGCCTTCGCCACCGCCATGACCGTCGGCCGACTGCTCGCCGACCGGGCCACCGCGCGCCTCGGCCCCGTAGCTGTCCTCCGCTACGGCGCATCCGTCGCTGCACTCGGCCTGACCGCGGCGGCCCTCTCGCCTTGGATTCCCCTGGCTCTGGCCGGCTGGGCCGTGTTCGGGGCGGGACTGTCCGGTTGCGTTCCCCAACTCCTCAGCGCCGCCGGCCATTCCGACCAGGACGCTGCCGGCGTCAATGTCTCCCGCGTCGCCGGACTCGGTTACCTCGGCATGCTCGCCGGGCCCGCCGTCATCGGCCCGCTGACCCACGTCCTGCCGCTCAACCTCACGTTCCTCCTCCCCGTGGCGTGCTGTGTCATTGCCGCCTGCGTCGCCGGCATCCTGCGGCCACCGCACCCGGCCCCCGCTCGTCTGGAGGCCGAGGCGGTATGACCAACACCCACGACGTGAGCTCGCACCCTGGCCGGCTCCGTACGTTCACAGTGGACTGTGACGGTGCATCCCTCAGCTGTGCAAGGGTCGATGCCGTGAGGACGGCCGCGGGCCCGCGCACCTTCCCTGCGGTCGTCCTGCTGCACGGCGCAGGTACCAGCGACAAGGCACGCCTCACCGGCCTGATGACGGACTTCGCCGCCCGCGGACACCACGCCCTGGCCTGCGACTTCGCCGGGCACGGTGACAGTTCCGGCACCCTCGCAGACCTCAGCCTGCAGCGTCGGTTCCGCCAGGCCCGCGCCGTGATCGACCACTGCGTTCCCGCTGAGGCCGACCTCGTGCTGATCGGATTCAGCATGAGCGGACAGACGGTCGCCGACCTGGTCGCGCACTACGGCTCACGGGTGGCCGCCATCGGGCTGTGCGCACCGGCGGTCTACGCCGCCCGTGCATGGACCGTGCCCTTCCGTGCGGGCTTCACCGAGATCATCCGCGCTCCCGAGAGCTGGCGAACGTCGCCGGCTCTCGAGGTCTTCCGCTCCCTGTCCACCCGCGCGGTGCTGGCCACGCCGGCCAACGATGCGGTGATCCCTCCAGCCGTCACCGAAGCCGTCGCCGCCGCCCTGGGCGCATCCCGATCGAGCTTCACCCGGCTCACCTACCCAGAAGCCGACCACCGGCTCGGGCTGTGGTTCGCCGACAACGCCGCCCCCCGCGGACGCTTCGTCGATGCCGTACTTCGAGGTGCAGGCGGCGCACACGCGCCCCGCTCGCCCCAGCCAGGATGAGGTACACGGTCCGCCGGCGGCACCCGAGGCATCAGCCGAGGGGTTCTGGCGGCCGTCCCTGGGTTCACGTGTGGCTCTGGGGCCGAAGCGCTGGACGACACCTTCGGACATCTGACGCGTAAATAGCAGCAGGTCAGGGTGGGTGTGGGCAGGACTGGGTGCCCGGTGGCCGTGGAGGGCTGCCGGGTGTTCGGGGCTGTCGGTCAGGCTGCTCTACCTTCTTGATCGGGTTGGTCCTCCCATTCGTAGGGTGAGGACACCCAGGGGTGTCGGGTGTGGCTATCAGGCTGCTGCCGACGGTGGCTTCCCTCGCTTCGCCGCCCGGCGCCCCACGACGACTCGGCCGCCGATTAGGAAGTGCGAACAAGTCGCTGAGTAGAGCAATGCCGGCGAGGTCGTCCGTGGTACGAACCGTACGAATACGCATGGCAGGAGCGCGATGAGCCGGATATGGGTGGGCATCGACAGCGGCAAGGGCCATCATCACGGCCTTGCGATGGACGCCGACAGCAAGACATTGCTCTCGCGGCGGGTCGCCAACGACGAGCCCGAGCTGCTGAAGCTGATCGGTGACGTCCTCGACCTGGCCGACGGCCGTCAGGTCACCTGGGCCATCGACATGACCGGGGGCGAGCCCGCGCTGCTGCTGGCCCTGCTGGTCAGCCACGGCCAGGAGGTCCTCTACATCCCCGGCCGCCTGGTCAACCGGGCCTCCGACGGCTACCGCGGTGAGGGCAAGACCGATGCCCGCGACGCCTACGTGATCGCCGACCAGGCCAGGATGCGCCGCGACCTGCGGCCCATCCGCCCCGGCGACGAAGCCGCCATCGAGCTCAAGCTGCTGACTGGACGCCGTGCCGACCTTGTCGAGGACCGCACCCGCGTGGTCAACCGCCTTCGCGGCACCCTGATGAGCATGTTCCCGGCCCTGGAACGGGCCCTGGACGTGACCAACGCCGGACCGCTCAAGCTGCTGACGGGCTACCAGACCCCGGCCGCGATCCGCCGCACCGGCACCTCGCGGCTGACCAAGTGGCTGGCCAACCGCAAGGTCCGTAACGCGAGGGCCCTGGCCGAGGCGGCGGTCGGGGCCGCCGAGCGCCAGCACACCTCGATCCCAGGGGAGAAGACCATCGCCAGGCTGGTCCACACCCTGGCCGAGGAGGTGATGACCCTCAACGAGCAGATCTCCGAGATGGACAAGCTCATCGAGGGCCGGTTTCGCGAGCACGAACTCGCCGACATAGTCCAAAGTGTTCCGGGCATCGGCACCGTGCTCGGTGCGGAGTTCCTCGCCGCCATCGGCGGCAGCCTCGACGAGTTCGACTCCCCGGACGCCCTGGCGGCCTTCGCCGGTGTCGCTCCCGCGCCGCGTGACTCGGGCAAGGTCAGCGGCAATCTCCACCGGCCCATGGCATACCACCGGCGATTGCAGCGGGTGTTCTACACCTCCGCGCTGGTCAGCATCCGATGCGATCCCAACTCCCGGAAGTTCTACGACCGCAAACGCGCCGAGGGGAAGAAACACGTCCAGGCCGTGCTCGCCCTCGCCCGCCGACGCGTCAACGTCCTATGGGCCCTGATCCGCGACCGACGGTGCTACCAGGTCGCACCCCCAGTGACACCGGCTGCTTGACAACAACATTAGGAAGCGTTCTCCCTCGGGTTGAGGGTGACGGTGTAGCCGAGCTGGTTGAGCTGGGTGATGGCTCGGCGGGTGGCGCGTTCGGGGTCGCGTTGGGTGAAGTAGGTGCCGCCGAGTTCCTGGTAGGCGACGTTGTCGGTGAGCATGTGCCAGATCGCGGTGATGATCGAGTGCTCGACGGCGACCAGTGCCCGGAGCGGGCCGCGGCGGGCGGTCAGCCGCTTGTAACGGGCCTGCAGGTAGGTGTCCTTGGTTCTCACAGCGCCGAATGCCGCGAGGCCGAGGGCGCCTTTGAGATAGGGGTTGCCGGGCCGGACCTTCGTGTTCTTGGTACGGCCGGCGGACTCGTGGTGGCCGGGGCAGACCCCGGCCCAGGACGCGAGGTGTTTGGCGGAGGCGAACCGGGTCATGTCCCCGCCGGTCTCCGCGATGATCACTTCGGCGGTGGCCTGGTTGATGCCGGGGATGGTGTCGAGGAGGTCGAGGGCGCCACGAAAGGGGGCCATCGCCTCCTCGATGCGTCCGGTGAGCTGGTCGATCATCGTGGTGAGCTGGTCGTACTGATCCAGATACAGTCGGGCCAGGAACGCGTGGTGCTCGCGGAACCGTCCGGTCAGGGCCTCGGTGAGTTCGGGGATCTTGTTGCGGAGCTTGCGTTTGGCCAGGTCCGCGAGGACCCGCGGGTCGGCTTCGCCGCGGATGAGGGCTTCGAGCATGGCCCGGCCGGAGACGCCCATGATGTCGGAGGCGACCGCGGAGAGTTTGATGCCGGTGTCCTCCAGGAGTTTCTCCAGCCGCTGGACCACACGGCCGCGTTCACGGGTGGCGGTGGTCCGGGCCCGGGTCAGGTCGCGCAGTTCGCGGACCGGCTCGGGCGGCACGAAGGAGGGCCTGACCAGGCCGTGGGCGCCGAGCTGGGCCAGCCAGGCCGCGTCCGAGACGTCCGTCTTGCGGCCGGGTAGGTTCTTGACCTGCCGCGCGTTGACCAGGACCACGTCCAGGCCCTCGGTCAGCACGTAGTAGAAGGGCTTCCAGTAGTCACTGGTCGCCTCGATCACTACCAGCGTCACCTGTGCGGCGAGCAGATGGTCCCGCAGATCCAGGACCGCGTTCGTCGTTGATCCCCACGTCGTGGTCTCGGTCGTGAAGGACCCCCGCCGCTTCGTACTCGGGGTGCGGACGCAGACCTTGGCGTCCTTCTTGCTGATGTCGAGGCCGGCGCAGCGTTCGTGCAGTACGTCCACGGCCTTGCTCCCTCCCTGGCGGACGGACCCGTCGTACGCCGTTCCGGGAGGACCAGGGTGGATCAGGAATTCTGACGCACGTGCTTCGCAGCAACACTCCACGGTTCCCGTGGACGGTCCCCAGCACCACGCTGACCTGCGAGCTCACCGGCATCACAGAGGCATCGGTTTCGGCCGGAACGAACCGCTCCAGCATCCCGGACCGGCATCAGCCCACGTCAGGGCAGACAGAAGCACCTCCGGCGCACGCCACGGCATTTACCACGCCCCCGGCGCGCACCGAAGGTGCGCTGGATCGCTGACCTGCACAGGGAGCCCGAGGAGCCGCCGACAACGCGCTGACCGGGCGTCACGGCCTGCTGGGCCGGTCACAAATGGCAATGGCGGCGCGAACCTACAATTCGTCAGAAGGTGCACGGTGGTTGGCGGATGTTCACGAGTGGGACGTCGGCCGCGGTCTTTGCGACCAGGTGCGGCTCGACGTCGACGTCCTGTCCGCGTTCGCGGAGGTAGGCCTCCAGCTCGGCGGCCCCGGTCAACATCGCGCGCCCGCGGGCGGACAGCCGGCCGTGCCAGTCGCGCAGGGCGGCCTCCAGCGGCTCCAGCCCGCCTGCCGCCCGCACCTGGGCGATCAGCGGGGCGATCTGCTCCAGCAGGTAGCCGCCCCGCCTGAGCTGGTGGGCCAGCCGGGCGTCCCGCACGTCGGCCTCGTCGTAGATGCGGTATCCGGTCCGCTGGTCGCGGCGCGGGCGCACCAGCCCGGCGCGCTCCCATTTGCGCAGCGTGGCGGGCCGGATCCCGAGCTTCCCTGCCAGCGGCCCGATGAACGTGCCGTCGGGCCCGGGCGCCGAGGTGGGCTCGGACGCCGAGGTGGGCTCCAGGTCGCGGAGGGCGCTCTCCACGGCCTCGAGTGTCCGCCGGTCCTCGAGGAGCTGTGCGTGGCTCTCGTCGATGAGGCGGAACGCCTCATCGACGACACCCTCGTTCACGGCCCGCATGATCGACGCCGACCTCTGGTGGCCGTGGCCGGGCATCAGGGCGAGGAACGCGCCCAGCGCCCGTGCGTGCAGCGGGGTGTAGGTGCGGTAGCCGTGGGGTGTGCGCCCGGCGGCCGGAAGGATGCCGGCCTCCTCGTAGTTCCTGACGGCCTGTGTGGACAGACCGTGGCCGCGCGCCAGGTCAATCGGTCTGAGCCGCTCGCCATTTTGAAGGTTTTGCCCCATGAGCCTGCCGATATCGCGGGAAAGTTTCAACCGAAGGTTCAACGATACCGTTGAAGGCATGGCTACTGACATCAAGGACACCGCCCATGCCGTCGAGGCCGCCGCCGTCATGAGGCTGCTTCCGGCCCGGCCGCGGCTGCTTGCCCTGGGCGAGCCCACCCACGGCGAGGACACTCTGCTCGACGTGCGCAACGAACTCGTCCGGCAGCTCGTCGAGCAGGAGGGCTACCTGACGATCGCGATCGAGAGCGACTGCATGATGGGCCTGGTCGTGGACGACTACGTCACCTCGGGCACGGGCACCCTCGACGAGGTCATGGAGCGCGGATTCAGCCACGGGTTCGGCGCATCCGTGGCCAACCGCGAACTCGTGCGCTGGATGCGCGTGTACAACGACGGCCGGCCCGCGTCCGAGCGGCTCCGCTTCGCCGGTTTCGACGGCCCGCTGGAGATCACCGGCGCCGCGAGCCCCCGGCAGGCCCTCACCGCACTCCACGACTACCTCGCGGTCCGGGTGGACGCGGACCTGCTCCCCTGCACCGCGGAATCGCTCGACCGCCTGCTCGGCGCCGACGACCGGTGGACCGATCCCGCCGCGATGACGGACCCGGCCCGGTCCGTGGGGCAGTCGGCCGAGGCCAAGGAACTGCGGCTGCTCGCCGACGATCTGATGGCGCTGCTCGACCAGCAGACGCCACACCTGATCACGGCGTCCTCGCGGGACGACTGGGACCGGGCGCGCCTGTACGGGCGCACCGCCGCAGGCCTGCTGCGCTACCACTACTGGATGGCCGACACCTCACCGGCCCGCATGACGCGGCTGGTGGGCCTGCGGGATGTGATGATGGCCGACAACCTCCTCGCCCTCGCCGAACGGGGCCCGGCACTCATCCATGCCCACAACTCCCATCTCCAGCGGGAGAAGAGCACGATGCAGATGTGGGAGGGGCCGGTGGAGTGGTGGAGCGCCGGCGCGATCGTGAGCGCCCAGCTCGGCGAGGGGTACGCCTTCCTGGCCACGGCCCTCGGCACGATCCGGCACCAGGGCGTGGACACCCCGCCACCGGACACCGTCGAAGGACTCCTGTACGCGCTCCCGGAGGACCGCTGCGTCATCGACGCCCCGCGGCTGGCCACCGCCCTCGGCGACACGCGGCCCGCGCGCCGCGTAACCCCCTGGTTCGGCTACGCCCCGCTTGACCCGGCCCACCTGGCGCACAGCGACGGGATCGTGTTCGTCAAGGACCTCCCGCAGAACTAGGCTCCCCAGCCCTCGCGTGCCGTCTCCCTCGTCTTCCGCAAGGAAGCGCCGGTGGCCGGGAGTCATCCAGCAGCGGTATCGCGAGGACCGACTGTCAGTGGTGCCCCGTACGGTAGTTCTATGTCCGGGATCGAGTATGTACGGGGGGACGCCACGGCGCCGCAGGGCAAGGGCGTCAAGCTGATCGCGCATGTCTGCAACGACCTGGGCGGCTGGGGGAAGGGCTTCGTGCTGGCGATATCCCGTCGCTGGCCGGAGCCCGAGGCGGCCTATCGGCGGTGGCACCGGGAGCGGGCGCGCAATGACTTCGGCCTCGGAGCCGCGCAGTTCGTCCGGGCCGGCCGATATGTCTGGGTGGCGAACATGGTCGGGCAGCGCGGGATGCGGACCGGCAGCAAGGGGGTTCCTGTGCGGTACGAGGCGATCGACGCCGCGCTCGCTTCGGTGGGCGACAAGGCTGTGGAGTTGGGGGCGTCCGTTCATATGCCGCGCATCGGCTGCGGGCTGGCGGGCGGACAGTGGTCACGGATCGAGCCGCTGATATCCGAGCGGCTGACGGCGCGTGGGATATCCGTGACGGTGTACGACTACGCGGACTGACGGGACCGGCCGGACGACCCTGGTGTATCGAGGCAGGGCAACTACCGGGCGGTGGAGCGTGGTGGGCCCCGTCCGGTGGCGGCGCCGGTGGGCAGTCGCCGGACGTACACCTCCAACGCGGTCGGGGCGGTAGCGACTCGGCCGTTCGCTCCGGTCGGGGGACGAGGGCGCGCCCGCCCTGGGGGCACGCCCTCGCAGTGCGCTGCCCGCGTGGGGGGTCAGTACACGTTCACGCCGTACGCGCTCAGTGCTTCCCGCACCGGCTGGTGGATGGCCGAGCCGTTGGTGCCCGAGCAGCCGGAGCTGCCCGAGTGGATGCCGAGCGCCGTGGAACCGGCGAAGTGCGCGCCGCCGCTGTCGCCGCCGGCCGAGCAGGCGGTGGTGCGGACCATGTTGTAGACCGGCCCGTCGCCGTAGTTGACGGTGACGTTCACGGCGGTGACGGTGCCGTGGGTCACCTTCGTCGTGGAGCCGCTCTTCCTGATGGCCTGGCCGACGATGGCGTCCGCCGCGGACGTGATGTCCTGGTAGTTGCCGTTGTACAGGTTGACGTTCCCGGCGGGCGCCGTGGTGCCCGTGTAGCGGACGATGCCGTAGTCGTTGGTCGGGAAGCTGGTGCCCTCACGGGTCCCGATGGACGGTCCGCCGGAGACCGCCGACCAACTGGAGGACAAGGTGGTGCAGTGGCCCGCCGTCACGAAGTAACGCACCGTGCCCTTGGAGACGTTGAACGCCGTCGAGCAGCGGGAGCCCCCGCCGTATATGGCGTCGCCGCCGGCCACTTCCTTGGTGAAGACACCGGGCACGCGCTGGATCCGTACGGCCTCGCCGAGTCTCGCGGCCACCTTCTCGAGCCGCGCCATGGAGCGCGCGGAGACGGACTGGTCGGCCTCGACCGAGACCTGGTTGGCCGCGGGGTCGATGCCCCACGAGGTGCCGGCGATCTTCGCCTGGGTATCGAGGGTGGCTATGGCGGACTCGAGCTGAGCCGTGCTGCGCCCGACGATCTCCGCCCGGGCGCCGGCAGCCCGCACGTCGTCGGCGGCAGCCTCGTCCGTGACGGTGACGACCAGGGCGCCGCTCTCGGCGTCGAGATACGAACCCGCGGTCCGGTCGCCGAGTGCGCGGCCGAGGGCGGAGTGGAGCGAGTACTGCTGTGCGGTGGCCGAGACTCCCGGGTCGGGGTCCGGGGTGGCCGAGGCGTCGGGGTCGGCGGCGGCGCCGGCCGTGCCGGAGCCGAGAGCGGCGGCGGGGAGGGTGAAAAGGACACAAAGGCAGATGCGCGCGCGGAGCGTGCGTCTCATGGGGGGCTTCTCCTTCGTACGAGTCCGCGGTGGGGGGAGTGCCGAGGAGCTGTATGGACTGGACCAATCCGTACTGCGCTCCAATGTGGCATGCCCCCGTCAAGCGGGCAAGCGTGCTGCACCCCGCCGTACACGAGGAAAGGTCCCCGCCGGGCAGTGCCCGTGTGCGGGGACCCGAATGGCGGTCGGTCCGTCAGGGGCGGATCTGGACGGTGGCAACCGTCAGCCGCCGCACCCTGTGCAGCAGCGCGTGCTCGGCTGCGACCGCCACCGCATGCGCCTGGACCACCGTCAGCGCAGGGTCGACCGCGATCGAGGTCTCCATGCGCAGATCGTGCCCGAGCCACCGCATGCGTACGTCCCCCACGGACCGTACCCCCTCGACATGCGAGAGCGCGTGCTCGGCCTCGTCGACCAGCGCCGGGTCGACCGCGTCCATCAGCCGGTGCCAGATCTGGCGTGCCGCACCGCGCAGCACCAGCACGATCGCGCCGGTGATGGCGAGCCCGATCAGCGGATCGGCCCACCGCCATCCGAGTGAAGCCCCGCCCGCGCCCAGCAGTACGGCCAGCGAGGTGAATCCGTCGGTCCTGGCATGCAGCCCGTCGGCGACCAGCGCGGCCGACCCGATCCTCCTGCCCGTACGGATCCGGGCCCTGGCCACCCACTCATTGCCGGCGAAGCCCACCAGACCGGCCGCCGCGACCGCCGGCAGATGGGTGACCTCCTGCGGCTCCAGCAGCCGTCGCACCGCTTCGTACCCGGCGAAGGCCGCGGAGGCGGCGATCACCAGCACCACGAAGACGCCCGCCAGATCCTCCGCCCGCCCGAACCCGTAGGTGTAGCGGCGGGTGGCCGTCCGCCTGCCGAGGACGAAGGCGAGAGCGAGCGGCAGCGCGGTCAGTGCGTCGGTGACGTTGTGCACGGTGTCGCCGAGCAGTGCCACGGAGCCCGACGCGGCCGCGATCACCGCCTGGACGGCGCTGGTGACAGCGAGCACACCGAAGGAGAACCACAGCGTCCGGAGCCCCGCCGCCGACCCTTCGAGCGCGGCGTCGATCTTGTCGTGGCTGTGGTGATGGTGGTGACCATGGACGTGCCCCAGACCCGTCATGGTCACCACCGTGACACACCAACTCCCTTGCAGCCACTGCCGAAAAGCGGCCTCTGACCAGCTGCGAAGGGCTTGCGACTACTGTCCGGACGCGATGACGGGGTAGTGGTCGGAGAGATTGGTGTACGTGTACTTAGTGCCCCAGCTGGAGACCGTCCAGGGCGCGCTCTGTTCCTTGATCACCTCATTGGTCCAGCCGGCCGGCCTGGCGTGCCCGGCGCGGTGCAGGACGTAGTCGAGGTCCTCGCGCGCGTCGTCCGGGTAGCGCTCCGCGGCGATCGAATTCTGTTCCGTGTCGAAGGAGTACGGGTGCCCGGTGCGCGCGTCGGCGCCCGCGAGACCCGCGTCGGTGAGCATCGTGGCGTACTCCGGCGTCCGCGAGTCCACATTGAAGTCGCCCGCGACGACGACCTGCTCGGAGGCCGGGATGTTCTTCCCGTCGAGGAAGGCGTCCATCGCCTTGAACTGGCGGCTGCGCATCTGGGCCGCCTCGCCCGCGCCGCAGCCGGGGTCGGTCGACTGGGCATGCGTGCCGACCACGTGGACCCTCGCGCCGTTCACATTCAGCACGGCATAGACGAAGCCCTTGTTGGACCACCAGTCGGCCCCGCAGGCGTCCTTGTAGACGTACTGCTCCTTGCGGACGATCGGCCACTTGCTCAGCACCGTGACGCCGCCGTCCTCCGGCGTGGTGGCCGAGTAGGAACCTCCGGTCGCGTCCCAGCCGTCCTTGCTCCGCCCCATCACCGGGGTCTGGTACGGGTACTGGGCGGCGGCGTTCCCCTTGAGCGCGTCCGACGAGGAGTTGTCGAAGGCCTCCTGCACCACGACGACGTCATTGCCCTTGAAGAAGGAGGTCGCGGGGATCGCCGCGGCCCGGTGGTCCTGGCCCCAGTTGGGGTACAGCGACTTGCTGAAAAGGAAGGCGTTGTACGTCAGCACCTTCAGGCTCGGCGTGGCCTGCGCCTGCGCCGGAGCAGCGGAAGCGGCAGCGGGGATGGCGGTGGCGGAGGGGGCGGCCGCGGCGAGAAGCGCGGCGGCGAGCGCGGTGGACAGGGCTGCGCCGGGTATACGGCGGAGCGCGGAGTGGGGCACGGGATCTCCCGGATATGGGTGGGGGGTTGGACCGGCGCCGCACATCAAATCAGCCGGAGTTACCTCCTGGTAATGGCCAGGTGCCGACTTTCTGTACGCAGCCGCACGATCACACCAACTCCCGGGCGCGCGTGCGCCACTACGTACCCGCGGACAGCTACTTTGTCCACTATGGACGACTATCTCCTTCCTCTGGACCTGGGGCCGCTCAACCCGAGCAGATACGGACTCATCGTTGCGCTGGTGTCGTTCGGCATCACCTACGCCGTACTCTCCAAGCGGCTGCTGCCCCGTGGCGCCCGCACTCTGGAGGAGCGCGACGCGAGGATCCACGGGGTGTCCCTGCAGGCCGAGTCGCTGCGCGAAGAGGCCGCGGCGGTACGGGCGGAATACGAAGCCGAGCTCGCCGCGGCCCGGCACGAGGCCGCCCGCACCCGTCAGCACGCGCACGAACAAGGCGTAGGGCTGATCATGGAGGCGCGCGCCGAGGGGCTGCGCGAGCGCGAGCGGATCCTCGCCGCGGGGGCGGTGCAGATCGAGGCCGAACGGATCGCGGCGGAGGCGGAGTTGCGCTCCGATGTGGACACCTGGGCCCGTGAACTGGCCGAACGGATTCTCGGCGAGCCGATCGGCGTGTCCGCGGACCGGTCCCGTACCACCGACTGAAACCGGCATCGCCCCGCAGCAGCGCGAGTGCGCGGTATTCCTTTCGGGAATGCCGCGCATCTATGTGCGCCCCGTCCGCCGGGGAGGCCCGCGCGAGCGCTGATGCGGATTCAGCGACGAAAAGCGTGGGCCGCCGCAGCCCCGCCACCCCTCCTGACCGGCCGGAACCTCCGCGACGCATACTGGAACATGCCTGTACGGGCACCGGGCGCACGGGGTCGTACGCCCGCCGAGAGCCAGGAGCGCGCGCATGAGCAGGGCAGCAGCTGATCCCGTACCGCCCCCGCCCGGCGGAGTGCTGTGGTCCCTCGCCGGCGACATCCGCGCGCTGCTGATGCTGCCCGCCGCCCTCACCCTTCAGGTCGCTCATCCCGCAGTCGGCGCGGGCGTCGACGAGCACTCGATCTTCCGCACCGACCCCTGGGGACGCGGAGAGCGCTCTCTGCGATCGCTCCAGCTCTGGGTGTACGGCGGCGAGGCCGCGGCCGAGGAGGGCCGCAGGCTCCGGGAGCTGCACAAGACCATCCAGGGCACCGACGCCCGCGGCCGCCGCTACCACGCGCTCAGCCCGGCCAACTACGCCTGGGTCCACGCCACCGGCTTCCCCGTCTACCAGCACGCGACGCGCTATCTGGTGCGCCCGCTCACCGGGGCGCAGGAGCGGCAGCTGTACGCCGAGTGGCTCCAGGTCGGCCGTATCCTCGGTCTCCACGACCGGGACATGCCCCAGACCATCGAGGAGTTCTGGCCGTACTACCGCAAGATGCTCGCCGACGAGATCGAGGCGACCGTGGTCGTACGCGAACTGGTTGCCACCGATCAGCCGGTCCCGCCGCCCGACCGCGGGCCGCTGGCGGTCAGACTGCTGCTCAGAGCGCTGTGGCCGGTTCTGCTGCCCCCGCTCGCCCGCTTCCGCCGCTTCATGACCATCGGACTCATGCCGCCCGACGCCCGCGAGGCGATAGGCCTGGAGTGGAGCGACGAGCAGGAGCGGGCGCTGCGCAGATTCGCCCGGGTCGTACGGGTCGTGGTTCCCCTGCTCCCCGAGCGGATCCGCTATCTCCCGCTCGCGCGCGAGGCGCGGCGGGCCGCCGGGCTCAGCGGGTCAGACCGCCTCGCGCGATGACCCCCGCGTACCAGCGGGCACTGTCCTTGAACGTCCGGCGCTGGGTCGCGAAGTCGACATGGACGATGCCGAACCGCTTGCTGTAGCCGTACGCCCACTCGAAGTTGTCGAGCAGCGACCACAGGAAGTAGCCGCGCACATCCGCGCCGTCCTCGATCGCCCGGTGCACCGCCGTCAGATGAGAGCGCAGATACGCCACCCGCTCCGGGTCGTGGACCTCGCCGGACGGGTCGGCGTAGTCGTCGTACGCGGCCCCGTTCTCGGTGATCACGAGCGGTACGCCCGGCAGCTCGTCGCGCAGCCGGGTCAGCAGCTCGTACAGCCCGTCGGCGTCGACCGGCCAGTCCATCGCGGTGCGCATGCCCGGCGCCGGCAGGAACCGTACGTGCTCCTCCGCCCCGGCCCACGGCGACGGCGTGTCCGAGGACCCCGCCCCGACGACCGTGGGGGAGTAGTAGTTGATTCCCAGCGAGTCGATCGGCGCCGATACGGCGTTCAGATCGCCCTCCCGGACGAACGACCAGTCGGTGACCGGGGCCGTGTCACGGACCAGATCCTCCGGCAGCCGGCCGTGGAAGACCGGATCGAGGAAGATCCGGTTCCCGACGGCATCGATCCGGCGGGCCGCATCGAGGTCGGCGTCGGAGTCCGTGAGCGCGCGTACGGCATGGAGGTTGAGCGTCAGCGAGATCTCGGACGACTCGGGCAGGGCGGCGCGCAGTACCTGAGTGGCCCACCCGTGCGCCAGGTTGAAGTGGTGCGCGGCGCGCAGTGAGGCGGCCGCGCCGGTGCGCCCCGGCGCGTGGACGCCGGAGCCGTAGCCGAGAAAGGCCGCGCACCACGGCTCGTTGAGCGTGGTCCACGTCGCCACCCGGTCGCCGAGGGCGTCCGCCATGATCCCGGCGTACTGGCCGAAACGCCGGGCGGTCTCGCGCTGTGGCCAGCCTCCGGCGTCCTCCAGCTCCTGCGGTAGATCCCAGTGGTAGAGCGTGGCGACCGGCCGGATGCCCGCCCCGAGAAGCTCGTCGACCAGACGGCGGTAGAAGTCCAGGCCCTTCTGCACGGCGGGTCCGCGCCCGGTCGGCTGCACCCGGGGCCAGGAGACGGAGAACCGGTAGTCGGTGACGCCGAGTTGCTTCATCAGTCCGACGTCCGCGCGCATCCGGTGGTAGTGATCGGCGGCGATGTCGCCGGTGTCACCGTTGCGGACGTTGCCGGGAGTGCGGCTGAAGGTGTCCCAGATGGACGGCGTACGGCCGTCCTCGGCAGCCGCGCCCTCGATCTGGTACGCGGCGGTGGCGGTGCCCCAGCGGAAGCCGGCCGGGAACCGCAGCTCCGTCGTCGTCTCGGGGCGTGCGTCGACAGCGGTCATGAGGAAGGAACTCCCAGGAAGTGAGATGGGGCGGTGGGGGAGGTGGTCAGCCCTTGACGGCGCCCTGCATGATGCCGCCGACGATCTGCCGGCCGAGCAGACCGAAGACGAGCAGCACCGGGAGGGTGCCGAGCAGCGTGCCCGCCATGATCACGGACTGGTCGTGGACATAGCCGCCACCGAGCTGGCGCAGGGCCACCTGCACGGTCGGCTCCTGCGAGGAGAGCGCGACGATCGGCCAGAAGAAGTCGTTCCAGGCAGCCATGAAGGTCAGCATGCCGAGCACGGCCATCCCGGGCCGGGCGACGGGCACCACGATCGACCAGAAGATCCGGGCGGTGGAGGCGCCGTCGACCCGGGCCGCCTCGATCAGCTCGTCGGGCAGCGACTGCACCAGGTACTGGCGCATGAAGAAGACACCGAACGCCGAGACCAGACCGGGCAGGATCACCGCCTGCAGCTGGTTCACCCACTGCAACTCCGCGATCAGCATGAACAGCGGGATCACTCCGAGCTGCGGCGGAATCATCATCGTGCCGACCGTGACCGCCAGCAGCGCGCCCCGGCCGCGGAAGCGCAGCTTGGCGAAGGCGAAGCCGGCGAGAGTGCAGCACAGCACCGTGCCGACGGTGATCGAGCCCGAGACGATGAAGGAGTTGAGCAGGGCCTTGCCGATATCCGCCTCTTCCATCACCGCCCCGAAGTTGTGGAAGAGGTTCGAGCCGGGCAGCAGGGTCGGCGGCACCTTCGCCAGATCGGCATTGGAGCGGCTGGCGGCGACGATCGTCCAGTAGAACGGGAACGCCGAGATCAGGACGGCGACGATCAGGATCGCGTACGCGAGCCTGCCGCCCTGCATGGTGCGGCCCGCCCGGCTCCTCCTGCGGCGTACGGCCCCCGGTCGTGGGCTCGCGGCGGGCGGCTTGGCCGGCGGGGCGGCGAGCGCGGTCATCGGCCGGCCTCCTTACGGGAACGGCGGCGTGCGATCAGGGCGTTGACCCCGACCAGCACCAGGATCAGCAGGAACATCACCCAGGCGATGGCGGCGGACCGGCCCAGATGGAAGAAGCCCCAGCCCTGCTCGTACATATAGAGACCGAGCGTCTGGTACTGGTGCGAGATGCCGCCGGATATGGAGCCCTCGAAGAGCAGTGGCTCACCGAAGAGCTGGGTGGCGCCGATCGTCGAGACGACCGTGGTGAAGACGATCGTGGGACGCAGCCCCGGCAGGGTGACATGGATGAACTGCCGCCGGCGCGAGGCCCCGTCCATCTCGGCGGCCTCGTACAGTTCGCTCGGGATGGACTGCATGCCCGCGAGATAGATCAGCGCGTTGTAGCCGGTCCAGCGCCAGACGACGATGGTCGAGACGGCGATCTGCGAGGCCACCGTGCCGGTCTGCCAGTCCACCGGATCGAAACCGACCAGCCCGATGACGTAGTTGATCAGACCGAAGTCGCGGCCGAAGAGCTGCGCGAAGACCAGCGTCGCGGCGGCGACCGAGGTGGCGTACGGCAGCAGCATCGCCGTACGCAGAAAGGTCCGGCCGCGCAGCTTGTAGTTGAGCAGATGGGCCAGACCCAGCGCCATCACCAGCTGCGGGACCGTGGACAGGACCCCGATGGTGAAGGTGTTGCGCAGCGCGGTCCAGAAGAACTCGTCGCCGAGCAGCGCGGTGTAGTTGCCCAGGCCGCGCCACTCCATCTCGCCGGGTGTCTGCAGCTCGACCCGGTACAGCGAGACGAACGCCGTGTAGATCAGCGGGAAGAGTCCGAAGGCGGCGAACAGGGTGAAGAACGGTGCGATGTAGGCGTACGGCGAGAGGGTGCGCCAGGTGCGGTACGCGGCCGAGGGCCGGGGCGAGGCCGGCTTCGCGGATGCGGTGAGGGTCACGGTGCGGCCCTTCGGGAAGTGGAGTCGGTGTGCGGGGGCTGTGGAGTCCTTCAGGCCGGTCCGGTCGGGAATCAGGACCGGCCTGAAGGAGCCTGGCCGACAGCCGGAACTACAGCCGGAACTACTGCCGGAACTACAGCCGGAACTACAGCTGTACCTGCGGCTGTACCTACGGCGGCTGTACGTCCGGCTCGATCAGTGGCCGGGGCGGCAGCGGTGCGGGCAGCCAGGTCAGCCGATGGTGTTCTCCACACCCTTCTTCGCGTTCGACCACGCCTTGTCGGGCGAGGTGCCCTTGCGCTCGACCTCGCTCAGCGCGTTGGTGATCTGCTGGTTGACGTTCTGGTCGTGCAGACCGAGCACCTGGACCGGGGATGCCTTGGCCGCGTCACCGAAGATCTGACCGATCGGCGCCTCGGAGAAGTACGGGTCCTTGGCGGCCGCCACCTTCTCGATCGCGCCGGTGGAGGAGGGGAAGTTGCCCTGCTTCTGGAAGAGCCTGGCCTGCTGCTCGGGGGCGGTGAGCCACTGGATCAGCTCGTACGCCTCCTTCTTGTGCTTGGCCGCACGCGGGATCGAGAGGTAGGAGCCGCCCCAGTTGCCGGCCCCGCCGGGCAGCTTGGCGATGTCCCACTTGCCCGTGCCGGCGTCGCCGGCCTGGCCCTTGATGTAGCCGAGCATCCAGGCGGGGCAGGGGATGGTGGCGAAGGAACCGGCGGCGAAGGCCTGGTTCCACTGCGGGGACCACTGGTCGAGCTTGGCGCTCAGACCTGACTGCGCGGCCTCGACGGAGGTGTCCCAGGCCGTCTGCAGTGCCGGGTTGGTGTCGTAGATCAGCTTGCCGGAGGCGTCGTAGTACCGCTCCTTCTCCTGGCCGATCATGATGGAGAAGAGGCTGCCGACACTGTCCAGCCAGGCACTCTTGGCGGGGGCCTTCTCCTTGTACTGCTTGCCGAGCTCCAGGTAGCCGTCCCAGGTGGACCACCTGGCCGCGAGCTGGTTGCGGTCGGTGGGCAGGCCGGCCTTCTTGAACAGGTCGGTGCGGTAGCACATCGCCTCGGGGCCGACGTCCGTGCCGAGCCCGAGAATCTGCCCGTCCCTGCCGGTCGCCGCCGACCACTTGGCCTCGGCGAACTGGTCCTTGAGCCTGTCCGCGCCGAACTGCTTCAGGTCCTCGAACTTGTCGGCCTGCTGCTGGGTCACCGAGGCGATCCGCCCGACCTCGATGCCCTGGACATCGGCGAGACCGCCGCCGCCGGCGAGGCGGGTCTGGAGCGACTTCCAGTAGTCGGCCTCGTCCTCGGTGTCGGTCTGCTTGATCTTGACGTCCGGGTGGAGTTTCTCGTACTCCGCGTAGAGCCCGGCCTCCTTGTAGCCGAAGGATCCGAAGAGGTCGACGGTGAGCGTGACCTTGCCGCCCGCACTGTCGGAGGCGCCGTCGGACGATCCGGATCCGCAGGCGGCGAGCAGTGCCCCGGCGAGTGCGACCGCGCCCAGGCGGACCGCGGCTCTCTTGGCGGCTCGGGCGATGGGCATGAGAAGACTCCCTTGGCTTCGGTGGAGCGAGACCGCGTGAGAGCGCTCTCAACAGATGCGTCTGGAGCGTGCCCCGCAGGCCCGCATCCCGTCAAGAGTCGAAGGCGTAACGGCTTGGACTCAGCGTCAACTGCCGCTTGTGTCCTGTCTATTGACACCTGTGTTTCAGGAGTTTTACGTTCCATGACATCTGAGAGCGCTCTCGGCCACCCCATCCCGTGATGACTTCGAGGTGCCGCCCATGCCAGCCCTCCGTACCGGATCAGCTGCCGCGCTGATACTGGTCACCGCCCTGGCCGCCGTCGGCCTGGGCCCGGCCGCCACTCCGGCGGCGGCCGCCACCATCCCCATAGGCTCAGGCAGTTACTCCGACACCCGCCCCGCCGGGACCTCGGGCCCGACCACCAACACCGGAGCCCCGGTCACCCCCAAGGTCACCCCCGCCGCCAAGGACAAGCCGGTCCCCACCAACGACTGGTGGTCCTCCCTCGCCTTCCAGCGCTACGGCGACAACCCGTACTCCACGCCCATGTACGGCCACCCGCTCACCTACCAGGCCACCGCCGGGGGACTGGAGGTCGGCTACCCGACGACCCCGGCCGTCGTCGGCGAGGGACGCCAGTACGAGTACGCCCACAAGCGCGACCTCACCCTCGGCCTGACCGGGCTCCAATCGCCCGACACCAAGGCCGACGACTGGTCCGACTGGACCGTCACCCCCTACTGGTCCGACGGGGCCCGCACGTTGCGCACCACCATCGGCCACGGACTGCCCTTCGTATACGCCAAGGGCTCCGGCGCCAACGCACAGATCACCACCGCCGCCACCCCCACCGTCTTCGCCGACCGGGGCAATGTCCTCGGCATCACCGTCGCGGGCCATCACTACGCCCTGTTCGCGCCGACCGGCAGCGACTGGACCGTCTCAGGGTCCACCGTGACCGCCCCACTCGGCGCCAGGGACTACTTCTCGCTCGCCGTACTGCCCTCCACCGACGCACTGGCTGCGTACACGAAGTACGCGTACAGCTTTGTCACCGGCTCCAAGGTGAGCTGGAGCTATTCCGGCGGCACCGTACGGGCCACCTACACCCTGACCACCGAGGCCAGGGAGGGCACTGAGCGCGGCACGCTCCAGGCCCTCTACCGCCACCAGTGGCTGAACACCACCGACCCCCTCACTCCGTACACGTACGCCTCTCCGCGCGGCACCATGAAGGTGCGCGAGTCCGCCTCGTTCACCACCGGTCAGAAGGCGTCCGCGGTGCTGCCCGGGCTGCCGAGGACGAACGCCGTCGAGGCGGCCCGGCTCAAGGGCTATCTGGACCAGGTCGCCAACGATCCCGACCCCTTCAAGGGCTATACCGACACCTACTGGACCGGCAAGGTGCTGGGGCAGCTCGCCCAGCTGGTGCCCCTCGCCGAACAGATCGGCGAGACCGCGACCCGCGACAAGCTCCTCGGCCTGATCAAGGGACGACTCCAGGACTGGTTCACGGCCGGCGGCGCGAACGAGTTCTCGTACGACAAGGTCTGGAAGACACTCACCGGCTACCCGGCCTCGTACGGCAGTGACACCGAGCTCAACGACCACCACTTCCACTACAGCTACTACGTGTACGCGGCCGCGGTCGTCGCCCAGTACGACCAGGCCTGGGCCGCCGACTCCGCCTGGGGCGGCATGGTCAGGACTCTGGTGCGGGACGCGGCCAATCCCAGCCGTGCCGACACCGCCTTCCCCTTCCTGCGCGGCTTCGACGTGTACGCGGGCCACAGCTGGGCTTCGGGCCACCAGGGCTTCGCCGCCGGCAACAACCAGGAATCGTCGTCGGAGTCCACCAACCTCAGCGCGGGGCTGATCCTCTGGGGGTCGGCCACCGGAGACACCGCGCTGCGTGATCTCGGTACCTACCTCCTGACCACCGAGTCGGAGGCGATCGCCCAGTACTGGTTCGACGCCGACCAGCAGGTCTTCCCCTCCTCTTTCGGCCATGACACGGTCGGCATGGTGTGGGGCAGCGGCGGGGCGTACGCCACCTGGTGGACCGCCAACCCCGAGGAGATCCACGGCATCAACGCCCTGCCGGTGACCGGTGGTTCACTCCATCTGGGCGGGGAGAAGGCCGCGATCCGGCGCAATATCGCCGAGATGGAACGGGAGAACGGCGGCCCGGCCGTCGAATGGCGCGACATCCTCTGGGAGTTCCAGTCGCTCGCCGACCCGGCGGCGGCGAAGTCCAAGTGGGACGCGGGCCACGCGGGCTACACCCCGGAGCAGGGCGAGTCCAAGGCGCATACGTACCACTGGATCAGCACCCTCGACGCGATCGGCGCCCCCGACGGGACGGTGACCGGTGACATCCCGAGCTCCGCGGTCTTCACCAAGGGCACGGTACGGACCTACGCCGCGCACAACTACGGTGCCACCGCCCGCACAGTGACCTTCTCCGACGGCAAGACGCTCTCCGTACCGGCGCGCTCGACGGCGACCGGCACAGGGACCGGAGGAGGCGACCCCGATCCGGACCCCGATCCCGATCCGCCCACGGGCAACACCTTCCAGCTCCGTACGGGAGGGGTGCTCACCACCGCGACGGGCGGTACGGCGGCCAGTGACACGATCGCCTCGGCGGGCGGCGCCAACCACGACGGCACCCCGCACCAGCCGCTCGTCTACGAGATCAAGAAGGTCAACGGCACCCTGAACCCCGGGGCGTCGACGGCCTTCCGCCTCCCGTTGGACGCGGGCGCCACCGTCGGCCTCGGCCAGCAGGCCCGCATCAGCTACGACCTCACCGGCGACGGCACCTTCGACCGGACCGAGACCTACCACTACTTCGCCACCGACCCGGTGACCGGCTGGGAGGAGTACGCCCAGTCCCGCGGCCTGAAGTCGGCCACGGGGACCCTCGGCAGCCTCAGGGACGGCACCGTACGGCTGGAGGTGTGGAGCGCCATCGGCAACGGCACCGCCCGGCTCCAGACCGGCACGGACAAGTCCGTGCTGGTGATCCCCTTCGGCTAGGGCGGGTGCCGTTCCGTACGTGTGCGGCGGGCGCCGGCCTCAGGCCGAGGCCCGCCGCACCAGCGTGGTGGGGGTGATCACCGAGGCGGGGGCACCGGCTCCCGGCTCGTCCTCGTTCAGCACCCGCATCAGCAGCCGGACCATCAACCGGCCCATTCCCTCGATGTCCTGACGGACCGTCGTCAGCGGGGGATCGGTCGACTCGACGACCGATGCCATGTCGTCGAAGCCGACCAACGCCACATCCTCCGGCACCCGCCGGCCCCGCTCGCGCAGTGTCCGCAGCGCCCCCGAGGCCATCAGGTCGTTGGCGGCGAACACGGCGTCCAGATCCGGGCGGCGATCCAGCAGCTCGGCCATCGCCCGCGCACCGCTGTCCGCGGTGAAGGCGCCCTGGCAGACCAGCGCCGGGTCGGCGTCCAGCAGGACGTCGCGGTAGCCGTCGATCCGGTCCAGCGCGGAGGTCTGGTCGCGCGGGCCCGCGATGTGAGCGATGCGCTCGCGCCCGAGGGAGACCAGATGGCGCACGGCCTCACGGGCACCGCCCCGGTTGTCGCAGTCGACATACGGGACGGCGAACTCGGAGGTGGCGCCGGGCCAGCCGGGCCGGCCGCCGAAGACGGTCGGCACCTTGACCCGGCGGATGATGGAGGGCAGTTCGTCGTCGTTGTGGAGCGAGAAGGCCAGTGCGCCGTCGACATGGCCGCCGCCGAGGTAGCGGGCGATCCGGTCGTAGTCGCCGGGCCCCTCCACCCACAGCAGCACCAGCTGGGAGTCGTACGCCGTCAGTTCGCGGCTGATTCCCCGCACCTGCTGCTCGAAGAAGGGGTCCGAGAAGATCCTGAACTCGGGCTCGGCGATGATCACGGCGACCGCGCCGTTGCGCCGCGTGACCAGGGTGCGCGCCGCGTGGTTCGGTATGTATCCGAGCTCCTCCACCGCCTGGCGCACCTTGTCGACCAGCGGCGGACGGACCCCCGCACCACCGTTGACGACCCGGGAGGCCGTGGCCCGGGAGACGCCGGCGCGCGCCGCGACGGCTTCCAGAGTGGGGCGGGCCCCAGTGGTCTGCTCGGGCAAGGCGGGCGCTCCTCGTCTGGTTCGGTCAGCTGCTTCGGACGGCAGCGGGGGAGAACACTGGCGGGACCAGGATATCCGGCTCTCCCGAGCTGCTGAGAGCGCTTCCGGACGCCGGGGGCGGGCGGCCGGGCACGGCGAAGCGCCGCCGCCCCGGGGGGACGACGGCGCTTCCCGTTGCGCGTCAGTGGTCGTCGTGACCGTGATCGTGGATCGTGTTCGTCGCGGCGATCTTCTTCCACGACTTCGGCTGGGCAGGACGGACGGACTGCGCAGGCCTACCGGACTCGGCAGCCTGCGACCGCGCGGTCCGCGCCTTCGCGGCGGCCGGGGCGCCCGGCTTCGACGGCTGGTAGAGCCAGGTGTCCAAGAGCCCGGCCAGCGGCTTGCCCGAGACCTTCTCGGCGTACTTCACGAAGTCGCCGACCTTGGCGTTGCCGTAGGCGTGCTCGGCCGGCCAGCCCTTGAGGATCTGGAAGAAGTCCTCGTCGCCGATCTCGTTGCGCAGTTCCTGCAGAGCCAGCGCACCCCGGTCGTACACGGCGATGTCGAACTGCTTCTCCGGGCCGGGGTCGCCCGGCTTGACCGTCCAGAAGGCGTCGTCGGCCGGGTGCTGGGCGTACACGTAGTCGGCGAGCTCCTGCGCGGTGCCCTCGCCCTCCTTCTCCGACCACAGCCACTGGCTGTAGCGGGCAAAGCCTTCGTTGACCCAGATGTCCTTCCAGCCGTCGACGGAGACGCTGTCGCCGTACCACTGGTGGGCCAGCTCATGGACAACCACGGAGATGTTCGCGCCGTTGGCGAACTGCCGCGGGCTGTAGAACGGCCGGGTCTGCGTCTCCAGCGCGTAACCACTGGTCACATTGGGGACGTACCCGCCGAGCGCATTGAACGGGTACGGGCCGAAGATCTCGGTCAGCCAGTCGGCGACCTCACCGGTCCGCTCGATGCTCGCCCGCGCCGCGCCGTCATTGTCGCCGAGGTCCTTGCTGTAGGCGTTGAGGATCGGCAGCCCGCTCGCGGTCCTGTCCGTCGTGATGTCGAACCTTCCGACGGCAAGAGTGGCCAGGTACGACGCCTGCGGCTTGTTGGAACGCCAGTTGTAGCGCGTCCAGCCGAGCTTCGAACTCTGCGACTGCAGCACGCCGTTGCTGATGGCCTGGGTGCCGTCCGGCACCGAGACCGAGACGTCGTACGTCGCCTTGTCCAGCGGGTGGTCGTTGCTCGGGAACCACCACACCGCGGAGTCCGGCTCCTGGGCGGCGACGCCGCCGTCCGGGGTACGGTGCCAGGCGGTGTACCCGCCGATCTTCAGCTCGGAGGGCTTGCCCGCGTACCGGACGACCACCGAGAGGGCCTTGCCCTTCTGCAGCGGCGCGGCCGGCGTGATCTCCAGCTCATGGTCGCCGCTCGTGGCGACCTTCGCCTTCTTGCCGTTGACCCGTACCTCGCTGACCTTCAGGCCGAAGTCGAGGTTGAAGCGGTTCAGATCCTGCTTGGCGGTGGCGAGGATCGTCGCCGTACCCTCCAGCAGGTCCGTCTTCGGCTGGTACTTGAGCCTCAGGTCGTAGTGGGATACGTCGTATCCGCCGTTTCCACTGGCCGGGTAGTAGGGGTCGCCGAGGCCCGGGGCGCCCGGCGAGGAGTCGGCGGCCGATGCCGGGATCGCCAGCAGCAGAGAGGCCGCGAGCGCGCTCGGGGCGAGGAGTCTGCGGTGCACGGATGCTCCAAATCGTGGGGATGAACGATCTTCTGCGACCCTATTCAGACCCTCTGTTCGGAGTCATGTCCATGGCTCGGTGTTTCACGTGATCGCCATTCGGCCGACATGATGCTCTGTGTCCCATCGGTCGCTTTGGTGCCTCTACTGCCCTCTGTTGCACGGGAGTTGACCGGAGTACCTTCCGCCCATGCCGAAACGTGCGCGGGGCGCCCGCTTGACGTGCAGATCGCTGGTGGTGGCGGCTTCGGCCGCCCTGATGGCCGTGTCCCTGACTCCGACGGGGGCGCAGGGCGCGCCCGTCGGGGAGAGCAGACCCGTCTACTCGGGGGAGAGCAGACCCGTCTACTCGTACGAGAACGCGATCCGCGAGTCCGTCTGGGTGGACACCCGGCTCGACGGCGACGGGGACGGGAAGAGCGACCGGGTCGCCGTCGACATCGTCCGGCCGCGCGAGCCCGCGCAGCAGGGCCGGAAAATCCCCGTGATCATGGATGCCAGCCCCTACTACTCCTGCTGCGGACGCGGCAACGAGAGCCAGAAGAAGACGTACGACGCGCACGGGAATCCTGTCCTGTTCCCGCTCTACTACGACAACTACTTCGTCCCGCGCGGTTACGCCTTCGTCGCGGTCGACCTGGCGGGTACCAACCGCTCCGACGGCTGCGTGGACGTCGGCGGCCGTTTTGACATCCAGTCCGCCAAGGCCGTCGTCGACTGGCTGAACGGCCGCGGCCGCGGCTACACCACCCGCACCGGCGGCGAGCGCGCCGGGGCCGGCTGGAGCACCGGCGACACCGGCATGATCGGTAAGAGCTACGACGGCACGATCGCCAACGGCGTCGCCGCCACCGGAGTCGAGGGGCTGAAGACGATCGTCCCGATCGGCGCCATCTCCTCCTGGTACGACTACTACTTCGCCAAGGGTGCTCCGCTCTACAACTCCGGTCCCGCACGGCTCTCCGACCGTGTCGAGAGTCCGGAAGCCCGCACCCGCTGCCAGGCCGTGCAGCAGCGGCTGGTCGACGGGGCTCCCCGCACCGGTGACCTGACCCGGCTGTGGAGCGAGCGCGACTACGTTCCCGACGCCGACAACGTCGGGGCGAGCGTCTTTGCCGTCCACGGGATGCAGGACCTGAACGTCCGCTCCAAGCACTTCGGTCAGTGGTGGGACGCCCTCGCCGAGGAGGGCGTGGAGCGCAAGATCTGGCTCTCGCAGACCGGGCATGTCGACCCGTTCGACTTCCGGCGCGCCGAGTGGGCCGCAACCCTGCACCGCTGGTTCGACCACTACCTCCTCGGCTACGACAACGGCATCGACCGCGAACCGATGGCCGACATCGAGCGCGCCCCCGACCAGTGGTCCACCGACCGTGTCTGGCCCCTGCCCGCCACCGACACCACCAGCCTCCGCCCCGGCAGGGGCACGGTCGCGGGCGTCGGCACGCTCGCGCTGAAGCCCGCCCGCCCCGGCGTCACCGAGACCTTCACCGACGACCAGCGTCTCGACGAGACCGACTGGGCCGCTCAGAGCGACCGGTCGACCCCGTCCAAGGCCGGGTTCATCACCCCACCGCTGGGCAGCGATCTGCGGCTGTCCGGCTCCTCCAAGGTGACGATCACCGCCACGTCGTCCACCACGAGCGCCCATCTCTCCGCGGTCCTCGTGGATCTCGGGCCCGACACCATCCGTGACTACGCCGCCGCCGGCGAAGGGATCACCACCCTTGCCGATCGCACCTGCTGGGGTGCGAGCACCGGCGGCGACAGCTCCTGCTTCAAGGAGACCCGGGCACACACGGCCGCCGTCGACTACACGATCTTCAGCCGCGGCTGGGCCGATCTGGGCAACCACGCCTCCGACGCCACGGGCCGCCCGCTGACCCCCGGCAGGCCGTACACCATCACCCTCGATCTGCATGCCAGTGACCATGTCGTCCCGGCCGGCCACCGGCTCGCCCTGATCGTCGGCGGCACCGACAGGGACCTCATCGACCCGCCGGCCACCACCCCGGTGCTCACCCTCGATCTGGCCCGTACGGCCGCGAAGCTTCCGGTCGTCGGCGGCGCGCCTGCCTTCGTACGCGCCACCGCCGGGTCCACTGAAGCGACCGACCCCCGCGAGTCCCGTCTCGACGGGGTGGCCGAACCGCGTCCGATCCAGCCGATCCCGGGAGGCAGCACCCGATGAAGCCCCGCATTCCGCTTCGTGTCCGAACCCTCGCCCTCACCCTCTCGGCCGCGGCGCTCGCCGTGCCGCTGGTCAACGCACCCGCCGAGGCGGCGCACACCCCGCTGCCCCGCACCGGCTTCGAGACCAGTAACGGCGCGCGCTGGACCGGCCAGCCCGAGGAGCAGGCGTTTCTCGCGGCCGTGGACCGGGGCAGCAAACGCACCTCGATCGGCAGGATCGGGACGACGAAGCAGGGCCGTCCGCTCCAGCTCGTCCGCATCGGCGCACAGCACGCCTCCCACACCGTGCTGCTGATCTGCAGTCAGCACGGCGACGAGCCGTCCGGCCGCGACGCCTGTCTGAGCACCATCCGCGATCTCGCGTACGCCAAGGACCGGAACACCGAGCGCCTTCTGGCCCGGACCCGGATCCTCGTCGTCCCCACCGCCAACCCGGACGGACGGGCAGCGAACACCCGCGGCAACTCCGACGGGGTCGACATCAACCGCGACCACATCGCGCTGAAGACCGCCGAGGGGCGGGCGACGGCCGCCGTCATCCGGGACCAACGTCCTGATGTCATCTATGACTTGCACGAGTACGGCGCCACCCCGCCGTACTACGACAAGGATCTCTTCGATCTCTGGCCGCGCAACCTCAACACGGACGCGGGTGTCCACCGGGAGTCACAGGCCCTCTCCGGGCAGTACGTCCGTCCGGCCGCGCACCACGGAGGCTTCAGCACAGGTACGTACGGCATCTGGACCGACCCGGTCACCGGCGATCCCATCAAGCAGACCGCGGGCGACGGCCAGGAGCGCATTCTGCGCAACGCATCGGGAGTCAAGAACGCGGTGGGTCTGCTCATCGAGAGCCGCGTCGATCCGCTGACGGAGGAGGAGAGGGCCGATTCCTCGCTGAACAACCGGCGCAGGGTGGGCAGCCAGCTCTCGGCCCTGGGCGGACTGCTCTCCTTCACCGAGGAGCGGCGCGACCGGCTCGAGGCGACGACCACCGCAGCCCGGCTGTCGGGCTTCAGGGACCGGGGCCCGGTCTATCTGGGCGGCGCCGACAACGACCCGGCGACGCCGGAGGAGACCCTGCAGGATCCGCC
Source organism: Streptomyces sp. NBC_01142 (assembly GCF_026341125.1). Classification (NCBI taxonomy): domain Bacteria; kingdom Bacillati; phylum Actinomycetota; class Actinomycetes; order Kitasatosporales; family Streptomycetaceae; genus Streptomyces; species Streptomyces sp. NBC_01142. The sequence continues at coordinate 2,694,440 of NZ_JAPEOR010000001.1, forward strand.
CTGCGGCTATCGGCTCGATGCGGCCCAGTATGCGGACATAAAGGACGAACTTGCCCTGCATGGTGTGGTGTCGTGGCCGGCCGGGAACGACGGTGCTTTTGTGCCGCTGCGGCAGTCCCAGCGCGAACTGATCCCGCTTCTTCTCGACTCTCGTGCGACATATCACCTGGCACCGGGACAAGCGATCACCGCCTGTTGAAGCAGGTGGCGTGCATCACATGTGGTAGGGGGTAGCGGAGAGCGAAAGCAGGTTCTCCGTACCGCGTGAAAGGTGCCCCTCGTGCCGCAAGACGAACAGCAACCCGGAGACCGGGGGGAACGGCCGGTGACGGCGAATCTCCCCGATCATCCGCAGGAAACCGGGCGCCCCAGGACCGACCGCGTGGTCTTCGGCGTCACCGCCGTCCTGACCCTCGCCTTCGTGGTGTGGGGCTCCGTGGCCACCGACACGCTGGAGGAAGTCTCCAGCTCGATGCTGAGCGGGCTGATCCACAACGGCGGATGGGCTTTCGTTCTCGCCGCCTCCGGCTTTGTGGTCTTCGCTCTCTGGCTCGCGATCAGCCGCTACGGCAAGATCCCGCTCGGGCGGGAGGGCGAGGGCCCCGAGTTCCGCACGGTGTCCTGGGTCGCGATGATGTTCAGCGCGGGCATGGGTATCGGCCTGATGTTCTACGGAGTGAGCGAGCCGCTCGCGCACTTCATCACGCCGCCCCCCGGCACGGACCCCGCCGACGCGGCGGAGGCCATGCAGACGGCCATGGCCACCACCCTCTTCCACTGGACGCTGCACCCGTGGGCGATCTACGCGGTGGTCGGGCTCGCCATCGCCTACAGCACTTTCCGCCGCCGGCGGCGGCAGACGATCAGCTCGGTCTTCGTGCCGCTCATCGGGGAGAAGAAGGCGCACGGCGCTCCCGGCCGGGTGATCGACATCCTCGCGATCTTCGCCACGCTCTTCGGCTCCGCCGCCTCGCTCGGCCTCGGTACCCTCCAGATCGGCAGCGGCTTCCTCGAGCTGGGCTGGATGGAGAAGGTCAGCACCGGGCTGCTGGTGGGCATCATCGCGACACTGACGCTGGCGTTCGTCCTCTCCGCCGTCTCCGGCGTCGAGAGGGGAATCCAGTGGCTGTCCAACATCAATATGGTGCTGGCACTGCTGCTCGTCGTGTTCGTGTTCGTCGCCGGGCCGACCATCATCATCCTCGATCTGCTGCCGACGTCGATCGCCGCCTACTTCGGTGATCTGCCGGAGCTCGCGGGCCGCACCGAGGCGTCGAGCGGCGAGGGTGTCGCCGACTGGCTGGGCAGCTGGACGGTCTTCTACTGGGCCTGGTGGATCTCCTGGACGCCGTTCGTCGGTATGTTCATCGCCCGCATCAGCCGGGGCCGTACGATCCGTCAGTTCGTCGGCGGCGTCATCCTGGTGCCGAGTACCGTCAGCCTGGTCTGGTTCGCGGTCTTCGGCGGTACGGCGATGAAGCTGCAGGAGGGCAAGCGGCTCGGCGAGGAGTCCACGCCCGAGGGGCAGCTGTTCGCCGTGCTTCAGCAGTATCCGATCGCCACCGCGACAAGCCTGCTCGTGATGATCCTCGTCGCCATCTTCTTCGTGTCCGGCGCGGATGCCGCGTCCATCGTGATGGGGACGCTCTCGCAGAAGGGCACCTTCGAACCGGCCAGGCTCGTGGTCATCTTCTGGGGTGCGGTGACCGGCGCCGTCGCGGCCATCATGCTGCTCATCGGCAACGGCAAGGGTGACGCGCTGGCGGGTCTGCAGAATCTGACGATCCTGGTGGCCGCGCCCTTTGTCCTGGTGATGGTGGGCATGTGTGTGGCCCTGATGCGCGATCTGCGCCACGACCCGCTGATCGTGCGGGGCGAGATCGGAGTGGAGGCCGTCGAGTCGGCCGTGATCGCGGGTCATACGAAGTACGACGGCGACTTCGAGATCCGCATCGGGCCGGGTGCGGGGCCAAGTGCGGGGCCGGATGCGGAGGGTGGTCAGAATCCGGTCAAAACTCCTTGATCGAGTCGGTTAAAGTTACTGACTGGTATTGATCAGCCCCGCAACGGGGCTCGCACGACCCGTACTTGGAGACACCCATGCGTCTACGCATCACCACCCTCGCCGTAACTGCCCTGATGGCGGGCGGCTTTGCGCTCGCCTCCGCGCCGGCCCAGGCCGCCCCCGGTGGCACGCAGGCCGTCGCGATGGCCGGCGGTGCCATCACCTGTCACCCCGAGGAGGACCGCGCCCAGGCGCAGAGGACCAAGCAGGCTGCCCAGCGGGCGCGCGTGGCGGGGAGGATCGCGGAGGCCAACCGTCTGAACGCCATCGCCAACGCGTACCTTCAGCGGGCCCAGCAGTGCGAGGACGCTGAGCGCAACATGTAGTCCCCGCTTTCCGTGATGCCGCCCGCCCCGGCCGGACCGGGGCGGGCGGCATCGTCCGGCGCACCCGGGCATACGGCGCCGTTCTTCTTCTCGTTCTCGTTCTGTGCCAGGCCTATGACGGTGTTCGCTCTATGACGCCGCCCGGAGCGCCAGGCGGGCGGCCGTCTCCGCGCAGCCCCAGGCGACCGTGACCCCCGCCCCTCCGTGACCGTAGTTGTGGACCAGCAGGCCGCCGCCGGGCAGCGGCTCCGCCTCGATCCGTACCCCCTGCGCCCTCGACGGGCGCAGCCCCACCCGGTGGCCGAGAATCCGCGCCTTCGCGATCTCCGGACGGATCCGCGCACAGCGGGCCACGATCGCCTCCGCCGTCGCCGGATCGGGCACCAGGTTCCAGTCGTCCTCGTCCGCGGTGCCGCCGAGGATCAGCCGCCCGGGCTGCGGGAAGAAGTACGTCGTCCTGCTCGACCCGTGGTCGACCGAAGTGAACCACTCCTCGATCCCCGGGTTCTCCACCAGCACCAACTGCCCGCGCACGGGCCGTACTCGATCGTCGGGGACGAGATGCCGCGCGTCGATCCCCGTGCAGTTGACCACGACCGGTGCCTCGGCGGCAGCCTCGGCGAAATCGGTCACCGTACGGGTCTCCACCACGCAGCCCGCCGCCTCCAACCGCCGCCGCAGCCAGCCGAGATGAACGGGCATGTCGATCAGCGGGATCCGGGCCCAGAGCCCGCCGTCGTGCCCCGGCGGAAGCTCGTGCGGATACGCGTCGCGCACCCCTTCCACCTGCGCCGACCACGGCCCCAGGTCCGCGGGCCGTTCATTGGCCTGCACGCCCGCGACGAGCCGCACGCCGGTCTGCTCGGGCTGGTCGGCCAGCTTTTCGTACACCCGCAGCGAGGCGATCGACCAGTCGCCGACCAGTTCCTCCGGCTCGATGCGGTACGGCCACCACAGCGCACCCGCCACCGCCGAGGTCGTCTCCCCGGCCGTGTCCCGGGACCAGACCCGCACCCGGGCGCCGCGCTCGGCCAGCACGATGGCGGTCGTCAGCCCGATGACTCCGCCGCCCACCACAATCACATCGGCTCTCATGGCGGGACCGTAGCCGATCGCCGATGTGCCGATCGCCGATGTGCCGATTACCGACTCCCGAATCGCCGATTGCCCAATGCCGTGCTCAGAACGGGTCACAAGTGGGGATACTCAGGACATGTCTGCCGAGTACGCGACCTTCGGGCTGGCGCCGGCGATGCGGGCCGGGGGAGTCCTCGCAGGTGGTGGCTACCAAGTGCACCGGGACTTCATGGACTTCATCGTCGACGGGCGGCCGCTGCTGTTTCAGCTCTCCGACCTCGACGCCGTCTCGCCGCTGGCCTCCGACGTACCACCGGCGATCTTCACCGCCCAGGTGCGCACACTGCTGCTCGACGCGGCGGCGCCGCTGGAGGGCGGCCGCTGTGTGATCTACGGCTGCCCCGAGTGCGAGGACATCCAGTGCGGAGCCGTGACCGCCGTGATCGAGCGCGACGGGGACGACATCGTGTGGCGGGACTTCGCCTGGCAGACGGACGGGAGGGCCGACCTGGAGCGCAACGGCTACCAGGGCATAGGGCCGTTCCGTTTCCGGGGCGTTGAGTACCGGGCCGAGCTGCAACAGCTGCTGCCCGACCCGGACGACAAGGAGTCCGCGGGGCAACGGCGCCGCCGGGTGCTGCTCATCGGCGCGCGCGTGGCCGTGCTCGCCAGGCTCGCCGCGACGCTGCGGACCATCGGCATCGGCGCCGAAATCACCCATGACGCGGCCGGGGTCCCCGCCGACGAGCTGCGGACATACGGCGCGGTCGCCTTCGGGCGCGCGGTCGGGGAGCAGGAACGGGCCGCGGTGCGCACGGCGTTCGAGCGGGCGGGCGCGGAGGTCGCGTACGTGAACGGGCTCGCCCCGATCATTCCGCTGCTGGTCGCACAGATCGAACACGCCCTGGACCGCGCCCCGTCGCAGCTCCGGCGGCTGACCAGGCTGACGGCGGCGGACGGCGTGGCGGGTGTGGAGGTGACCTCCGCGTGCCGGGTGCAGCTGGTCGCGTACCGCCTGGACCGGCTCCACCGCACGCACACACGCGAGCTGTTCGACGGGATGCTGGAGCCGGGTGAGCACCGAATTCCGCTGGACGGGCAGGCGGTGAAGGGGCAGTCCTTCCTTGTGGCACGCACCATGGGGAGCGTGCTGGTCGCGCCGATGATCCACTGACGATGACCCTGGCGAGCCGCGAATCGCCTCGCATGACGCATGGAGAGCCTCCCTGCGCGGCAGGCAGGGCTGTCCGGCGCTGCGAGGCCGGCGGCCGGGTTCCGAGCCGGTTCTTCCGCGCAGCGAACAGGAGCCGCCCTCCGGTGGCTGTCCTCCGCACCGCGAAGCCTGCGACGTTCTCCGGGGGCCGGGCCTTACGTGCTCCCGGGGCCGGGCCTTACGTGCCGCGAGACGCCGGGAGGCGGGGGGCTCGCTCCCGTGTCTCCCTCGCCCTCCTGGGCCGGGCGCCGGGGGCCTGCCCCCGGCTCGGGGAGGGGGCGGGGCGGGGTGGGGAACAGCCCCGCGCAGCGGCCCACCTCCCCGGCACGCCCCGGCCGCCGGCCCGACTAGGATCGGTCTCCTCATGACTGCCACCCTCGTCGCCAAGGATCTCGCCGCCGGACACGGCGACCGCTCGCTCTTCTCCGGGCTCGACCTCGTCGTCGCGCCGGGCGATGTGATCGGGCTCGTCGGTTCCAACGGCGCCGGCAAATCCACCCTGCTGCGTCTGCTCGCCGGCCTCGACCGGCCTGAGCAGGGCGCACTGCGGCTCTCCCCGCCCACTGCCACCGTCGGCCACCTCCCGCAGGAGCCGGAGCGGCGCGCGGGCGAGACCGTACGGGACTTCCTCGCCCGCCGTACGGGCGTCGCCGCCGCCCAGATCGCCATGGACGAGGCGACCCAGGCACTCGTCGACGGTGCGCCGGGCGCCGACGACGCGTACTCCATCAGCCTCGAGCGCTGGCTCGACCTGGGCGGCGCGGATCTCGACGAGCGCGCCGAGGAGGTCGCCGCCTCGCTCGGACTGACCATCGGTCTCGATCAGCCGATGACCGGGCTCTCCGGCGGCCAGGCGGCCCGCGCCGGCCTCGCCTCCCTGCTGCTGTCCCGCTACGACGTCTTCCTGCTCGACGAGCCGACCAACGACCTCGACCTGGACGGCCTCGAACGTCTCGAGACCTTCGTACGGGGCCTGCGTGCCGGTACGGTCGTCGTCAGTCACGACCGCGAGTTCCTCACCCGTACGGTGACCAAGGTCCTCGAACTCGATCTCGCGCAGCAGCAGATCACCCTGTACGGCGGCGGTTACGCGGCGTATCTGGAGGAGCGGGAGACCGCCCGCCGGCACGCCCGCGAGGACTTCGAGGAGTACGCCGACAAGAAGACGGCCCTGGAAGGCCGGGCCCAGATGCAGCGGTCCTGGATGGACAAGGGCGTCAAGAACGCCCGCCGCAAGGCGACCGACAGCGACAAGCTCGGCCGTAAGTTCCGCAGCGAGGCGAGCGAGAAGCAGGCGGCGAAGGCGCGCCAGACCCAGCGGATGATCGAACGGCTCGACACGGTGGAGGAACCCCGCAAGGAGTGGGAACTGCGGATGGAGATCGCCTCCGCGCCCCGCTCCGGCTCGGTCGTCGCCACCCTGCGCAGCGCCGAGGTCCGCCGCGGCGACTTCACCTTCGGCCCGGCCGACCTCCAGATCGACTGGGCGGACCGGGTCGCCATCACCGGCGCGAACGGCGCGGGCAAGTCCACACTGCTGGCCGCCCTGCTGGGCCGGCTCGACCTCGACACGGGTCACGCCTCGCTCGGCTCGGCCGTCGTGGTCGGCGAGGTCGACCAGGCCCGCGGCCTGTTCTACGGCACCGAGACCCTCCTCGACGCCTTCTGCGCGGCCGTCCCGGAGACGGAACCGGCCGAAGTCCGCACTCTGCTGGCCAAGTTCGGGCTGAAGGCGGAGCACGTACTGCGCCCGGCGACCACGCTCTCCCCGGGTGAACGCACCCGCGCCGCGCTGGCACTGCTCCAGGGCCGCGGCGTCAATCTGCTCGTACTCGACGAGCCGACGAACCATCTCGACCTGCCGGCGATCGAACAACTGGAGTCCGCGCTCGACTCGTACACCGGCACCCTGCTGCTGGTCACCCACGACCGCCGCATGCTCGAAGCGGTCCACACCACGCGCCGCATCGAAGTGTCCGACGGAAAGCTCACCGAACACTGACGACGGTGAGTGCGGCCCGGGACGGCGGTCATCCGCGTGTTCCCTTGCTGCCGACGGCACAGGAGTGCCCGGACATACGCGACGCGCGGTCGGGCGGCGGCCCACACCGGTGTGGTGCACCCCCCGGAACACGTGCGGGCGGGCGAGGGACAAACCCCCGCCCGCCCGCGCCGTCGTCCCCGCGCTCAGCCGCGCCTGCCGCCGTTCTTCGGGTCGACCAGGCCCGCGCGGCGCAGTGCGTCCGCCATCGCGCTGTTCGACGGAGCCGCCGCCGGGGCCTGACGGGCTCCGCCACCGCCACCGCCGCCGTTGCCGCCGCGCCGGTCGCGGCCGCCGCCGCCCTGGCGCTGCTGCGGAGGCCGGCCGCCCGCGCCGCCCTGGCCGCCGCGCTCGCGCTTCGGCGTGCTCCCGCCTCCGTCCGCACCCGCACCTGCGCGGTCCGCCGCCTCGTCGTCCAGCCGCAGCGTCAGCGAGATCCGCTTGCGCGGGATGTCGACGTCCAGCACCTTCACCTTCACCACGTCGCCCGGCTTCACCACGTCCCGCGGGTCCTTGACGAAGGTCTTCGACATGGCCGACACATGGACCAGGCCGTCCTGGTGGACACCCACGTCCACGAAGGCCCCGAACGCCGCGACATTGGTCACCACGCCCTCCAGGACCATCCCGGACACCAGATCGCCGATCTTCTCCACGCCCTCCTTGAAGGTGGCCGTCCTGAAGGCAGGACGCGGGTCGCGGCCCGGCTTCTCCAGCTCCCGCAGAATGTCCGTCACCGTCGGCAGACCGAATGTCTCGTCCACGAAGTCCGCCGGCTTCAGCGACCGCAGCACCGGCCCGTTGCCGATCAGCGACGCGACCTGGTCACCCGTGGTCTTCACCATGCGCCGCACCACCGGATACGCCTCCGGGTGCACGCTGGACGCGTCCAGCGGATCGTCGCCGCCCCGGATCCGCAGGAAGCCCGCGCACTGCTCGTACGCCTTCGGGCCGAGCCGCGCCACATCCTTGAGCGCCCTGCGCGAACGGAAGGGACCGTTCGAGTCGCGGTGCGCCACGATGTTCTCGGCCAGACCCGCCCCGATGCCCGACACCCGTGACAGCAGTGGCGCGGACGCGGTGTTGACGTCGACGCCCACGCCGTTCACACAGTCCTCCACGACCGCGTCCAGCGAGCGCGAGAGCTTCACTTCGGACAGATCGTGCTGGTACTGGCCGACTCCGATCGACCTGGGATCGATCTTCACGAGCTCGGCCAGCGGGTCCTGGAGCCGACGGGCGATGGAGACGGCGCCGCGCAGCGACACATCCATGTCGGGCAGCTCCTGAGAGGCGAACGCCGACGCCGAGTACACCGAGGCGCCCGCCTCCGAGACCATCACCTTGGTGAGGTTCAACTCCGGGTGCTTGGCACACAGTTCACCGGCGAGCTTGTCGGTCTCGCGGGACGCCGTGCCGTTACCGATGGCGATCAGATCGACCGCATGCTCCTTGGCCAGCCGCGCCAGCTTCGCGAGCGACTCGTCCCACCTGTTCGCCGGCACGTGAGGGTGGATGACGTCGGTGGCGACGACCTTGCCGGTGGCGTCGACGACGGCGACCTTCACACCCGTACGGAAGCCGGGGTCGAGCCCCAGCGTCGCCCGCGTACCGGCCGGCGCGGCCAGCAGCAGGTCCCGCAGGTTCGCCGCGAAGACCCGTACCGCCTCGTCCTCGGCCGCCGTACGCAGTCGCAGCCGCAGATCGATCCCCAGATGCACCAGGATCCGGGTCCGCCACGCCCAGCGCACCGTGTCCACGAGCCACTTGTCGCCCGGCCGGCCGTGGTCGGCCACCTGGAAGCGGCGGGCGACCATCCCCTCGTACGCGGTGGGCCCGGGCGTCTCGGAGGGCTCCTCCGGCTCCAGCACCAGGTCGAGGACGTCTTCCTTCTCGCCCCGGAGCATGGCGAGCACCCGGTGCGAGGGAAGCGCGGTGAACGGCTCCGCGAAGTCGAAGTAGTCGGCGAACTTCGCGCCCGGCCCCTCTTTGGCGTCGCCTTTGCCCTCCCGCACCTTCGCCACGAGCCGGCCCCGCGTCCACATCCGCTCGCGCAGCTCGCCGATCAGGTCGGCGTCCTCGGAGAAACGCTCCGTCAGGATCGCCCGCGCGCCCTCCAGAGCGGCGGCGGCGTCCGCGACGCCCTTGTCGGCGTCGACGAAGGCCGCCGCGGCGGCGAGCGGCTCCACCGACGGGTCGGCAAGCAGCCCTTCGGCGAGCGGCTCGAGACCGGCCTCGCGGGCGATCTGCGCCTTCGTCCGCCGCTTCGGCTTGAACGGCAGGTAGATGTCCTCCAGCCGCGCCTTGGTGTCGGCGCCCCGGATCTGCGCCTCCAGCGCAGCGTCCAGCTTGCCCTGTTCGCGTACGGACTCCAGGATCGCGGTCCGCCGCTCCTCGAGCTCCCGCAGATACCGCAGCCGCTCCTCGAGCGTGCGCAGCTGCGCGTCGTCGAGCATCTCGGTTGCTTCCTTGCGGTAGCGCGCGATGAACGGCACGGTCGACCCGCCGTCGAGCAGCTCGACGGCCGCCTTCACCTGCCGCTCGCGTACGCCGAGCTCCTCGGCGATCCTGCCTTCGATGGACGTCGTCACGGTTCCCCGACTCGCCTTCTCATGCTGGCTGTGCTGGCTGTGCTTGAGAGTGCATTGTGCCGGGTGGCCGGGGGCCGTGTCGCCCGCCGGCTCAGGCGCGGCGCGTCCGGCGGCCGCCACGCGAGGCTCCGCCGAAGAGCCTGGCCAGTGCCCGGAAGGGCAGGGTGACCACAGTGGCGATCGCCGAGCCGATCTGTCGGAGTACGTCTGCGATGGCGCGGAACAAGGGGTACCTCCAGGGTCGATGTTGTCGCCCGACGGGTAACCCTGGAGAGCCTCGGTAAACGTCAGCCCTTGCCGGTCAGGTCGGCCGGGAACGCTCCCGCACTCACCGCGGTCAGCAGGAAGCCGCGTCCCAGCTCCGTGAGCCGCTCGACGCCCGTGGCCCCCAGATGCTCGTACGGAGCCAGGTCGAGGCGGTCGCTGTGATCCTCCAGCTCCGCCCGGAGTCGTACACCCGCCTCGGTCAACTCGCCCTCGCCGTCCAGGAGCCCACGCGTGCGCAGCCGTTCCGCGGCCGCCTCCCAGTCCGTGCGCCGCCAGCCGCGCGTGGCGAGGATCCAGCGCGGCGCCATGCCCTTGCCGGTCGCGGTGTGGCTCACCAGCGCCTCGATCGGGTCGAGCCCGGCGGAGAGCAGCGCCGTGAGGTGGCCGTCGCCGCGGTGCTCGCGCAGCAGGGTCGCCGCATGCCAGTAGGCGAGATGCGGCTCCTCGGGCACCGGCAGATCGGCGTGGGCGGCATACAGGGGACGGGCGTGCCGGGTGCACGCCTCGGCGGCGCGCAGCGCGAGCCGTGCGGCTTCCGCCAGCTCCCCGGAGGCGATGATGTCCTCGCCGAGCAACCGCCGCAGCGTGGTGTCGGCGGCACGCAGCCGCGCCCGGACTACGGCCTCGGGGGAGGCGATGTCCCACACCGCGGGCAGATGCCGGGCGACCAGCTCGTGGTTGAAGTTGTAGAAGGCCGCGGTGACCGCCCCTGGCCCGACGGCGCCCATCGCGGCGCCGCGCCCTGCGAAGTAGGCGGCGCTCGAGTCCTCGATGCCGAGCTGGGCGAGCTCCTTGGCGAAGTCCGGCGAGAAGTAGACCGTCGAGTGCAGCGGGTTGATGGCGTTGTGGCAGCGGCGTCCCGCGCGCGGGGGCAGAGAGGTCATACCGAGCACGTTACCGACTGGTCGGTACGTCGGGAAGGGTGGGGTGTCGGCATGCCGCGAAAGCCGGAAGTCCGGAGGCCTGGAAGCCGGAGCAGGGCCCGGAGCCCGGGGTCCAGGGCCCGGCGCCCGGCAGATGAAAGCCGGGCAGCAGCCCGGAGAGATGGCGCCGGGAAGGCGGGAGCTCGGAAATCCAGAGCTGGAAACCCCGGTGCCGGAGCCCGGACGTGGGAGCCGCCCGGATGGCGGAGACCACCTCGGAGGCCGGCGGGGAGCATGGAGTTGGATGGCAGGAAAGGTGGGTTCTTTGTCATTGCAGCCAGATCGCCCGGCGCGAAGGATGGCAGTCATGACAGAGCGATCCGTGCTCGTCGTCCTCTTCGACGGCCTGCAGAGCCTTGATGTGACCGGTCCCGTGGAGGTCTTCGCGGGGGCCGGCACGGTCATCGGCCACCCGGCGGCGTACCCGATCCGTACCGCCTCGCTCGACGGCTCGGCCGTCCGGACCTCCAGCGGGCTCACGCTCGTGCCGGACGGCACCCTGGCCGACGCCCCCGTGCCCCACACGCTTCTCGTCCCCGGCGGAGGGGGCACCCGCCGTCCCCACCCCGACCTGATCGACTGGCTCCGCGAGAACGCCCCGCACGCCGAACGTCTGGTCTCCGTCTGCACCGGGGCCCTGCTGCTGGCCGAGGCCGGGCTGCTCGACGGCCACCGGGCGACCACGCACTGGGTGGCGTGCGACCACCTTGCGCGCAACTACCCGGACGTCGACGTCCACCCGGACCCGATCTTCGTACGCGACGGAAAGCTCGCCACCTCCGCCGGGGTGACCGCCGGTATCGATCTCGCTCTCGCCCTGGTCGAGGAGGACCACGGGCGGGACGTCGCCCTCACCATCGCCCGCCATCTGGTCGTCTTCCTGCGGCGTCCGGGAAACCAGGCGCAGTTCAGCGCCCAGCTCGCCGCCCAGACGGCGCAGCGCGCGCCGCTGCGGGAGGTCCAGCAGTGGGTCACCGAGCACCCCGAGGGTGATCTGTCGGTCGAGTCGCTGGCCGGGCGAGCCCGGCTGTCGCCGCGGCATTTCGCCCGCGCCTTCCAGGCAGAGACCGGGACGACACCGGGGCGGTACGTCGAACGCGTACGCCTCGAGCACGCGAGAAGGCTTCTGGAGGACACCCCTGAGGGCATCGAGCAGATATCCCGGGCCTGCGGCTACGGCACACCCGAGGCGATGCGCCGCGCTTTTGTGAAGAGCCTCGGCGCCGCGCCCGCCGAATACCGGCGCCGGTTCCGCGCCCACCCGTGAAGCCGGCTGCGAGCCGGCCGAGCCGATCGAAGCGTCACCAATCGATCAGGCCGATACAAGACGGCCAAAGCTCACATGGTCACGCCGAAGTCCACTGAAATTCAGCGAGAAATCTACAGAAAAGGAACATCTCATGCAGATCGCCATCCTGCTCTTCGACCGCTTCACGGCACTGGACGCCGTAGGCCCCTACGAGATGCTCTGCCGTCTCCCCGACGCCGAGGCGGTCTTCGTCGCCGAGCACACCGGACCGGTCGCCAACGACCGCGGTGAACTCGCACTTGTCGCCTCGAAGACCTTCGCCGAGGTACCCCGCCCGGACATCGTCGTCGTCCCCGGCGGCCCCGGCCAGAGCGAGATGATGGAGAACCAGGCGCTGCTGGCATGGCTGCGCGCCGTGGACGTCACCACCACCTGGACCACCTCGGTCTGCACCGGCTCACTGCTGCTTGCCGCGGCCGGACTGCTCAAGGGCCGCCCGGCCACCTCGCACTGGCTGGCCCTGGACTTCCTCAAGAAGCTGGGTGCCGAGCCCACCGGCGACCGTGTCGTCGTCGACGGGAAGTACATCACTGCCGCAGGTGTCTCCTCCGGCATCGACATGGGGCTCACCCTGGTCGGCAGGATCGCCGGTGACGAGCACGCCCAGGCCGTACAGCTGCTCACGGAGTACGACCCTCAGCCGCCGTACGACGCCGGGTCGCCGGCCAAGGCTCCGGCCGCGCTGGTCGAGGAGTTCCGTACGAAGAGCCGTTTCATCCTCCAGTAGACCAGGTGAACCTGGGTGCGCGGCGTTCCAGGAAGGCGGTGACCCCCTCCGCGGTGTCGCCGCTGCCGCGCGCCTGGTCCGCCCAGTGGGCGTCCCGGTCGGTGCGGCCTGTCGCGAACTCCTTCGCCGCGGCCTGGGTGAGCTGCGAGCGCGAGGCGATGATCCTGGTGAACTCCGCCACCCGCTTGCCCAGTTCGCCCTTCGGCAGCACCTCGTCCACCAGGCCGGTCCGCAGCGCCCGTTCCGTATCGATCAACTCGCCGGAGAAGAGCAGGTACTTGGCGGCGGACGGTCCCACCAGCGAGGCCAGCCGTCGCGTGGACGAGGACGGATAGACGATCCCCAGCTTCGCCGGAGTCACCCCGAAGAGGGCGCCCTCCTCGGCGAACCGAAGATCGCAGGCGGCGGCGAGCTGGCAGCCGCCGCCCACGCAGTATCCGCTGACGGCGGCGAGCGTCGGCTTCGGGAACGCGGCGAGCGCCTCCTCGGCCCGTACGGCAAGGGACTGCGGGTCCTCGCCCGGCTCCCGCAGCGAGGAGATGTCGGCACCGGCGCAGAAGGTGGTGCCCTGCCCGGTCAGTACCAGCGTGCGTACCGCATCGTCGGCAGCCAGCCCCGCGAGCAGCTCGGGCAGTGCCCGCCACATCTCGGCGGTCATGGCATTGTGTTTGGCGGGATGGCTGATGACGACGGTGGCGACACCGTCCGCGACGGTGTGCGCCAGCTGCGGCAGCTGCGGTTCCAACGGATCCATGCGCCGGATGCTATCCGCCGTACCTGAACCTATGATCAAGAAGGGGGTGCGCGGCGAGGAGGCAGGCATGCCCGGTACCACCCCCGAGAGCAGGAAGCTCAGCCGCCGTCTCGGCGGGCTCGCGGTGCTCGGCCTGATTCTTGTACTCGGCGGTCTCGTCGGCCTCGTCTACACCGGCGTCGCGACCCTCACCTCGATGCTGCTCTTCGGCTGGCTGCTCCTGATCGGCGGCGTGGTCGGCCTGCTGCACGCGCTCCAGTCACGCGGCACCAACTTCTTCTGGCTGGCCGTGGTGGTCGCCGCACTGAACCTCGCGGCCGGGGTGGTCGTCATCCGCCACCCGGCGGGAGCGGCGGAGACACTCACGATGTTCGCCGCCCTGCTCTTCCTGACGGGCGGCGTCTTCCGGCTGGTGGGCAGTGTGGTGGTGCGCGGCCCGCAGTTCGGATGGACGCTGGTGCAGGGTGCCTTCGGGCTGTTGCTGGGCATTCTGGTGCTCGTCGACTGGCCGGACAGCAGCCGCTACGTCCTGGGCTGCTTCTTCTCGCTCGCCCTGCTCTTCGACGGCCTCGGCCTGATCGCCATCGGCGTCGGCGGCCGCCGGATTGTCGGCATGGTCACCGAACAGGAGAAGGAGCAGGGAAGGGAGCGGGACAACGAGCAGGAGAAGCGGCCAGGAGGAGATCAGGAACAGTCACACAGCTGATGGTGTCGTACGTACACGGTCAAAAAGCGTCGATAGGCGCTGACTTCTGCTCAGCAGCCCGGTCCGGACCAACTGACTCCCAACACTAATTACTCGATGGTCAGTGGCAGTTGAGCCGAGGGTGGGTGCCGGACTATGGAGAGCCGCGGGAGCATCCCGGCCCGGCCGCTGTCGTACGAAGGCGTCTGGCGATTCACCGCTGCCGCGGTCGACGTGTCCGTCCCGCAGGCCCGGCACGCCGTACGCGATCTGCTGAATCGTCAAGGCGTACCGGCCCAGGACGATCTCGTCCAGGGGCTGCTGCTGATCGTTTCCGAGCTGGTCACCAACGCCGTACGGCACGCGGCCCTGCTCTCGCCCGAGATCGCCGTCGAGGTTGCCATCGGCGCGGAGTGGATCCGGGTGTCCGTGGAGGACAACCACCCCTACCGGCCCAAGGCGCTGGAGACGGACTACGCACAGACGGGCGGCCGCGGCCTGCTGCTCGTGCGCGAGATCACGCTGGAGGCCGGCGGCTCCTGCGACGTCGAGCACACGGCGAGCGGCGGCAAGATCATCTGGGCCGCGCTGCCGCTCACCCGGCCCGGCGCCACCGCCCCGCTCTAGAACGCCGCCGCAGCCGTCCGGCCTCGGCCCCAGCCCCGGCCCGACCGGCAGGGGTTCCACCGGCCGACCGGTCCGACTGGACTCACCAGCCGCCGGACGGCCCCGTGAGCTCCTTGATCGCGGGCCGTGCCGCGTCCAGCACCGTCATGAACCACGCGGAGAACGGTGCCTCGGCATGCCGGTCGGCCAGCTCCTCGGGCGTCACGAAAGCCGTCTCGCCGACCTCCTCCGGGTCCGGCCGCAGCGGAGCCTGCACCATCCCCACGAAGAGGTGGTTGAACTCCTGCTCCACCAGACCCGAGTCCGGGTCCGGGTGGTTGTAGCGGACCGTGCCCGCCTCGGCGAGCAGCGAAGGCGAGATCCCCAGCTCCTCGTGCGTACGCCGGGCGGCGGCGGCGAAGGGCGCCTCGCCCGGGTAGGGGTGCCCGCAGCAGGTGTTCGACCAGACACCGGGGGAGTGGTACTTGCCCAGCGCGCGGCGCTGCAGCAGCAGCCGCCCCCGCTCGTCGAACAGGAACACGGAGAACGCCCGGTGCAGCTGCCCGGGCGCCTGGTGGGCGGAGAGCTTCTCCGCCGTGCCGATGGTATTGCCGTGCTCGTCGACCAGTTCGAGCAGGATCGCTTGAGGTGTGCCGTTCGACGAGCTGTTCGCCGCGGTGGCTGGTGAGGTCGGCATAACCATCCTTCGCATCGGTCCTCGACCCTGAGGGGCCTGCCCAGTCTGCCGTACAAAAGCGGCTTGTCCGCACTTCGGCAGTCCGGGCATGTCCGCCCCCGCCGCGTCCGGTCCGCGGCGGGGGCGGATTCTCACATCAGATGCCGAAGGCGGCCGGATAGCGGATCGTGCCCTGCGGCACGTCCTCGCAACCGTCGAGAACGAGAGCCATCATGGCCTCGTCCGGCACCTCGAAAGTTGGCCTGATTCCGTACCGTGAGGCCGGTTCGAAGCCGAACTTCGGGTAGTAGCCGGGGTGCCCGAGGACGAGGACGAGCCTCTCCCCGCGCATCCTGGCCGCATCCAGCACGGCCCGGACGACCGCCTGCCCCGCGCCCTGCCGCTGGTGCTCGGGCGAGGTCGCTACCGGAGCCAGCGCCAGCGCGGACGTGTCACCGACCCGGCACCTGGTGAGCAGTGCGTACGCCGCGACCGAGCCGTCCGGCGCCTCGGCGACGTACGACATCCCGGGCAGCCACGCCTCGCCGTCCAGGCGCAGCGCGTCCACCAGGCCCGCCTCCTCGGCGGTCGGGAAGGCCGCCGAGTTGACGGCGCGCACGGCCGGGACGTCGGCCGCCGACTCCGGCCTGGTGCGCCAGCGCGGATCGGCGGGACGCAGCACGTACCCGGAGTAGCCGTACTCCGTGCCGTGCTCACGGCGCATGGCGATCTCCGCCCGGGTGGCGTCGAGCGCCTGCGCCATGCCGGGAGCGGCGGCATCCGCGGCGTCGGCCCGCTCGCCGAGCGGGCGGTAGTACTCGTCCCAGTCGCTCTCGGGCTGCCGGTGCAGGCCGAGGACGGTGTAGCCCGCGGCCACGGCCGCCGAGGTGTTCTCGCGGTTGGTACGCAGCGCATAGTGCTGGTCCCAGAAGTCGCGGGCCTGGGCCGAGGGGTCCTCGGCCGTCCACTCGCACTCGGTCAGGACCAGCGAGCCGCCCGGAGCGAGCAGCCGCCGCCACTCCCGCAGGCCGGTGTCGAAGCCGATGCTGTAGACGGAGCTCTCCGCCCAGACGAGGTCGAACGAGCCGTCGGGGAAGGGGAGTTCGGCCATATCGGCCTGGACGGTACGGATCGTGTCACCGAGCCCGAGAGCCTCGGCGGACTGCCGCAGCTCGTCGAGGAACGGCTCGTGCAGATCGACGGCGGTCACCTGTGCACCGGCCTCGGCGGCCAGCAGCAGGGCGGACCGGCCGGGGCCGCAGCCCAGATCGAGCACGCGCGGACAGGCCGGCAGCGGCCCCGCGAGGGACAGCAGCCGACGGGTGGTGGCGTCGGAGCCGGGACCCTGCCGCGGAAGACCGTGGTGCAGGGCGAAGAAGGCGTCATGCAGAGCGTTGTCGGACAACGTGGGAACCCTTGAGTGTGGGGGCTCCGGCCGACGAACGAGATCAGGTCGAAGAAACGAGATCAGGTCAGCCGAGAGCCCGGAAGCTGGGGATGGACCGTGTGCTGCGCGGGGCAGCCTCCACTGCGGCGGTCATCAACCCAGCTCCTCTCAAGCGCGGCGAGACTCCAAGGTCTCTGCGGGAACCCTAACAGGCGTCAGTGACACAGCCTCGCCTCGTGCTCGGCATGACCTACGGGCTCCAACTGGAAGGTGCAGTGCTCGACATCGAAGTGATCGCCGAGGCAGCCCTGCAGTTCGTGCAGCATCTTCTCGTGGCCGACCGCGTCCAGGACGTCCTGGCTCACCACCACATGTGCCGACAGCACCGGCATCCCGGAAGTGATGGTCCAGGCATGCAGATCGTGCACGTCCTCCACGCCGGGCAGGGCCACTATGTGCGCCCGGACCTCGCCCATGTCCACGCCCTTGGGGGCCGCCTCCAGCAGGACGTTGAGGGTCTCGCGCAGCAGCTTCCACGTACGCGGCACGATCATCAGGCCGATCACCAGGGACGCGATGGGGTCGGCCGGCTGCCAGCCGGTGGCGACGATGATTCCCGCCGAGACCAGAACCGTGAGCGAACCCAGCGTGTCCGCCAGCACCTCCAGATACGCCCCGCGCACATTGAGGCTCTCCTTCTGGCCGCGCACCAGCAGGGAGAGCGAGACCATGTTCGCGACGAGACCGATCAGGGCGAAGACGATGGTCAGCCCGCCCTTCGTCTCGGCCGGGGTGATGAACCGCTGCACAGCCTCGAACAGCAGATAGCCGCCGACCACGATCAGCAGCAGGCAGTTGGCGAGCGCGGCGAGGATCTCGGCCCGCGCAAAGCCGAAGGTGCGGTTCCGTCCGGCCGGCCGGTTGGCGAAGTGGATGGCCAGCAGTGCCATCGCAAGACCCACCGCGTCCGTCGCCATGTGGGCGGCGTCGGCGATCAGGGCGAGAGAGTCGGAGAGGACGCCGCCGACGATCTCCAGGACCATCACGCCCAGCGTGATGGTCAGTGCGATGCGCAGCCGCCCCTGGTAGGCCGCGGCCGCGGTGCCTGTCGGCGGCGGCCCGCCGTGCGTGTGCCCGTGGTCGTGCCCAGCCCCCATGAGGACGCCTCCTGGTCGTCGGACGTGATCTGCCGAGACCTCAGTCAACTACGGGTGGGGGGTATCGAGCAACACGGGACTGAACACCGTTGTCATCTGCTCTGACCTGCGGAAATGACCGCAGGTCAGAGCGCTGGCAAGATCACTCGGCGGCTGCCTCGGGGTGGTGCAGGCGCCAGCCGTCCCAGGCCGACACGACCATCTCGCGCACCTCGCGCGAAGCCGTCCAGCCCAGTTGCTTGGTGATCAGTTCGACCGAGGCGACCGCCCTCGCGGCATCGCCGGGACGGCGCGGCTCGACCACCGGCTCCCCGGCCCAGCCCGTGATCTCGCCCACCAGATCGGCGAGCTCGCGCACCGAGACGCCGACCCCGCGCCCGATGTTGACGGTCAGATCCCCGGGGCCCTCCTGGTCGTCCAGCGCGCGGGCAACCGCGAGATGGGCATCGGCCAGATCCGCGACATGGATGTAGTCACGGATGCAGGTGCCGTCCGGGGTCGGGTAGTCGGCACCGAAGATGCGGGGGGACGCACCGCGGGTGATCCGGTCGAAGAACATCGGGATGATGTTGAACACGCCGGTGTCGGCCAGCTCCGGCTGTGCGGCGCCCGCCACATTGAAGTAGCGCAGACAGGCCGTGGACAGGGAGTGTGCCCGGCCGGTGGCCCGTACCAGCCACTCACCGGTGAGCTTTGTCTCGCCGTACGGATTGATCGGCTCGCACGGGGCGCTCTCGGGAATCAGATCCATCTCCGGTACGCCGTACACGGCGGCCGAGGAGGAGAAGAGGAACCGCTGCACACCGGCCGCCACGACCGCCTCGAGCAGCACGGTCAGCCCCTGCACGTTCTCGCGGTAGTAGCGCAGCGGCTGCTCGACGGACTCCCCGACCTGCTTCTTCGCCGCGAGATGTACGACACCGGTGACGGCGTGCTCGGCGAGGGCGCGGTCGAGCACCTCGCGGTCCAGCACCGACCCGCGCACCAGCGGAACCTCGGCGGGCAGCCGCCCGGCAATGCCCGACGAGAGGTCGTCGAGGACGACGACCCGCTCTCCTGCCGCTGTCATGGTTCGCGTCACATGCGCGCCGATATATCCCGCTCCACCCGTGATCAACCAAGTCATAACGGCCACCCTAGGCCCTGCGAGCCCGCGGTTTGTGGGGCGAGGCATTGATCGACGATGATGATCTCGGCGGGCCTCCGGGGCGTAAACAACCGGTGAAATCCCGCTTCCGTTCATCCGATAGCCTCTGCCGACATGCCGCCGCCCGTGCACCGGGTCGAGCCGCCGCACACCAGCAATGCCAGCTCCAAGGAGTGAGTTCGTCTGTCGACCGCCATCCTCACCGGTCCGCCAGTACCCGGATCGTCGCTCGAGGGCGATCTGCGGTCGCTGGGCTTTGACGTACGGGTCGCCGCCGGACCCGATGACACTGCCGCACTGATCGCCGCCGTACCGGGCGCCGACCGGGTGGCCGTCGTCGACCCCCGGTTCGTCGGGCACATCCACGCCCTGCGCCTGGCGCTGACGGACCCCCGCTTCCCGGCGGCCGCGGTCCCCGGCGCCCTGACGGTGCAGCCCGACGCCCGGACTGCGCTGACCCGCGCCATGCCGGCCGCGGCGGGCGAGGGCACCCCGTCCGGGGCCGCATCCGCGGCTTCCGGTGCCACCGCCGATGCGGCGGGCGGCGCGGCCGACGACGGCGACACCCTGTCGGCCGTCCAGGCCGCGGTGTGGCCCGGAACCCTCCCCGGCGCGGACACCGGGACGCAGGTGCTGCCCGACGCGCTCGCGGACGCTCTCGACGCCGACGGCACCGCTGTGCACCGGCCCGAGCTGGGGTCGCTCGTCGCGACCGTGCCCGGTGACCCCCAGGCCCGCAACGAGGCCCGTCAGGCCGTCAGCGCGGTCGACGACGAAGCCGTACGGCTGCGCTCCGCGGTCAAGGCCCGCGACGGCTTCTTCACCACCTTCTGCATCAGCCCGTACTCGCGTTACCTCGCCCGCTGGTGCGCGCGCCGCGGACTGACCCCGAACCAGGTCACCACCGCCTCGCTGCTCACCGCGCTGATCGCGGCCGGCAGCGCGGCCACCGGCACCCGGGGCGGCTATGTCGCGGCCGGCCTGCTGCTGCTCTTCTCCTTCGTCCTGGACTGCACCGACGGGCAGCTCGCCCGCTACTCGCTGCAGTACTCCACGATGGGCGCCTGGCTGGACGCGACCTTCGACCGTGCCAAGGAGTACGCCTACTACGCGGGCCTCGCCCTCGGCGCAGCCCGCAGCGGCGACGACGTATGGGCGCTCGCGCTCGGCGCGATGATCCTCCAGACCTGCCGGCACGTCGTCGACTTCTCCTTCAACGAGGCGAACCACGACGCGACCGCGAACACGAGCCCCACCGCCGCGCTCTCCGACAAACTCGACAGCGTCGGCTGGACGGTCTGGGTGCGCCGGATGATAGTGCTGCCGATCGGCGAACGCTGGGCGATGATCGCGGTGCTCACCGCCGTGACCACCCCCCGGATCGTCTTCTACGCGCTCCTGACCGGCTGCGCACTCGCCGCCTTCTACACCACGGCCGGCCGCGTCCTGCGCTCCCTCACCCGCAGGGCACGGCGCACCGACCGTGCCGCACAGGCGCTCGCGGACCTTGCCGACTCCGGCCCGCTTGCCGAGAGCGTCGCACGTGCCCTCAGGAAGAAAGCCCCGGGGCTCCCCGGGCTCATACCTCTCGCCGCCGCCGTGGCCGGCGCCGCCGCCCTCGTGGTCACGGCCGCCTTCACCGACTACGGCACCGTCTGGACGGCGCTCGCCGCCGCGGTGTACGTCGTCACCTCGGGCATCGCCGTCGCCCGCCCCCTCAAGGGCGCCCTCGACTGGCTCGTCCCGCCGGTGTTCCGGGCCGCCGAATACGGCACCGTCCTGGTGCTCGCGGCTCACGCCGAGGTGAACGGGGCATTGCCCGCAGCCTTCGGGCTGGTGGCCGCTGTCGCCTACCATCACTACGACACGGTGTACCGCATACGCGGCGGTACGGGGGCGCCGCCACGCTGGCTGGTGCGGGCGATCGGCGGACACGAAGGACGGATCCTGGCAGTCGCGCTGCTCGCTGTCCTGCTCAACAACTCGGACTTCACCATCGCGCTGGCGGCCCTTGCTGTGGCCGTCGCACTCGTGGTGCTCGTCGAGAGCATCCGCTTCTGGGTGTCCTCCGGAGCACCCGCCGTACATGACGAAGGAGAACCCGCATGATCGGCCTCGTACTGGCAGCCGGTGCCGGAAGGCGCCTGCGCCCCTACACCGACACGCTCCCGAAGGCCCTCGTGCCCGTCGACGGCGATACCACCGTCCTCGACCTCACCCTGGGTAACTTCGCGGAGATCGGGCTCACCGAGGCCGCCATCGTCGTCGGCTACCGCAAGGAGGCCGTCTACGCGCGCAAGGCGGAGCTGGAGTCCACCTACGGCCTCAAGCTCACCCTCGTCGACAACGACAAGGCCGAGGAGTGGAACAACGCGTACTCCCTGTGGTGCGCCCGTGAGGTCCTCAAGCAGGGCGTCATCCTCGCCAACGGCGACACCGTGCACCCGGTCTCCGTCGAGAAGACCCTGCTCGCCGCCCGCGGCAACGGCCAGAAGATCATCCTTGCCCTCGACACGGTGAAGCATCTCGCCGACGAGGAGATGAAGGTCATCACCGAGGGCGACCGCGGCTTGGGAGGCGTGAAGCGCATCACCAAGCTGATGGACCCGGCCACCGCCACCGGCGAGTACATCGGTGTCACCCTCATCGAGCCCGAGGCCGCGGAGGAGCTCGCCGACGCGCTGAAGACCACCTTCGAGCGCGATCCCGACCTCTACTACGAGGACGGCTACCAGGAGCTCGTGAACCGCGGCTTCACCGTGGACGTGGCCCCCATCGGCGATGTCACCTGGGTCGAGATCGACAACCATGACGACCTCGCGAAGGGCCGTGAGATCGCGTGCCAGTACTGACCCGGCTCATCCCGTCGCCGGTCGTCGTCGACATCGCCCGCGGTGCCCTGGACGATCTGGCCGGCCTCCTGGCCGACCAGCGGATCTCCTCCTCCGGCAAGCTGGCGATCGCTATCAGCGGCGGCTCCGGCCAGGCGCTGCGCGAGAAGCTCTCCCCGGTGCTCCCGGGCGCCGCGTGGTACGAGGTCGCCGACGGCACCATCGACTCCGCGGTCAAGCTCGCCGACGACATAAAGGGCAAGCGGTACGACGCCGTGGTCGGCCTCGGCGGCGGCAAGATCATCGACGTGGCGAAGTACGCCGCGGCCCGGGTCGGCCTGCCGATGGTGGCTGTTGCGACGAATCTCTCGCACGACGGCATCTGCTCCCCGGTGTCCATCCTGGACAACGACAACGGCCGCGGCTCCTACGGCGTCCCCACGCCCATCGCCATGGTCATCGACCTCGATGTGATCCGCGACGCACCGGTCCGGTTCATCCGTTCCGGCATCGGCGACGCGATCTCCAACATCTCGGCGATCGCGGACTGGGAGCTTTCCCACCGGATCAACGGCGAGCAGGTCGACGGACTGGCCGCCGCCATGGCCCGTACCGCCGGCGAGGCCGTTCTGCGCCACCCCGGCGGGGTCGGCGACGACGAGTTCCTCACCGTGCTCTCCGAGTCGCTCGTGCTGTCCGGCATCGCGATGTCGATCAGCGGAGACACCCGGCCCTCGTCCGGTGCCTGTCATGAGATCAGTCACGCCTTCGACCTGCTCCACCCCAAGCGCAGTGCGCTCCACGGTGAGCAGGTCGGCCTGGGCGCCGCCTTCGCGATGCATCTGCGCGGCGCCCGCGAGGAGTCGGGCCTCTTCGCCGACGTACTGCGCAGACACGGCCTGCCGGTGCTCCCCGAGGAAATCGGGTTCAGCATCGACGAGTTCGTCAACGCAGTGGAGTACGCACCGCAGACCCGCCCGGGACGCTTCACGATCCTGGAGCACCTCGACCTGTCCGCAGACCACATCAGGGACGCTTACGCCGACTATGTCAAGACCATCAGTAGCTGAACTCCGTCCGGTCGTTCACCCCGACGGTGTCAAGGACCGGCGCAGCGGAGAGCACTGGGCCGGGCGCATGTACATGCGAGAGATCTCGCTGCACATCGACCCGTACCTGGTGAACACCAAGATCACCCCCAACCAGCTCACCTACCTCATGGTCGTGGTGGGCGTGCTGGGCGGCGCGGCCCTGCTGATCCCGGGACTGACCGGCGCGATCCTCGCGGTGGTGCTCTTCCAGATCTACCTCCTGCTCGACTGCGTCGACGGAGAGGTCGCCCGCTGGCGCGGCCAGACCTCGATCACCGGCGTCTATCTCGACCGGATCGGCCACTACCTCTGCGAGGCGGCCCTGCTGGTCGGCTTCGGCATCCGCGGCGCCGATGTCTTCCACCAGGAGGGCACCACCAACTGGCTGTGGGCCTTCCTCGGTACGGTCGCCGCGCTCGGCGCGATCCTGATCAAGGCCGAGACCGACCTGGTCGACGTGGCCCGTCAGCGCAGCGGTCTGCCCGCCGTCAAGGACGAGGCATCCGTGCCCCGGTCCTCCGGTCTGGCGCTGGCCCGCCGTGCCGCGGCCGCGCTGAAGTTCCACCGGCTCGTCGGCGGGATCGAGGCCAGCCTCTTCATCCTGGTCGTGGCGATCATCGACACGATCCAGGGCGACCTGTTCTTCACCCGCCTCGGTATCGCGGTCCTCGCCGGCATCGCGGTCGTCCAGACGCTGCTGCACCTGGTCTCCATCCTGGCGTCGAGCAGGCTCAAATGAGTACGCAGACGAGCAGGCCGATGAAGCTGGGTGCCGTCGTCATCACGATGGGCAACCGGCCGGACGATCTGCGTGCCCTCCTGGACTCGGTCGCCAAGCAGGACGGCGACCCGATCGAGGTGGTCGTCGTCGGCAACGGCACCCCGGTGACCGGTGTCCCCGAGGGCGTACGGACCGTGGACCTGCCCGAGAACCTGGGCATCCCCGGTGGCCGAAACGTCGGCATCGAGGCCTTCGGCCCGTCCGGCTCGGCCGTCGACGCCCTGCTCTTCCTCGACGACGACGGTCTGCTGCCGAACTCCGACACCGCCACGCTGGTGCGCGAGGCCTTCGACGCCGACCCGGGGCTGGGCATCGTCAGCTTCCGGATCGCCGACCCGGAGACCGGGCTCACCCAGCGCCGCCACGTCCCGCGGCTGCGCGCCTCCGACCCCATGCGCTCCTCGCGGGTGACGACCTTCCTCGGCGGCGCCAATGCCGTACGGACCAAGGTCCTCGCCGAGGTCGGCTCGCTGCCGGACGAGTTCTTCTACGCCCATGAGGAGACCGACCTAGCCTGGCGGGCACTGGACGCCGGATGGGCGATCGACTACCGCTCGGACATGGTGCTGTTCCACCCGACACTGCCCCCGTCCCGGCACGCGGTCTACCACCGCATGGTGGCCCGCAACCGGGTCTGGGTCGCGCGCCGGAATCTGCCCGCGCCGCTGATCCCCGTCTACCTGGGGGTCTGGGTGCTCCTCACGCTCGCCCGGCGACCTACGATGCCCGCGCTGAAGGCCTGGTTCGGAGGTTTCAAGGAGGGTATGCGCACACCTTGTGGACCCCGCCGCCCCATGAGGTGGCGTACGGTATGGCGGCTTACCCGGCTGGGCCGACCTCCTGTCATCTGACAAGCTCGGCTCTGAGAGCATCGGGCCTGAACCAGCGCCCGAACTGCCGCGCATCTTGAACACGAAAGTTTCAACTTGTGAGTGACACAACCCACGACGGTGCCATCGCGATGAGCCCTACGCCATCCGCTGACGACGGCCTGTCCCCGGCGGAGCTCGCCGCCAAGTACGGCCTGTCGGTGAGTGGTGCCCGACCGGGGCTTGTCCAGTACGTCCGGCAGCTCTGGGGCCGCCGCCACTTCATCCTGGCCTTCTCGCAGGCCAAGCTGACGGCCCAGTACAGCCAGGCCAAGCTCGGCCAGCTGTGGCAGGTGGCGACCCCCCTGCTCAACGCGCTCGTCTACTTCCTGATCTTCGGGTTGATCCTCGAGGCCAGCAAGGGAATGCCGACGCACATCTACATCCCGTTCCTGGTGACGGGTGTGTTCGTCTTCACCTTCACCCAGAGCTCGGTGATGGCGGGTGTCCGGGCGATCTCGAACAACCTCGGGCTGGTGCGCGCGCTGCACTTCCCGCGGGCCTCGCTGCCGATCTCCTTCGCGCTGCAGCAGCTCCAGCAACTGCTGTTCTCCATGATCGTGCTGGTGGTGATCGTGGTCGCCTTCGGCAGCTACCCCACCTGGTCCTGGCTGCTCATCGTGCCCGCGCTCGCGCTGCAGTTCGTGTTCAACACCGGCCTGGCCCTGATCATGGCGCGACTGGGCTCCAAGACTCCGGACCTTGCACAGCTGATGCCCTTCATCATGCGTACGTGGCTGTACGCGTCGGGCGTCATGTTCTCCATCCCGGTGATGCTGGCGGACAAGCCGGCCTGGATCGCCGATGTACTCATGTACAACCCGGCGGCCATCTACATGGACCTCATCCGCTTTGCCCTGATCGACGGCTACGGCGCCGAGAACCTGCCGTCGCACGTCTGGGGTGCCGGCCTGATCTGGGCGGCCCTGATCGGCTGCGCAGGCTTTGTGTACTTCTGGAAGGCTGAGGAGCGGTACGGCCGTGGCTGACGAAAAGAACGACCGAAACGCCGGTGACGCCCGCATCCCCACGGTCATCGCCGACGATGTGCACATCGTCTACCGGGTCAACGCCGGCAGCGGCGGCAAGGGCAGCGCGACCGCGGCCCTGAGCCGGATACTGCGCCGGGACAAGGGCGAGTCGCGGGGTGTGCGCAAGGTGCACGCGGTCCGGGGCGTCACCTTCACGGCGTACCGCGGCGAGGCGATCGGCCTGATCGGGACCAACGGCTCCGGCAAGTCGACCCTGCTGCGGGCCATCGCGGGCCTGCTGCCCGCGGAGAGCGGCAAGGTCTACACCGACGGCCAGCCCTCCCTGCTGGGTGTGAACGCCGCGCTCATGAACGATCTGACGGGCGAGCGCAACGTCATACTCGGCGGCCTGGCCATGGGAATGTCGCGCGAGGAGATCCGCGAGCGCTACCAGCAGATCGTCGACTTCTCGGGAATCAACGAGAAGGGCGACTTCATCACCCTTCCGATGCGTACGTACTCCTCCGGCATGGCGGCCAGGCTCCGGTTCTCCATCGCCGCCGCCAAGGACCACGACGTCCTGATGATCGACGAGGCGCTCGCGACCGGTGACCGGAGGTTCCAGATCCGCTCCGAGCAGCGCATCCGTGAGCTGCGCAAGGAGGCCGGCACGGTCTTCCTGGTCAGCCACAGCAACAAGTCGATCAGGGACACCTGTGACCGCGTCCTGTGGCTGGAGAAGGGCGAACTCCTGATGGACGGCCCGACGGACGAGGTCATCAAGGCGTACGAGAAGGAGACCGGCAAGTAGTCCGCCCGGCAGCACGGCCCGACGGCCCCCGCCGCAGCAACCCGGCGGGGGTCGTCCGCGTCCTGGAAGGTGTCGGGCCAAGGTCACATCCCGCGACTGCGGGGACGGTTGGCCGGAACAGCGGCGTTCTTGTAATGCGCGCAACACCCCGACGTATCACCGGGCGTTGTACAACGTAAGCTGTACCGGTGCTGAATTGCGGCAAGTGGGGCGATACCCCCTGGGTATCCCGTACACCGGACGGGCCACCGGCAGCCGGGAGGACCGGCGGCGTGTCCGAAATAGGATGTATTCGGTCGGCAGTGTAGAACGGGAGATGTGACGGCAATGACGGGAAATCTCCAGCTCCGCGAGGCTTTCGCCGTCCCCGTGCCGGGCAGCACGCAGTGACGGGCACCCGGCAGGCGCGCGCCGAGACCTCCGCGCGCGCCACACTCGACAAGGCATCCGGTGAGAACTTCCCGGTGGCCCCGTTCTTCCTGCCACGCGCCTGGCGCGACGACCTGATGGCGGTGTACGGCTACGCCCGCCTCGTCGACGACATCGGTGACGGCGACCTCGCGCCCGGCGGCGCCGACGCCCGGCACCTCGGCGTCGACCCCGTGTACGGCGACGATCCCTCCGTCCTGCTCGACGCCTTCGAGGCCGATCTGCGGCGCGTCTTCGATGGCACGCCGCGGCACCCCCTGCTGCGGACCCTC
Source organism: Streptomyces sp. NBC_01142 (assembly GCF_026341125.1). Taxonomy (NCBI): domain Bacteria; kingdom Bacillati; phylum Actinomycetota; class Actinomycetes; order Kitasatosporales; family Streptomycetaceae; genus Streptomyces; species Streptomyces sp. NBC_01142. The sequence continues at coordinate 2,721,446 of NZ_JAPEOR010000001.1, forward strand.
CGGCCGACCGTGCGCCGCCGCTCGCTCACCCCGGCCCCCTTCCTCGGCCTGATCGAGGCCAACCGCCAGGACCAGCACGTACGCCGCTACGAGACCTACGACGATCTCCTCTCCTACTGCGAGCTGTCCGCCAACCCCGTCGGCCGACTGGTGCTGCAGATCACCGGGACGGCCAGCCCCGAGCGCGTGCGCCGCTCCGACGCCGTCTGTACGGCGCTCCAGATCATCGAGCACCTCCAGGACGTGGCCGAGGACCTGGAGCGCGACCGGATCTATCTCCCCGCCGAGGACATGCTGCGGTTCCATGTCACCGAGTCCGACCTGGCCGCCCGGACCGGGGGCGCATCGGTGCGCGCACTGGTCGCGTACGAAGCCGAACGCGCCCGCGAGCTGCTGAATGAAGGCACGCCGCTGGTGGGTAGCGTCCACGGCAGGCTGCGGCTGCTGCTCGCCGGTTTTGTGGCCGGAGGGCGCGCCGCCCTCCACGCGATCGCGGCCGCCGGACACGACGTACTACCCGGACCGCCCAAGCGCACCAAGGCGAATCTGCTGCGTGAAGTGGGAGCTGTCTTGCGAAGAGCGCGTAGAGAGGGGTGAGCCGGACGATGGAGGGACCGACCCAGGTGTCCGCACCGGTGCAGGCCGCGTACAGCTACTGCGAGGCCATCACCGGGCAGCAGGCGCGTAACTTCGCGTACGGGATCCGGCTGCTGCCGACCGACAAGCGGCAGGCCATGTCGGCGCTGTACGCCTTCTCGCGGCGCGTCGACGACATCGGCGACGGCACCCTCGCCCCGACGGCCAAGCGTGACCGGCTCGAGGCGACGCGGCACCTTCTCGAGCGGATCAGCCAGGGCGCGGTCGACGAGGACGACACCGACCCGGTCGCCGTGGCGCTCGCGGACGCGGCGCGCCGCTTCCCGCTGCCGCTCGGCGGGCTCGACGAGCTCATCGACGGCGTCCTGATGGACGTACGCGGCGAGACGTACGAGACCTGGGGCGAGCTCAAGGCGTACTGCCGGTGTGTCGCGGGTGCGATCGGGCGGCTCTCGCTCGGCGTGTTCGGCACCCAGCCCGGCGCGCGGGGCGCCGAGCGCGCCGCCGAGTACGCCGACACGCTGGGACTGGCGCTCCAGCTCACCAACATCCTCAGGGACGTCCGCGAGGACGCCGGCAACGGACGTACCTACCTGCCCGCCGACGACCTCGCCAAGTTCGGCTGCTCCGCGGGCTTCCACAGCGCCACCCCGCCGCCCGGATCCGACTTCGCGGGCCTGGTGCACTTCGAGGTCAGGCGCGCCCGCACGCTCTTTGCCGAGGGCTACCGGCTGTTGCCCATGCTCGACCGGCGCAGCGGTGCCTGCGTCGCCGCGATGGCCGGCATCTACCGGCGTCTCCTGGACCGCATCGAGCGCGAACCCGAGGCGGTGCTGCGCGGCCGCGTGTCCCTGCCGGGGCGTGAGAAGGCGTACGTCGCCGTGCGCGGCCTGTCCGGACTCGACGCCCGGCACGTCACCCGGCAGACACTCAGGGGACGTTCCTGATGCGGGCGCACACGCACCAGCAGGCGTACGCGCACCCGTGGTGCGCAACCGTCCGCCACGGCGCCGCGTCCCTCACTGCAACGGCCCGAGGGGAGGTCGCATGACGGACGACGACGACATGCGTTCCCGGCACGCGGTGGTGGTCGGCGGAGGACTCGCCGGCGTCACCGCGGCGCTGCAACTCGCCGACGCGGGAGTCCGCGTCACCCTGGTCGAAGGCCGCCCGCGCCTGGGCGGCCTTGCCTTCTCCTTCCGCCGCGGCGACCTCACCGTCGACAACGGGCAGCATGTGTACCTGCGCTGCTGTACCGCCTACCGCTGGTTCCTCGACCGGGTCGAGGGCGCGCATCTCGCCCCGCTCCAGAACCGCCTGGACGTACCCGTCCTCGACGTGGCCCCCGCGAGTGGACCGCGTCTCGGACGGCTGCGCCGCACCGCACTGCCCGTACCGCTGCACCTTGCCGCCGGCCTGGCCGGCTACCCGCACCTCTCGCTCGCCGAGCGGGCGGGCGTCGGGCGCGCCGCACTCGCCCTCAAGCGGCTCGACCCGGCCGACCCGGCCCTCGACGGCATCGACTTCGGTACCTGGCTGGGCCGCCACGGTCAGTCGCCGCGCACCATCGACGCGCTGTGGGACCTGGTCGGCGTGGCGACCCTGAACGCCACCGCGCCGAACGCCTCCATGGGTCTCGCCGCGATGGTCTTCAAGACCGGGCTGCTCTCCGAGCCCGGTGCCGCCGACATCGGCTGGGCGCACGTGCCCCTCGGTGAACTGCACGACACGCTGGCCCGCAAGGCCCTCGACTCCGCCGGCGTACGCACCGAGCTGTCCACCCGCGTCAGGAGCATCTCCCGCGCCGAGCACGGGCGTTGGTATGTGGAGGTGGACGGCGAGCGGCTCGACGCGGACAGTGTCGTCCTGGCCGTACCGCAGCGCGAGACCCACACGCTGCTGCCCGAAGGCGCGCTCGAGGACCCCGACCGGCTGCTCGACATCGGTACCGCGCCGATCCTCAACATCCATGTCCTGTACGACCGCAAGGTGCTGCGCCGTCCCTTCTTCGCCGCGCTCGGCACCCCCGTCCAGTGGGTCTTCGACCGCACCGATGCCTCGGGACTGAAGGACGGCCAGTATCTGGCGCTGTCCCAGTCCGCGGCACAGGACGAGATCGACACGCCTGTCGCCGATTTGCGCGAGCGCTATCTGCCCGAGCTGGAGCGGCTGCTGCCCGCCGCGCGCGCCGCTCGGGTACGCGACTTCTTCGTCACCCGGGAGCGGACGGCGACCTTCGCCCCCGCCCCCGGAGTCGGCCGGCTGCGACCGGGTGCGCGCACCCGGGCCCCCGGCCTGTACCTTGCGGGCTCGTGGACCGCCACCGGGTGGCCCGCAACCATGGAGAGCGCCGTACGCAGCGGCTTCAGCGCCGCGGGCGCGGCACTCTCCGCGCTCGGCCGCCACCATGAACATCCGCTCAAGGAGGCGGCGTGAGCCTCAGTACTGGAACAAGAGGAGAGACCGTGCCGACTGTGCCCTCGGCGAACCCGGCTGATGACCTCGCAGCCGGCGGAGAGAGCCTGGACATCCTGGCGCTGCTGGAACGCGGGCGGACCATGTCCACCCCGGTGCTGCGCGCCGCCGTGAACCGGCTCGCGCCGCCCATGGACACCGTCGCCGCCTACCACTTCGGCTGGATCGACGCACAAGGACGGCCCGCCGACGGGGACGGTGGCAAGGCCGTACGTCCCGCGCTCGCGCTGCTCTCCGCCGAGGCGGCCGGAGCTGCGCCGGAGGTGGGCGTCCCCGGCGCAGTCGCCGTCGAGCTGGTGCACAACTTCTCACTGCTGCACGACGACCTGATGGACGGCGACGAGCAGCGCCGCCACCGCGACACCGTCTGGAAGGTCCACGGGCCCGCCCAGGCGATCCTCGTCGGCGACGCGCTCTTCGCCCTCGCCAACGAGGTCCTGCTGGAACTCGGCACCGTCGACGCGGGGCGTGCCACACGCCGGCTGACCACTGCCTCGCGCAAGCTGATCGACGGCCAGGCCCAGGACATCTCCTACGAGCACCGCGAGCGGGTCACCGTCGAGGAGTGCCTGGAGATGGAGGGCAACAAGACCGGCGCGCTGCTGGCCTGTGCCGTCTCCATCGGCGCCGTGCTCGGCGGGGCGGACGACAGGACGGCCGACACGCTGGAGGCCTACGGCTACCACCTCGGTCTCGCCTTCCAGGCCGTCGACGATCTGCTCGGCATCTGGGGCGACCCGGAGGCCACCGGCAAGCAGACCTGGAGCGATCTGCGCCAGCGCAAGAAGTCCCTGCCGGTCGTCGCCGCGCTCGCCGCCGGCGGACCGGCCTCGCAGCGCCTCGGGGAGCTGCTCGCGGCCGACGCCAAGAGCAATGACTTCGACAGCTTCTCCGAGGAGGAGTTCGCCACCAGGGCGGCCCTGATCGAGGAGGCGGGCGGCCGCGAATGGACCTCCCAGGAGGCCCGCAGGCAGCACGCCGTCGCGATCGAGGCGCTGGACCGCGTCGACATGCCGGATCGGGTGCGAGCGCAGCTCGTCGCGCTCGCGGACTTCGTCGTCGTACGAAAGAGATGATCGCCATCACCCGTATACGCGTGTCTTCTGGGGGCTAGCCCCCAGGCCCCCAAGCAGTCGCCGGTCGGCGCACGGGAAACCGGGCGCCGGCCGACGGAGACCCCAGCACAGCAGAGAACCACTGCAACGAAGGGGAAGCCATGACAGCGACGACCGACGGAAGCAGCGGGCCCCTGGGGGCCGGCGCGGCCGTGGCCGGTGAAACCACCGATACGCGCACTGCCGAGCGCCCTGCCGCGGGCGACATCCTCGAGGCCGCCGGGCGGGCCGCGGAACGCTCCGTCGCGCATCTGCTGGGCAGACAGGACGCCCAGGGCTGGTGGAAGGGCGACCTCGAGACCAATGTGACGATGGACGCGGAGGACCTGCTCCTCCGTCAGTTCCTCGGCATCCGGGACACGCGGACCACCGAAGCGGCCGGACGCTTCATCCGGGGCGAGCAGCGCGAGGACGGCACCTGGGCCACCTTCTACGGCGGGCCCGGCGAACTCTCCGCCACCATTGAGGCGTACGTGGCGCTGCGGCTGGCCGGCGACCGGCCGGACGATCCGCACATGGCGCGCGCCTCCGCCTGGATCCGCGGCCGCGGCGGCATCGCGGAGAGCCGGGTCTTCACCCGGATCTGGCTCGCGCTCTTCGGCTGGTGGAAGTGGGACGACCTCCCCGAGCTGCCGCCCGAGCTGATCTTTCTGCCGAAGTGGTTCCCGCTGAACATCTACGACTTCGGCTGCTGGGCGCGGCAGACCATCGTGCCCCTCACCGTCGTCTCCGCGAAGCGGCCCGTACGGCCCGCTCCCTTCGCCCTCGACGAACTGCACACCGACGCCCGTCGGCCGAACCCTCCCAAGCCTCTTGCTTCCGCCGGGAGTTGGGACGGTTTCTTCCAGCGCACCGACAAGGTGCTGCACGCGTACCACAGGCTCGCGCCGCGCAGGCTGCGGCGCGTCGCGATGAACGCCGCCGCCCGCTGGATCATCGAGCGTCAGGAGAACGACGGCTGCTGGGGCGGAATCCAGCCGCCGGCCGTGTACTCCGTGATCGCCCTGCATCTGCTCGGCTACGACCTTGAGCACCCCGTCATGCGGGCCGGTCTTGAGTCACTCGACCGGTTCGCCTTATGGCGCGAGGACGGCGCGCGGATGATCGAGGCCTGTCAGTCGCCCGTCTGGGACACCTGCCTGGCCACCATCGCCCTCGCCGACGCGGGGCTGCCCGCCGACCATCCGGCGCTGGTGAAGGCCGCCGACTGGATGCTGGGGGAGGAGATCGTACGACCTGGCGACTGGTCCGTACGCAGGCCCGGACTGGCCCCTGGCGGCTGGGCGTTCGAGTTCCACAACGACAACTACCCGGACATCGACGATACGGCCGAAGTCATTCTCGCCCTGAGGAGGGTGCGGCACCCCGACCCCGCGGCCGTCGATTCGGCGATCGAGCGGGGCACCCGCTGGAGTCTCGGCATGCAGTCCAGGAACGGCGCCTGGGCCGCGTTCGACGCCGACAACACCAGCCCGTTCCCCAACCGGCTGCCGTTCTGCGACTTCGGCGAGGTCATCGACCCGCCGTCGGCGGACGTCACCGCGCATGTCGTGGAGATGCTGGCCTACGAGGGCAAGGCCCACCACCCCCGTACCCGGAGCGGCATCGAGTGGCTGCTCGCCGAACAGGAGGCGAACGGCGCCTGGTTCGGGCGCTGGGGCGTCAACCATGTCTACGGCACCGGGTCGGTGGTGCCCGCGCTGACCGCGGCCGGGCTGCCGGTTTCGCACCCCGCGATCCGCCGGGCGGTCCACTGGCTCGAATCCGTCCAGAACGACGACGGAGGCTGGGGCGAGGACCTGCGCTCCTACCGCGACGAGCAGTGGATCGGCCGTGGCGCCTCCACCGCCTCCCAGACCGGCTGGGCGCTGCTCGCGCTGCTGGCGGCGGGGGAGCGGGAGAGCAAGCCGGTGGAGCGTGGAGTGGCCTGGCTCGCCGAGACCCAGCGGGCGGACGGCTCCTGGGACGAGCCGTACTTCACCGGCACCGGCTTCCCCTGGGACTTCTCCATCAACTACCACCTCTACCGGCAGGTCTTCCCGCTCACGGCGCTGGGGCGGTATCTGCACGGGGAGCCGTTCGCCGACCGCACGGACACCGGCAAGGGGGGCTGATGGAAGGATCCTCTCAGCCGTCCGGCTCCGCCGCGCCGCTCCTGATCGCCTGTGCGCTCGGCATCGAGAAGCTCGCCCTGCGCAGCGGCGACCGCAGCGGAGCCCGCGGCACGGTGAGCGTGCTGCGCACCGGCATGGGGCCGCACAGCGCGGAACGTGCCGTCCGGGACGCACTGGGTGAGGAGGCGCTGCGGGATGCGGCGGTCGTCGCGTCCGGCTTCTGCGCGGGGCTGGCCCCCGGGATGCACCCCGGGGACCTGGTCGTCGCGGACGAGACCCGCCACGCCGACGGCTCCACGGCCTGTACGCAGACGGAACTGCTGGTCGGGGCGGTGACCCGGGCGGCGCCGGGGCGCACGGTGCACACCGGTCCGCTGATGGGATCCGACCACGTCGTACGCGGGCACGAGCGGGCCGAGCTCGCCGCCACCGGGGCGATCGCGGTGGACATGGAGTCCGCGGCCACGCTGCGTACCGCCGTGGGCGTTGGGCCCCGCCCGGTTGCGGCCGTCCGGGTGGTCGTGGACGCTCCAGAGCATGAGCTGGTCCGTATTGGGACGGTACGCGGTGGAATATCGGCTTTCCGCGTTCTTCGTGCCGTCCTTCCTGCTTTCTTCGAATGGCACCGTTCTTTGCTGCTCCCCAGGAGGTGAGCTAGATGGCCATGCCGCTCCGCCAGACCATCAGGGTCGGGACGTACCTCTTTGAACAGAAGCTCCGCAAGCGTGAGAAGTTTCCGCTCATCGTCGAGCTGGAACCGCTCTTCGCCTGCAATCTGAAGTGCGAGGGCTGCGGGAAGATCCAGCATCCGGCCGGAGTTCTCAAGCAGCGCATGCCGGTCGCGCAGGCGGTCGGGGCGGTACTGGAATCCGGGGCGCCGATGGTCTCCATCGCCGGTGGCGAGCCGCTGATGCATCCGCAGATCGCTGAAATTGTGCGGCAGCTGGTGGCAAAGAAGAAGTACGTATTCCTCTGCACCAATGCCATGCTGCTGCGCAAGAAGATCGAGGAATTCACCCCTTCCCGCTTCTTCGCATTTGCTGTGCACATCGACGGCCTGCGGGAGCGGCACGATGAATCGGTGGCCAAGGAAGGGGTGTTCGACGAGGCGGTGGAGGCGATCAAGGAGGCCAAGCGGCGCGGCTTCCGGGTCACCACCAATTCGACCTTCTTCAACACGGACACCCCGCAGACCGTCATCGAGGTCCTCAACTACCTCAATGACGATCTGAAGGTGGACGAGATGATGATCTCGCCCGCCTACGCCTATGAGAAGGCGCCCGACCAGGAGCACTTCCTGGGCGTCGAGCAGACCCGCGAGCTCTTCAGGAAGTCCTTCGCCGGAGGAAACCGGCGGCGGTGGCGGCTCAATCACTCGCCGCTCTTCCTCGACTTCCTCGAGGGCAAGGTGGACTTCCCGTGCACGGCGTGGGCAATCCCCAACTACTCGCTCTTCGGCTGGCAGCGCCCCTGCTATCTGATGAGCGACGGGTACGTTCCCACCTACCGGGAGCTCATCGACGACACCGACTGGAGCAAGTACGGCCGCGGCAAGGACCCACGCTGCGCCAACTGCATGGCGCACTGTGGCTACGAGCCCACCGCCGTCCTCGCCACCATGGGCTCCCTCAAGGAGTCGCTGCGGGCGGCGCGCGATACGGCCTCGGGAAGCCGCGGGTGACGTTGTGAGCGCCGGCGAGCCTGTCGCACTGGGGCTCCCCGGGCTGCCTGCCCGGCCGATCGCGATGCGCCGCACCTCGCGGCGCATCGAGGTCGGCTCGGTGGCTGTGGGCGGGGATGCCCCCGTGTCGGTGCAGTCGATGACGACGACCAGGACTTCCGATGTCGGGGCGACGCTGCAGCAGATCGCCGAGCTGACGGCGTCGGGCTGTCAGATCGTGCGGGTGGCCTGTCCCACTCAGGACGACGCGGACGCGCTGGCGACGATCGCGCGCAAGTCGCAGATCCCGGTGATCGCGGATATTCACTTCCAGCCGAAGTACGTCTTCGCGGCGATCGACGCGGGCTGTGCGGCGGTCCGGGTCAATCCGGGCAATATCAAGCAGTTCGACGACAAGGTCAAGGAGATCGCCAGGGCGGCCTCCGCGGCCGGCACCCCGATCCGTATCGGCGTCAACGCCGGTTCGCTGGACGCGCGGCTGCTGAGGAAGTACGGCAAGGCCACCCCGGAGGCGCTGGTGGAGTCCGCGCTGTGGGAGGCGTCCCTCTTCGAGGAGCACGGTTTCCGTGACATCAAGATCTCGGTCAAGCACAACGATCCGGTCGTGATGGTCAACGCCTACCGCCAGCTGGCCGCGCAGAGCGACTACCCCCTGCACCTCGGCGTCACCGAGGCCGGTCCCGCCTTCCAGGGCACCATCAAGTCCGCGGTCGCCTTCGGTGCGCTGCTGAGCGAGGGCATCGGCGACACGATCCGTGTCTCGCTCTCCGCGCCGCCCGTCGAGGAGGTCAAGGTCGGCCTCCAGATCCTGGAGTCGCTCAACCTCAAGCAGCGCCGCCTGGAGATCGTCTCCTGCCCCTCCTGCGGCCGCGCCCAGGTCGACGTCTACAAGCTCGCCGACCAGGTCAGTGCCGGTCTGGAGGGCATGGAGGTGCCGCTGCGCGTCGCGGTCATGGGCTGTGTCGTCAACGGCCCGGGCGAGGCGAGGGAAGCGGACCTCGGTGTGGCGTCGGGCAACGGCAAGGGGCAGATCTTCGTGAAGGGCGAGGTCATCAAGACCGTTCCCGAGTCGAAGATCGTCGAGATCCTCATCGAAGAGGCGATGAAGATCGCGGAATCCATGGAGGACGCAGGGGCCGCCTCCGGGCCGCCCGCCGTCACCGTGAGCTGAACAGTATGCGAAGGGGGTCCGACCGTGACGATTCTTGAGAACATCCGGGGGCCGCGCGATCTCAAGGCGCTGACCGAAGCAGAACTCGAAGAACTTGCCCAGGACATCAGAGAGTTCCTGGTCCACGCGGTGGCCAGGACCGGGGGCCACCTGGGTCCCAATCTCGGCGTGGTCGAGCTGACCGTGGCCCTGCACCGGGTCTTCGACTCGCCCGCCGACCGCATCCTCTGGGACACGGGGCACCAGAGTTACGTACACAAACTGCTCACCGGCCGGCAGGACTTCTCCAAGCTGCGCGGCAAGGGCGGTCTGTCCGGCTATCCGTCCCGCGAGGAGTCCGAGCACGACGTCATCGAGAACTCCCACGCCTCCACCGTGCTCGGCTGGGCCGACGGTCTTGCCAAGGCACACCAGGTGCTGGGCCGCAGCGACCATGTGGTCGCGGTCATCGGGGACGGAGCGCTCACCGGCGGCATGGCGTGGGAAGCGCTCAACAACATCGCGGCGGCGAAGGACCGTCCGCTGATCATCGTCGTGAACGACAACGAACGGTCCTACGGGCCGACGATCGGCGGGCTTGCCAACCACCTCGCCACGCTCCGTACGACCGACGGCTACGAGCGGGTCCTGGCATGGGGCAAGGACCTCCTGACGCACACGCCCGTCATCGGGCGGCCGCTGTACGAATCGCTGCACGGCGCCAAGAAGGGCTTCAAGGACGCCTTCGCGCCCCAGGGGATGTTCGAGGATCTGGGCCTGAAATACGTCGGGCCGATCGACGGCCACGACATCGGTGCCGTCGAGTCGGCACTGCGCCGCGCGAAACGCTTCCACGGGCCCGTCCTGATCCACTGCCTCACCCAGAAGGGGCGCGGCTACCAGCCGGCGCTTCAGGACGAGGCCGACCGATTCCACACCGTCGGGGTGATGGACCCGCTCACCTGCGAGCCGCTGACACCCTCCGACGGCCCCTCCTGGACCTCGGTGTTCGGGGACGAGATCGCCCGGATCGGTGCCGAGCGGCCGGACGTCGTGGCGATCACGGCCGCGATGCTGCACCCCGTCGGGCTGACCGCGTTCGCCGAACGCTTCCCGGACCGGGTGTGGGACGTCGGGATCGCCGAGCAGCACGCCACCGTCTCCGCGGCCGGGCTCGCCACCGGCGGGCTGCATCCGGTCGTCGCCGTGTACGCCACCTTCCTCAACCGCGCCTTCGACCAGCTGCTGATGGATGTCGCCCTGCACAGGTGCGGAGTGACCTTCGTACTGGACCGGGCCGGGGTCACCGGGGTCGACGGACCCTCCCACAACGGCATGTGGGACATGTCGATACTGCAGGTCGTCCCGGGGCTGCGGATCGCGGCACCGCGCGACGCCGACCGGCTGCGCCAGGAGCTGCGCGAGGCCGTCGAGGTGGAAGACGCGCCGACCGTGCTGCGCTTCCCGAAGGAGTCGGTGGGCGCTCCGGTCGAGGCGATCGGCCGGATCGGCGGAATGGACGTACTGCACCGGGCGGACGACGCCGAGGTGCTGTTGGTGTCGGTGGGCGCGCTGGCCTCCGTCTGCCTGCAGGCGGTCGATCTCCTCCAGGGGCGCGGCATCCGCTGCACGGTCGTGGACCCCCGCTGGGTCAAGCCCGTCGACGAACAGCTCCCGCCGCTCGCCGCACAGCACCGGCTGGTGGCGGTGGTGGAGGACAACAGCCGCAGCGGCGGCGTCGGTTCGGCCGTCGGACAGGCACTGCGCGACGCCGGAGTGGACGTGCCGCTGCGGACCTTCGGCATCCCCGAGCAGTTCCTCGCGCACGCCAAACGCGGTGAGGTGCTGGCCGACATCGGCCTCACCCCGGTGGAGATCGCGGGACGGATCAGTGCCGCCATGGCAGTCAAGGAGAGCTGAGGAATGACCGTGCCGCCCAAGGGCTTCGACCTGGCAAGGCTCCTCGCGGAGCGCGGGGCCGAGCGCTATGAGCTGCATACGCGACATCTCAACCACCAGCTGCCGCGCATGCTGCACACCATCGGATTCGACAAGGTCTACGAACGTGCCGAGGGCGCGCACTTCTGGGACGCCGAGGGCAACGACTACCTCGACATGCTGGCCGGCTTCGGGGTGATGGGGCTCGGCCGGCACCACCCCGTCGTACGCAAGGCACTGCACGACGTCCTCGACGCCTCGCTCGCGGACCTGACGCGCTTCGACTGCCAGCCGCTGCCGGGGCTGCTGGCGGAGAAGCTGCTCGCGTACAGTCCGCACCTGGACCGGGTGTTCTTCGGGAACAGCGGCACGGAGGCGGTCGAGACCGCGCTGAAATTTGCCCGGTACGCGACCGGGAAGCCGAGGATCCTGTACTGCTCGCACGCCTTCCACGGGCTCACCGCCGGATCCCTCTCGGTCAACGGGGAGTCGGGCTTCCGGGACGGATTCGCGCCGCTGCTGCCCGACACGGCGATCGAGCTCGGTGATCTGGCCGCGCTGGAGCGGGAGCTGACGCGCGGCGATGTGGCGGGCTTTGTCGTGGAGCCCATCCAGGGCAAGGGCGTACAGGCGACACCGCCCGGATTCCTGTACGCGGCACAGGAGTTGCTGCACCGGCACCAGGCGCTGCTGATCGCCGACGAGGTGCAGACCGGCCTCGGCAGGACCGGCGACTTCTACGCGTACCAGTACGAGGTGGGGGTCGAGCCCGACCTCGTCTGTGTCGCGAAGGCACTTTCGGGCGGCTACGTACCGGTCGGTGCGACCCTCGGCAAGGACTGGATCTTCAAGAAGGTCTACTCGTCGATGGACCGGGTGCTGGTGCACTCGGCCAGCTTCGGCTCCAACGCCCAGGCGATGGCCGCCGGACTCGCGGTGCTCTCGGTGCTGGAGGACGAGCATGTCGTCGCGAACGCGCGGGTGACGGGCGAGCTGCTGAGGTCACGGCTGGCCGCGCTCGTCGACCGCTATGAGCTGCTGCATGAGGTACGGGGGCGCGGCCTCATGATCGGCATCGAGTTCGGCCGACCGGACTCGATCAAGCTGCGCAGCCGCTGGACCATGCTGCAGGCGGCCCGCAAGGGTCTGTTCGCGCAGATGGTGGTGGTGCCGCTGCTCCAGAAGCACCGCATTCTCACCCAGGTCTCCGGCGACCATATGGAAGTGATCAAGCTGATTCCGCCGCTGACCATCGGCGAGCGGGATGTGGAGCGGTTCGTGGAGGCGTTTACGGCCGTGATGGACGATGCCCACGGTGGTGGCGGGCTGATGTGGGACTTCGGCAAGACACTGGTCAGGCAGGCCGTCGCGAATCGCTGAGACTTTTGCCTCTGGGGCAAAAAGTTTGCCCCAGAGGGAAAATCCTGGCGCAATGGGTTCATGCAGAGCCACCACGGGGAGCAATCCCCCGACCCCGGATCTCCTGACGGAGGGTCGGCCACCACGCTGCCCGAGGTCGCGCCACGTCTGCGCGATCTGCGCCGCCGCCGAGGCCTCACGCTGGAAGCCGCGGCCCAGCGGGCGGGGCTCTCCCCCGCCCATCTCTCGCGGCTCGAGACGGGCCACCGCCAGCCGTCGCTGCCGATGCTGCTCGCACTCGCCAGGACCTACGGTACGACCGTCGCCGAGCTGCTCGGTGAGCAGGCGCCCGAGCGCCGGCCCGTCATCCGGGCCGGAAGCCGGGAGCCGGCCGCGGCCGACGGCTGGACCTACCACCAGGCCGGTGGACCCGGGCGGGCGATGCAGGCGCTGCGGCTGGTGGTTCCGTACGGCGCCCAGGGCGATGTGGTGCGGGTGCATCCCGGCGAGGAGTGGCTGTATGTCCTCGCCGGACGGCTGCAGCTCACCTTGGGGGAGACGGTGCACGAGCTGTCCCCCGGAGACAGCGCGCACTTCGACTCACAGACCCCGCACCGCATCGCGGCGGCCACGCGCGACGGGGCCGAGCTGCTGTTCGTTCACACGCTGCTGCAGAGCCCCGACCTCCACCCGCACACCTGAGATCAGAAATGAGGACTGCTGTGTCCGAACACGACGAGGAGAAGAAGTTTCCCCGGGGGCTGGTCATCCGGCTCTTCGCCTATCTGGTGGCGGGCCATCTGTTCGCCGGGTTTCTCTATCTGCTGTTCCTGCTGGGCGGCCAGAACCAGTAGCCGTCCAGCGCCCCGCTCACGCCTGTCTCACGCCTCTCTCACGCTGGTCTCACACCTCGTCGAGAAGGCGCTCGCGCAGCCGCTCGCGGGTCTGCGGGCTGACCTTCAGGCCCTCGGTGAGGTAGCGCTCGGTGGTGCCCCAGGTCTGTTCGATCGTCTCGAAGGCCGCGGCCAGGTACTCGGCACGCGCGTCGAAGAGCGGGCTCAGCAACTCCATCACTTCGGGTGACATCCCCGCCGGGGAGTTGTCGTTGCGGCGGACCACGTAACGGCGGTGCGGGTCATTGGACTTGAGATAGTCCGCCTCGATGGCGTCGCGCTCGACGCCGACCGCGAGCAGGGACACCGCGATGGAAAGCCCCGCGCGGTCCTTGCCGGCCGCGCAGTGCATCAGCGCCGGGACGCTGTCCTCGGCGAGGGCGTGCAGGACGCTGCTGTGCTCGGCGGTGCGGTGCTTGATGATCGTCCGGTACGACGCCGACATCCGGCCGGCCCCCTTGCCGTCCGACAGTATCGACTTCAGCTGGTCGAGATCGCCGTCCCGGACCATCTTCCAGAACTCGGCGCCCTCCGCCGGATCGGTGAGCGGCAGGTTCACATTCCGTACGCCGGGCAGCTCGACGTCGGGCCCTTCCAGCTTCTGGTCGGCGGCATTGCGGAAGTCGAAGATGGTGTGCAGGCCGAGGGCGGCGAGGAACGTGGCGTCGCTCTCGGTCGCGTGCGCGAGATGGCCACTGCGGAAGAGCCTGCCGTACCGCACCCGCCGGCCGTCCGCAGTCGGCAGACCGCCCACGTCACGGAAGTTGCGAACTCCGGTCAGCTCGGGCTCTGTCGACGGGACCTGCGGCAGCTGCTGCGTCACGAGGGCTCCTGAAGAAGGACGGCCGCCGGCGCTGCTCGCCGACGATGGCGTGTTCTCGACGATACGACATCGATTCGTACGGCAATCATCTCGGCCACTGCCCGCAAGGGCGTTGTCCCCGCGGCGGTTGACGGCGGATGATGTGCGGGCCTGTGCGGATCTGTGAGAATCTGAGAGGTCGGGATGATTGAGAGCGTTGGCAACGGTCGTATGTGGGTTCTCTCCGGATCCGCAAGCAGTTATGCCTTTTGTCTTACAGGTGCCGACGAGCTACTGCATCTTCACTGGGGTCCACGGATCCGCGGGGTTGACGCGGAGGCGCTCGCGGCCCAGGGCCCGCCGCCCTACTGGCCGTTCGAGTCGCAGCTCGACGGGCACGAGGAGTATCCGGTCGAGGGCGGGCCGCGCTTTGTCAGGCCGTCCCTGTCCGTCCGTACGGAGACGGTCCGCGGCACCGAGTGGACCTTCGGCGACGCCGTGGTGGACGGCGACGAGCTGCGGCTCCGCTTCACCGACGCCGCGCACGGCCTCGGCCTCACCCTGCACCACCGGATGCGCGCCGACGCCGATGTCATCGAGCGCTGGGTCACCGTCGCCCATGAAGGGGACGGTCCCGCCCTGGAGCTGCTGCGCGCCGATGCCGCCGCATGGACGCTGCCCCGGCGCGATCGCTGGCGGCTGAGCCAGCTGCACGGCCGGTGGGCGGCCGAGTCCCTGCTCGTACGGTCGGAGCTGACCTACGGCGAGAAGGTGCTGAGCAGCCGTCGCGGGCACACCGGACACCAGCATCTGCCCTGGGTCGCGCTGGACCCGGACGGAGCCACGGAGGAGCGGGGCGAGGTCTACGGCTGCGCCCTGGGCTGGTCCGGATCGTGGCGGATCGCCGTACAGCAGCTGCCCGACGGACTGGTGCAGATCACCGGCGGAGCCGGCTACGACGACTCCGGGCTGCTGCGCCTCGCGCCCGGTGAGTCGTACACCTCACCCGTCTTTGCCGGGCTGTGGAGCGAAGGAGGCTTCGGCGGGGCCAGCCGGGCCTGGCACGCCTGGCAGCTGGCCCATGTGATCCCGGACGCCCGGGCCGGGCGGCCGGTGCTCTACAATTCCTGGGAGGCCACCGGCTTCGACATCTCCGAGGAGCAGCAGCGGGAACTCGCCCGGCGGGCCGCGGCCATGGGCGTCGAGCTCTTCGTGGTGGACGACGCCTGGTTCGGGCAGCGGACCAGCGACCGAGCCGGACTCGGCGACTGGACCCCCAGTGCCGAGCGTTTCCCGCGCGGCCTCACGCCGCTCGTCGGCGAAGTGCACGCGCTGGGGATGCAGTTCGGGATCTGGGTCGAGCCGGAGATGGTCAACGCCGACAGTGAGCTGTACCGCGCCCACCCGGACTGGGTGCAGCACCATCCGGGGCGGGCGCGGACCGAGTTCCGCAACCAGCTCGTGCTGAACCTTGCCCGCGAGGACGTACAGGTCTACCTCTGGGAGCAGTTGGACGGGCTGCTGAGCAGCGCGCCCATCGACTATGTGAAATGGGACTTCAACCGCTGCTTCACGGACGCCGGCTGGCCCGGCGAGGAGTATCCGCAGAAGCTGTGGGTCGCGCATGTGCATGGGCTGTACGCGCTGCTGGACCGGCTGCGGGCCGCGCATCCCGGTGTCGCCTTCGAATCCTGCTCGGGCGGCGGCGGCCGGATCGACCTCGGGATCCTCTCCCGGACCGACCAGGTGTGGACCTCCGACAACACCGATCCGCTGGACCGGCTCGCCATCCAGGACGGCTTCACGCAGCTGCACCCGGCCCGGGTCATGGCGGCATGGGTCACCGACAGTCCCAACCTCCAGCTCAATGGCCGCGTCAGCACCCTGCGATTCCGCTTTGTCAGCGCGATGGCAGGAGTGCTCGGGGTCGGCGGCGATCTTGCGGAGTGGAGCGAGGAGGAGCTCGCCGAGGCGCGCGGCTGGGTGGATCTCTACAAGAAGATCAGGCCCCTCGTTCAGCACGGCGAGCTGCACCGGCTGCGGGCGCCCGAGGGCGGGCTCAGTGCCGTGCAGTACCTGCTCGGGGACGAGACCGTGGTTCTGGCCTGGCTCCAGGCGCAGCACTACGGAGAGCAGCCGCCGAGGCTCAGGCTGCTCTACCTTCTTGATCGGGTTGGTCCTCCCATTCGTAGGGTGAGGACACCCAGGGGTGTCGGGTGTGGCTATCAGGCTGCTGCCGACGGTGGCTTCCCTCGCTTCGCCGCCCGGCGCCCCACGACGACTCGGCCGCCGATTAGGAAGTGCGAACAAGTCGCTGAGTAGAGCAATGCCGGCGAGGTCGTCCGTGGTACGAACCGTACGAATACGCATGGCAGGAGCGCGATGAGCCGGATATGGGTGGGCATCGACAGCGGCAAGGGCCATCATCACGGCCTTGCGATGGACGCCGACAGCAAGACATTGCTCTCGCGGCGGGTCGCCAACGACGAGCCCGAGCTGCTGAAGCTGATCGGTGACGTCCTCGACCTGGCCGACGGCCGTCAGGTCACCTGGGCCATCGACATGACCGGGGGCGAGCCCGCGCTGCTGCTGGCCCTGCTGGTCAGCCACGGCCAGGAGGTCCTCTACATCCCCGGCCGCCTGGTCAACCGGGCCTCCGACGGCTACCGCGGTGAGGGCAAGACCGATGCCCGCGACGCCTACGTGATCGCCGACCAGGCCAGGATGCGCCGCGACCTGCGGCCCATCCGCCCCGGCGACGAAGCCGCCATCGAGCTCAAGCTGCTGACTGGACGCCGTGCCGACCTTGTCGAGGACCGCACCCGCGTGGTCAACCGCCTTCGCGGCACCCTGATGAGCATGTTCCCGGCCCTGGAACGGGCCCTGGACGTGACCAACGCCGGACCGCTCAAGCTGCTGACGGGCTACCAGACCCCGGCCGCGATCCGCCGCACCGGCACCTCGCGGCTGACCAAGTGGCTGGCCAACCGCAAGGTCCGTAACGCGAGGGCCCTGGCCGAGGCGGCGGTCGGGGCCGCCGAGCGCCAGCACACCTCGATCCCAGGGGAGAAGACCATCGCCAGGCTGGTCCACACCCTGGCCGAGGAGGTGATGACCCTCAACGAGCAGATCTCCGAGATGGACAAGCTCATCGAGGGCCGGTTTCGCGAGCACGAACTCGCCGACATAGTCCAAAGTGTTCCGGGCATCGGCACCGTGCTCGGTGCGGAGTTCCTCGCCGCCATCGGCGGCAGCCTCGACGAGTTCGACTCCCCGGACGCCCTGGCGGCCTTCGCCGGTGTCGCTCCCGCGCCGCGTGACTCGGGCAAGGTCAGCGGCAATCTCCACCGGCCCATGGCATACCACCGGCGATTGCAGCGGGTGTTCTACACCTCCGCGCTGGTCAGCATCCGATGCGATCCCAACTCCCGGAAGTTCTACGACCGCAAACGCGCCGAGGGGAAGAAACACGTCCAGGCCGTGCTCGCCCTCGCCCGCCGACGCGTCAACGTCCTATGGGCCCTGATCCGCGACCGACGGTGCTACCAGGTCGCACCCCCAGTGACACCGGCTGCTTGACAACAACATTAGGAAGCGCGGAATCGATCCCTCGGCGGCGTACGAATGCCTGGACACCAAAGCCGTCCACCGCGGAGCCGTACTGCTGCACCACGGACTGCACACCGGGCTGAAAGGTGACATGGACGCCACCGTGATCCGGCTGCGGCGCCGCTGACCGGGCCCGGGCCGTCACCGGCATTCTTCGCAGCAGGGAACCGGGCGTATCCCGCTCCAAGGAATTGCGGCGACTTCCGCGTCCGGCGCCCACCGAGATTTTCCCGGCGCCGATGAGCAATCCGGTCGCCACCGGCCCCGGTGGTCGGCATGTACGCGGAAAACGCCCGGCTGGATTTGCCCTCGGCGATACCGCATTCGCCACGACGGCCAGAAGGCTTCCGCGGGTCGTCCCGAGGACGGCCGTACAGGCTCGTCGCGACGGTGACCGACGTCACCCGCGGGCTGCTGCCGCCGGCTGCCCGACAGGGAGGCAGTGAAGGGTGATTCGTGGCGGTTTGTCCGATTTTGAGGTCGGGGTCCTTGCCCGTACGGAGGGGAGGTCATGGTCGAACCGGATGACCGCCCCGGTGAATTCCTGCGGTCATAGCAGGTATTGAGGCTTCGGGTGGCAAGTGGGGGTGAACGTCATTAAATGATGCTTCTGTCCGTATTGGACGATTCGACATAACGTGCCCCATCTACAAGGGAGATGGGGCCTGGCTCGTGAGCAGGATCATATCCGTGACGGTGTGTGGTGATTCTGTGGAGGCGAATTCCGTTGTCAGGGGGAAAGTTGGGCTGCTGAGTCCACGGAGGGTGACCGGAATTCTGCGGACATGTCACAGGGATCATTGGCCCGCGAATGTGATGGCTTGTACCCGCCCGACCGACTCGCTTACGGTCACCGTCAATCCGGACGGACCGCCTCATCCTGCCGCCGACCGGAATTCGAACCCACCCACGTGTGGCAGGAGCGGGGGACCCAGGTAGTACGCCGATTCCGGAGTTCCGGAGCGGCTTGGGGTGAAGTCGTGCAGCAGCGCGACCGGGCATCTCCAGCCCGAACCCGACAGCTCACCTCGCCGGCGCCGGAGAGGAATGCGCCATGCCCGCAAAGGGTAAGCACCGCCGTCCCAAGTCCAACCCGATCACCCGCGGATTCGTCGCCGCAGGTACGGGTGGCGCCGCCATCGCACTTCCGCTCATCGGTGCCACCGGCGCCCACGCGGCAGGCAGCACGACGCCCGCCGCCGCGCCGGAGAAGGCCGTGACCGCCTCCTCCTTCTCCTCCGCCTCCAGTGCCGCCGCGGCACCCGCGGCGCAGAAGAACGCCGCCCCCACCGTCTACTCCGTCGTCTCCGGCGACTTCCTGTCGAAGATCGCCGACGAGCACGACGTCCGCGGCGGCTGGCAGAAGCTGTACCAGGACAACCGTGAGGTCGTCGGTGACGACCCCTCGCTGATCCACCCCGGCCTCAAGATCACGATCGGTGCGAAGTCGAAGGCCAAGGCCCCGGAGAGGGCCGAGCCGAAGGCCGAATCGAAGCCCGAGTCGAAGCCCGAGCCGAAGCCCCGTTCGGAGAAGAAGGCCAAGTCCTCGCCCAACTCCGCCGCGGACTCGGCCTCGTCGTCCGCGCCGCAGCCCTCGTCCAATGACTCCGGCAGCGGTGCCGCGCGCGGCTCAGGCTTCACCGCCCCCGTCGACGGCGCGAGCATCAGCACCGCCTACCGTGCCTCCGGCGCCATGTGGTCCAGCGGCTATCACACCGGTGTCGACTTCGCCGCGGCCTCCGGCACCAGCGTCAAGTCCGTCGGTGCGGGCACCGTGGTCTCCGCCGGCTGGGGTGGCTCCTACGGCAACGAGGTCGTCATCCAGCACAGCGACGGCAGCTACTCGCAGTACGCCCACCTCTCCTCCCTCTCTGTCTCCTCCGGCGAGAGCGTGACCGGCGGCCAGCAGATCGGCCTCTCCGGCTCCACCGGAAACTCCAGCGGCCCGCACCTGCACTTCGAGATCCGCACCGGTCCCAGCTACGGATCGGACGTCGACCCGCTTGCCTACCTGCGCCAGCACGGCGTGTCCATCTGACGTCTGCTCACCTCTCTGACGTCTGGTCACCGCTCTGCGCTGACGACTTCTCCCCTCGCGCCGCCGTCCCGTGGTGCGAGGGGAGTCGTCGTATTCCGGGTTGGTCGAAACTTGACCGGTGGTATAGATCACCCCTCGTCAACCCCTCCTTACGGTCGCGTAGGTCACATCCATAAGGGAAAGATGTGGTCTTGTGGCAGACGATTCGAGAACAGGGAAAAATGGCATATTCGGGTCGTACGCGGCGATTGGTGACAGTTTCACCGAAGGTGTCGGAGACCCGGGCCCCGATGGGATGTACGTCGGCTGGGCGGACCGTTTCGCGGTCCTGCTCGACGACCGCATGCCGGAGCACACCTTCAGGTACGCCAATCTCGCGGTACGCGGCCGTCTTCTCGACCAGATCGTCGAGGAACAGGTCCCCAGGGCAAGGGAACTCGCCCCGGATCTGGTGACGTTCTGCGCGGGCGGCAACGACATCATCCGGCCCGGCAGCGACCCCGACGACGTCGCGGAGCGCTTCGAACGGGCGGTCGCCGACCTCGCCGGTGCGGTCGGCACCGTCATGGTGACCACCGGCTTCGACACGCGCGGAGTGCCGGTCCTGCGCCATCTGCGCGGCAAGATCGCGACATTTACCGCGCATGTACGGTCCATCGCCGACCGCTACGACTGCCCCGTCCTCGATCTGTGGTCGCTCAAGTCCGTGCAGGACAGGCGTGCTTGGGACAGCGACCGGCTGCATCTGTCACCCGAGGGCCACACTCGGATCGCGCTGCGCGCCGCCCAGGTACTCGGGCTCGACGTGCCGGCCGACCCCGACCAGCCGTGGCCGCCCCAGCCGCCGCGCGGCGCGCTCGACGTGCGTCGCGACGACATCCAGTGGGCGCGCGAACATCTCGTGCCGTGGATCGGGCGCCGGCTGCGCGGCGAGAGCTCCGGCGACCATGTCGAGGCCAAGCGCCCGAACCTGCTGCCCCTGTGACAGCCGGCGTGCGGGGTGCGGCAGACCTGTCCCGCTGACCGGGCGCACGGCCCGGCCCCGGGGCGGTCGAAGCGGAGCGAGGCGTACGAACCAGCGCGTCAGGCCCCGGCGGCCGACAACAGCTCGGCCTGGCCGATCGGCGTACTGCCCTCTCCCGTACAGGCATACGCACCCGCCACCGCGCCGAGGCGGGCGCTCTCCTCCAGGCCGAGGCCGGACAGCCTGCCGTACAGAAAGCCGCAGACGTAGGCGTCGCCCGCGCCGTTGGAGTCGACCACCGGGGCCGGCGGAGCGGTCGCCGGGATGGGGCGCGGGGTGCTGCTGCCGTCGCGGGTGAGGAGATACGAGCCGCCCGCGCCCGCCGTCGCCACCACCGCCTGCGCCCGCCCCTCGCGCAGGATCTCCCGCATCACCGACGCTATGCGCTCGCCCGCGCCCGCCGCGCTGAGGAAGACCAGGTCCGAGCGGAGCGCGAACTCCCGGTGGTGGTCGGCCAGTCCGTCCCAGTCGTGCAGATCGGTGGAGACCGGGACGCCCAGCGCCTCGATGTCGTCGTAGAGGAACCGGGTGAAGTTCGTGATCGAGAGATGTACGTGGCGGGTACGCCGCAGATGAGGGAGATAGAAGTCCCGCGGCATCCGCAGGTCCGCGGGATCGCGGGCGTCGTAGAAGGACATCCGGCGCCCCGAGGAGTCGACGAGATTGACCGCGCGCCGCGTCCCGGCCGGGGAGATGAGCGGCTCGAAGTCCACGCCGCCCGCGGCGAGATGCTCACGGACCTGCCGACCGGGCCAGTCGTCGCCGATGTAGTCGAGGAAGGTGACATTCAGCCCGAGGGCCCGGCAGCCCAGGGCCACGTTGCCACCGGTGTGGCCGGGCCATTCGCGGATCGGGCCCACCCCGACGGAGTCGGCGAGCGGAACCGGCAGGGAGTCGACCCGGACGACCGAGTCCACCCCACTGCCCCCGATGACCAGCACCCCGTGAGGGAGATGGTCCGTCTGCTGATGTTGCGGCTGCTGAGACACAGTTACCCAGTATGGGGGTGCGGGTGGGATCCCGGGGGCCGTTCAGCGTGCGGCAGCGGTGAGCGCGGCGCGGTCGAGGCCGAGTTCGCGGGCGAGCGCGTCGTCGGTCCACTCCAGCATCGCGGCGCGCGACAGTGACCCCGCGTACGAAGTCATCTGCACGGCCAGCCCGTCCAGAAAGGCCGTCAGCCGCCAGGCAACGGACGCCGGATCCTCGCAGCGGAACTCACCCGCCGCCGCGCCCTCCGCGATGACCTCGGTCAGCGCGGCCTTCCACTGCTGGTCGAGATCGCGGGCGACCTCCCGCAGGGCCGGCTCGCGCAGCGCGGCCGCCCAGCCCTCGATCCACAGCCGCCAGCCTTTGGCATGCCCCGTCGGCGCGTACCAGCGGACCGCGGTACGCAGTCGGCGCAGGGCGGAGGTGCGGCGGCCCAGCAGTTTGCGCAGATGTGCGAGGTCGCCGTCGGCGGCGTAGGTGAACGCGGCCGCGACGAGCTTCTCCTTGGTCGAAAAGTGGTAGAGCACCAGGGCGTTGCTCACCCCGAGGGCCGACGCGACGTCGGCGATCCGCACGGCGGCCACACCTCGGGCCTCGATCTGTTCGACGGCAGCGCTCAAAAGCTCCTCACGCCGCTCCGCCACGCTCAACCGCACTCTTGTCACGTCGTCACCCTACACAGCGATCTTGGATACCGGCCCTCTGCTGGGCGAGACGCAGGAAGGGGCCGCCCGGGCGGAAGTTCAGCAGGTCCGTTCCCGGGTCTTCACCCCGTGGACGTCGCACGACGCCGTCATCGGTACCAGCCGAACCGCTCGGTGATGGCCGGAAGACGGTCGGCGACGATCGCGTGTGCGGCGGCCCGCGGAGTCGTCCCGTCCGCCTCCGCGCGGGCCAGCATCTGACCGATCAGCGCGCGCATGGAACGACGGGTGTACGTGAACGCCTCGTCCGCGTCGGCGCCGATGTCCCCGAACAGGGTCCACCACCACCACGCGTTCGTACCGGAGTTGACGACGACGTCCGGCAGGACGGTGGTGCCGCGACGGGCGAGCAACTTTTCCGCCTCCGGCAGGACCGGCATGTTGGCCGCCTCGACGATCCAACGGGCCGTGATCTGCGCCTGATTGACGGTGTCCACGGCGTACGAGACGGCAGCCGGCACCAGCACCTCCGCGTCGACCGACAGCCAGGCGTCGCCCGCGAGCTCCACATCGTCGTGCCGCAGGGCGGCGCGGTCGACGGTCCCGTACGAGTCACGGGCCGCGAGCAGCGCATCGACATCGAGCCCGGCCGGGTTCGCGACAGTGCCCTTGACATCGGCGACGGCGACGATCTTGAGTCCGGCGCGGGCGAGGAACCGGGCGGTCGCCCCGCCCATCGTGCCAAGGCCCTGGACGGAGACCCGCGTTCCCTCGTACGCCATTTCCGCCCGGTCGAGCGCCACCAGGACCGACTCGGCGACGCCGCAGCCGCCGACGAGCTCGTCGAGCCCGATGCCGTCCACCTCGACGGCGAAGGCGTCCGCGAGCCGTCGGCGCGCTGCCGCCTCGTCGTCGAGCAGCGGGTAGACCGCCTGGACGGGCGAGGCCAGACCGGCTTCGGCGGCAGCCCTGTCGACGATGTCCTGGGAGAGGCCGAGGTCTTCGCCGGTGGTCCACATGGTCTCGACGTACGGGCGCACGGCACGCAGGAAGCGGACCAGGATCCCGTACGCCCGCGGGTCCTGCGGGTCGCAGTCGATACCGCCCTTGGCGCCGCCGAGCGGGATGTACCGGACCGACGGGTCCTCCGCGTTGTAGTGGAGGGCCTCCTTCATGGTCATCCCGCGCGCGAGGCCCGCCACCTCCTCCAGCGTGCAGCCCTCGCGCATCCGCAGCCCGCCGCTGGCGACCCCGCGCACAAGGCGGTCGATGACCAAGTGGCCCTGGCGGTCGGTGACGTGGTCGGTCCAGGTGAGCGAGATCAGGGGAGTGGTCATCGGCGATCTCCTCGGGAACGGTGATCACGGGCACGCCGGCTCCGGGCGCGCCGACCACCGGGTGACTGAATCGCCAGTCAGTATCGGGAGTTGCCTCACCTGCTGTCAACATGATCGTCAACAGAGCGCTCCGCACCGGGAGGGCCCGACGGGCCGGGGCGGGGCCCGCGTGTCAGCGCACGGCGGCGCGCGGACCGTCCGGGATCTCGCAGTGGTCCTTGAAGCCCTGGCTGGTCAGTCCGAGCGCGGTGTTCATCCGTGAGCGCAGGTTCTCCACCGCCACCATTGCGGTCAGCTCGACGAACGCGGGCTCGCCGAGCGCCGTGAGCAGCCGCTCCGCCAGCTCGTCCTCGACCTGGGGCGGGTTCGCGGTCATCGCCTCCGCGTACTCCATGACATCGCGCTCCAGAGAGGTGTAGCTGTCGCTGTCGCGCCACACCGGCACATCGTGCAGCTTTCGGGTGTCCATACCGCGCCGACCGCTCTCCCAGTGGCCGAAGTCCATGCACCAGCTGCACCCGATCGACGCCGCCGTGGTCATCACGGCCAGTGTCTTGAGATCGGCGTCGAGCTGGTTCCACCTGGCCAGCGACTGCTCGAAACGGAGATCGCTCCAGAGCACCCGGGGGTTGTGGGCCAGCGCCCGGGCCGGGTCGAGGACCTTGCCGTACGTGCGCTTCGAATACCACTCCGTGGCGCGGAACAGGAGCGAACGGCGTGGAGTGAGCGAGATGCGGGCCATGACGGGCCTCCTCGGGGCGTGATCGTTCTGCTGTCATGCGTACGACGGTGTGCTGTCACGCGTACGACGGATGGCGCCCTGTGGGATGTGACATCGGGGAGACACGAATGTCCGGGGACACCGGAGCACCCGGTACGCCGGTAGGCCAGGACACCGGAGCATCCGGAGTGCCGGGACATCGAAGCCCCCGGACCCCGGACCCCGGGAGCACCGGGAACATCGGGAGCACCCGCAGGAACACCGGGGCGGGGGCAGACGTTGCTGTGGTCATGACGGAGAACGCAGACCGGGCCGCGCAACAGGACGCCCTGCTGAAACTGCTCGCCGAGTACGACGGAGGGGTGCTGGTCACCCTCAAGAGGGACGGCAGGCCCCAGCTGTCCAATGTGAACCACGTGTACTACCCGGACGAGCGGACCATCCGGGTGTCGATCACCGACGACCGGGCCAAGACCAGGAATCTGCGCCGCGACGCCCGTGCCGGCTACCACGTGACCAGTAGCAACCGCTGGGCGTGGACCGTTGTGGAGGGCACTGCCGAGCTCTCCCCGGTCGCCGCCGATCCCTACGACGCCACCGTCGAGGAGCTGATCACCCTCTACCGCGACGTGCAGGGCGAGCACCCGGACTGGGACGACTACCGGCGGGCGATGGTCGACGACAAACGCCTCGTACTGAGGCTGCGTATCGAACGGGCCTATGGACAGCCCGGGGGATGAGCCCCGGCCCTCCGGCATCGCCCAGGGCCGGAAGGGGCCCGTTCTCCCGCTGTCGGACCCCCCGCACATAATGGAAAGACCCGAACACCTGGAGGTGCTGTGACCGGCGCTGGTTCCACCCACTCGCTGAGGTCCCGGCTGCGTGCGCTGCGACCTGCCGCCTTCGGGGCCGATCCCGACGGGGAGCGGATGGAGCGGATCCGCCGCTCGCCGAACTTTGCCGACGGAGTCTTCCAGAACCCCGTGGGGGCCAGGACCAGGCCGTCCGGTGCCTCCATGAAGGAGTTCGTCAAGATCTACTTCCAGAAGGAGGCGCGGGCACGCAGATCCCCGATCCGCTCTGTGCCCGTCCATGCCACCACGCTCGCCGACATCGCGAAGCCTCCGGCCTCGGGACTGCGGCTCACCTGGATGGGACACTCCAGCGTCCTCGCCGAGATCGACGGGCGGCGGGTGCTCTTCGACCCGGTCTGGGGCGATCGCTGTTCTCCCTTCGCCTTCGCAGGCCCCAAGAGGCTGCACCCCGTGCCCGTGCCGCTCGCGGCCCTCGGCACGGTCGATGTCGTCGTGATCTCCCACGACCACTACGACCACCTCGATCTGCCCACCATCCGCGCCCTGGCCTCCTCGGCCACCGTCTTTGCGGTGCCGCTCGGCGTCGGCGCCCACCTCGAGCGCTGGGGCGTGCCCGCCGACCGCCTGCGCGAGCTGGACTGGAACGAGTCGACGGAGGTGGCCGGCCTCCGGCTGACCGCCACCCCGGCGCGCCACTTCTGCGGTCGCGGGCTGCGCAATCAGCAGCACACGCTCTGGGCGTCCTGGGCGGTAGCGGGCCCCGAGCACCGGATCTACCACAGCGGTGACACCGGGTACTTCCCCGGCTTCAAGGACATCGGCGCCGAGCACGGCCCGTTCGACGCCACCATGATCCAGATCGGCGCGTACAGCGAGTACTGGCCCGACATCCACATGACGCCCGCGGAGGGCATGCGCGCCCACCTCGACCTTCAGGGCGGGAAGCCTTCCGGCGCGATGCTCCCGATCCACTGGGGGACGTTCAACCTTGCGCCGCACCCGTGGGCCGAGCCCGGCGAGGGCACGGTCGCGGCCGCCGCGGAGGCGGGCGCGCGCATCGCGCTGCCGCGGCCTGGCGAGCCGTTCGAGCCGACCGCCGAAAGCGTGCCGTCCGAGTCGTGGTGGCGCGCGGTTGCGCCGGAACCCGCCCAGGGATGGGCCAAGCCGACCGGGACGGGCACGCCCGAGGTGGCGCCGACCGCCTGACGCTCGGGCGTACGCCCCCTGCCCCGCCCCGATTTCCGCCCCCGGCCCCCGTCTGTGTTCGAACGCAGGCGGGGGCCGCGGTGTTCGAACGCAGAGGGCCGCGGTCAACTCGGCGTTTTCGCGCTGCCGTGCGATGCCTCATACCAGAGCGGGACGAATGGCGGGCAAGTTTGTCAACTGCCCGTCGCACGTGCCCGTTTGGCGACTACCGTGTGTGGCCGGTGATCAACGATGGGCTCATATGGTGTGTCCGAGCCTCTCCTTGCGCCGAAGCTGACCACTTGTCGTACGCCGATTCCTGGGGCCCCACGTACCAAGGACGCTGATGTCTCAACTACGCGCACCCGCCGCGCGGACCGACCGTCGCGAGGGCGGGCGCCACGGCCGGCCAGGCGCTCGCTCCCTGTCGTCAGCGGGAAGACAGCATTCCCCGCCGTCGTCGCCGGAAGCCCGCATACGCCCTCAACTCCTGCGCACCGCAGTGCTGCCGACGGTCATTGCCGCACTCAGCGGCGGTACCGGGGTGGTTCTCACCATCCGCGCTGCTGCCCCCGAGCCCTCCAGCGGCCTGTGGGCGGCGCTGACCGGCACCGCCGTGATCGCCATAGCGGCCGTGGCGGCCGCCGCGCTGGGTGCCGACCGTATGGCGAAATCCGTACTCGACCGCTGCGCCGCCATGCGCCGTTCCGCCGCACGCGGGCAGGCCGACCTGCGCACAGTGGTCGATCAGCTCAGACGGGGCGAAGGCCCGCCCGCCCGCAGTGCGCCCCTGCCCGCCTCGCTGGACGGGGACGAGTTCGACCTCCTGTCGCAGGAGCTGGGACGTTCCCACGAGGCCGCGGTAGCCGCGGTGGTCCAGGCGTCCCGGCTCTCCAGCAGCGTCGGCAATGAACAGAAGGTCGAGGTCTTCGTCAACCTGGCCCGGCGGCTCCAGTCGCTGGTCCACCGCGAGATCCAGCTCCTCGACGAGCTGGAGAACGAGGTGGAGGACCCCGAGCTGCTCAAGGGCCTCTTCCATGTCGACCACCTCGCCACCCGTATCCGCAGGCACGCCGAGAACCTCGCCGTTCTCGGCGGAGCCATGTCCCGGCGGCAGTGGTCCAACCCGGTCACCATGACCGAGGTGCTCCGGTCGGCCATCGCCGAGGTGGAGCAGTACCCGAGGGTCAAGCTGGTGCCGCCGGTCGACGGCACTCTGCGCGGCCACGCTGTCGCCGACGTGATCCACCTGCTGGCCGAACTGGTCGAGAACGCCACGCTGTTCTCCGCCCCGCACACCCAGGTACTGATGCGGGCAAGCCTCGTCACTGCCGGACTCGCCGTCGAGGTCGAGGACCGCGGCCTCGGCATGCCCGCCGGTGAGCAGCACAAGATGAACGCTCTGCTCGCCGACCCCGATCAGGTGAACGTCGCCCATCTTCTGCAGGACGGCCGGATCGGTCTCTTCGTGGTCTCGGCGCTCGCCCGCAGGCACGGCATCGCGGTCCGGCTGCAGTCGAACATCTACGGCGGCGTCCAGGCCATTCTCGTACTGCCGCAAGGGCTGCTCGGTTCCGAGCCGGAGGGACTCCCGCACGCCGGGACGGCCACAGCGCCCGATTCCACGCAACGCCCCGGCGCGGTGCAGG
Source organism: Streptomyces sp. NBC_01142 (assembly GCF_026341125.1). NCBI lineage: Bacteria > Bacillati > Actinomycetota > Actinomycetes > Kitasatosporales > Streptomycetaceae > Streptomyces > Streptomyces sp. NBC_01142. Next base: position 2,749,579 of record NZ_JAPEOR010000001.1, read on the forward strand.
CGCCCGTGGGGCGGGCGGCCGCAAGGCCGCCCTCGATCCCGCAGCAGGCCCAGCCCCATCAGGGCCAGCCACAGCAACATCAACAGCCCCGCCAGCCGCAGTTGCACCAGTCGTCGCAGTCCCCTCATGGGCAGCATCAGGAGGCGCAGCCGCGACACGGCCGGCCCCAGCCGCCACCCCTACCTCAGCACGCCCAGGCCCAGGCCCACGTCCAGCCCCAGCCCCAGCAGCCTCCGTCACTGCACCAACTGCAGCCACAGCACCGGCCGGTGCACGCCGTGACGGCCACCGGCCCTCTGCCGGTACGCGGAGAACACAGCGACCGCCCCAACCCGTCCGCTGCTGTCCCGGGCGTCAACCACGCCCCGCTGCCGGAGAACCCTTCCGCCGCAACCGGGCACACCACGGCGAGTCCCCCCTCCGGCCCCGTGGTGCGCGGCACCATGGACCGGCCTCAACTGCCCAGGAGGCGCAGCCAGGAACACCTCATCCCTCAGCTCAGGGACGCCCCGCTGCCCCGCAAGGACAACGACCACGCCCTCCACGACCCCGGCCTGATGGCGGCCTTCCAGCGGGGCATAGGCCTGGCCGAGTCCCAGCCACTCGCGGAGCCCGCACCGCAGCCCGAACCGCACCGCCACGACAACACCTCCAAGGAGTAGATGCACCATGGCGAGCGATGTGCCGACCGGCCATGCCTCGGACCTCGACTGGCTGCTCAGCGGCCTGGTCCAGCGTGTGCCGTACACCCTCAATGCGGTACTGCTCTCCTCCGACGGGCTGGTGAAATCCGTACACGGCCTGGACAACGACAGCGCCGACCACATGGCGGCTCTCGCCTCCGGCCTGTACTCGCTGGGCCGCAGCGCAGGAGCGCGCTTCGGCGACGGGGGCGAGGTGCGCCAGGTGGTGGTGGAGCTCGACTCCACCCTGCTGTTCGTCTCCACCGCCGGCTCCGGCACCTGTCTCGCCGTGCTCGCAGGGCGCGAGGCGGATGCCGCGGTCCTCGGCTATGAGATGGCGATGCTGGTCAAGAGCGTGCGTCCTTACCTGACCACCCCGGCCAGAAAGTCCGCAGGGGCGCCGAGCGTCGCGGGGCAATGAGCGTGCCGGCCCCCAAGGACGGGCCGTTGCTCGACGACGCGGCCGGCCGGCTCATCCGTCCGTACACAGTGAGCGGCGGCCGCACCCGTCCGACGGCCGCCCTGGATCTGCTCTCCCTGGTGATGGCCACCGGGACCGTCCCGCAGGCGCAGCTCGGCCCGGAGCACGCCCTGGCGCTCGGGCTGTGCGACGGGCCGACCTCGGTCGCCGAGATCGCGGCCCACCTCCGGCTGCCGGCGGTCGTCACCAAGGTGCTGCTCTCCGATCTTGTGGACTGGGGCGCGTTGACCGCGCGAGCGCCCCGCTGCCATGACACACCCACCGATCGTTCATTGCTGGAGGCGGTGCTCGATGGCCTACGACGACGGCTCTGAAGTTGGCGAGCTCTTCCCCACCGCACTGAAGATCCTGGTCGCGGGTGGATTCGGGGTGGGCAAGACAACCTTTGTGGGAGCGGTGAGCGAGATCGATCCGCTGAGCACGGAGGAATTGCTGACCCAGGTCAGCATGGCGACCGACAACCTGGACGGCATCGAGTCCAAGACCACCACCACGGTCGCCATGGACTTCGGCCGGATCACCCTGGACGAGCACCATGTGCTCTATCTCTTCGGCACGCCGGGCCAGGAGCGGTTCTGGTTCATGTGGGACGAACTCTCCGAGGGCGCGCTCGGCGCGGTCATCCTCGCCGACACCCGTCGGCTGGAGGAATCCTTCTCCGCGGTGGACTTCTTCGAGCGGCGAGGCATCGGATTCGTCGTCGCCGTCAATGAGTTCGACGGCGCCTACCGCTACGACCCGGATGAGGTACGGGCCGCGATCGACCTCAAGCCGGAGGTGCCGGTGGTGCTGTGCGACGCGCGGATCGCCAGCTCCGGGATAGGGACCCTGGTCACTCTCGTCCAGCATCTGCTCACCACCACCGCGGTGCCGGCTCCGGCACCGAGCTACGGAGCACCGACATGACGTACGACCCGACCGGGCATCAGCTGCTCACCCCTATCGACCGAGAGGCGCCCGTGCGGGTGCAGCGGCTGCGCCAGCTGGGTTTCGGGGACCGGCCGGACCCCGCCTTCGACGAGTTCGCGCACAAGCTCGCCGAGGTGACCGGGGCGCCGTACTCCATGGTCAACTTCATTGACGAGGAACGGCAGTTCTTCGCCGGACTCCACACCCCGGCGGGTACGCACACCGGCACGCACAGCGGCAGGGACATGGGTGCGACGGCGGGCGGTGGCGAGGTCCGCCGCTTCATGGCGCGCGACCACGGCTACTGCCCGCATGTGGTCGTACGGCGCAAGGCGCTCGTTCTGGAGGACGTCTGCGACTATCCGAGGTTCGCGGGGAACCCGGTCGTCGACGAGATCGGCATCCGCTCCTATCTCGGGGCGCCGCTGATCGACCGTACAGGGATCGCGCTGGGCACGATCTGCGTGGTGGACACCCAACCGCGGCCCTGGGGCCGGGCCGGCCTTGAGACCATCAAGTCGCTCGCCGCGGAGCTGCTGGTACAGATCCACCGGCGCGAGGAGGGCAGCATCTGAGGACGGGCGGCATCCGAGGATGTCGGAACGCGATGTGGGGTGACGTCCCCGGGGGTGCTTCCCGCACTCCCGGGGACGTCGTTTGTCTAGGTCAGACGGTCGCTTCCAGCCGAACCATGTCGGACAGCCGCTGCGACCACTGGCCCTTCGCCGTGCCGAGCGCCACCTCCGCCAGGCGCAGCAGCTGTATGTCGGACGTGCCCGCCGGGGCGAACATATGGAGCGCGTCCCGCAGATACCGTTCGATGGGACGGTCGGTGAACAGTCCGGCCGCGGCGTGGATCTCCATGGAATTGCGCGCGGAGTCGATCGCCGACTCGACATTGACCAGCTTGGCGTTCATCAGCTCCGCGTCGCACGGCAGCCCCTGGTCGAGCAAATGCACTGCGTGGTACGCGGCGAGTCTGGCGGTCATCAGCCGGGACTGCAGTTTACCCAACTTCAGCTTGATGGACGGCAGTTCATGGAGCGGTTGGCCATAGCGGTGCCGCTCCTCGCAGAACCTCGTCGTCTCCTCCAGGATCGCCCGGTGGATGCCGAGCGATACGGCGGTGAGGTTGGCGCGCCCGTAGAGCACGCTGGAGGAGTACGCCACGGACAGCCCCTCGCCCTCCTCGCCGAGCCGATTCGGAGCGGGGACACGGCAGTTGTCGAAGTGCAGCTCGCCGAAGCTGAAGCCGTGCAGGCCCATCGTGGGCTGCTGCTCGCCGACATCGAGCCCCGGCCGGTCCGACTCCACCAGGAAGGCGGTGAGCCCCCCGGACCCGGGCCCGGTCCTGGCCACCACACCGTGCAGATCACCAATATGACTGTTCCCGACAAATACCTTCCGGCCATTGAGAATGTAGTCGTCGCCGTCCCGCACCGCGGTGGCGCTCATGCCCAGCACATGGCCGCCCGAATCGGGTTCGGTGACCGCTATCGTCGGCAGGCATTCCCCGGCGGCGATAGCGGGGAGCCAGGTCTTCTTCTGCTCGTCGCTGCCGAAGTGGACAATCTTGGCAGCACCCAGCTGAGAGGCCTGCACCATGGCGCCCATCGCGCCGCTGACGCGGGAGAGCTCCTCGATGATGATGGTCTTGGCGAGATGCCCCATCCCCATTCCGCCGTGCTCTCTGCTGATGGTGGCGCCGAGCCAGCCCTGCCTGGCTATCAGCCGGGACAGCTCGCGGTGGACCGAGCGGCCCGCCTCCATGGCGGGGATCCGTGGACGCACCTCGTTCTCGGCGAAATCACGGACATGGTCACGTAGTTGATGATGCAGTCGACCGGCGAAGTAACCGTCCATCGCGAGCCTTCCTCTGCGAAACGCCTGCTCGCGCGGTTGTTCGAGCAGGTGGTGCATCGGCAGTGATGCCGTCCCGAACAGGCCGACCACATCATGGTGTTGATCGATTCAAGGTGGTACAAGATCGACACCAACGTTGTCCAAAACGGGACCGTTGACGTTTGATTGAGGCTGTGCTCTGTGTGGTACGGGCCCGTCCGGTCCTGCCGTACGGCATTCCCCCCGCGCTTCTCTCTGCCACATGCCAACGGCAATGGTTTCATGGGCATATGGCACTGAGGGGCAAGTGTCGCCTCAGATATGCGCAGCTGTGGCATTCGGAAACATCGGAAAAACCGATACAGCGCGGCCCCTGAGCCAAAGTGGGCACGCTCGTCGGGCGGACAGGCATGAAGGTGGCGCACGGACGTGCCGTCCGGCGCTCGCGGCGCGCGAGAGGTGCAAGGGGCGCGTGTCTGTGCGCGCGTGAGCGATCGCGCGCCGCCCGGGACCCCGTCAGCCGCACCCGCAGTCCTCGGCGTGCGCGCACAGCCGCCGCGACAGGGTGGGTCCGGCGCTGTGTTGCTCCTTGGTGATCGCCGCATCCAGGCTCGTCGTGGGTCACAAGCCACAGCTGTGCCACGGCAGTTGACGGATCAGTTGGGGACCGTGACCGACGGACCGGGCATGAGTCCGTCGGTCCTGGGGAGGCCAGCCCCAGGACCGGAAACCGACCCTGGGGAGGACCTGTGCCCGCGTACCGTCCAGGACTGACGCACGCCCACGACGGCGTTCAGATCGCCACCTACACCTGGCTGCCGGAGAGTGGCCGACCGCGCGCCCTGGTGCAGATTGCGCACGGCGCCGCCGAACACGCCCTGCGCTACGACCGGTTCGCCCGCCACCTGGTCGCCCACGGCTATGGCGTCCTTGCCACCGATCACCGGGGCCATGGCGCGACCGCGCCCGCCACGGGTGGCCACGGCGTCACCGGCGAGGACAGCTGGCGTGCGATCGTGCGCGACCTGAAGGCGGCGGGCGACCGGCTCCGTGCCCTTCATCCGGGTGTGCCGCTGGTGCTGTTCGGGCACAGTCTCGGCTCGATGCTGGCACGCGACTACGCCCAGGAGTACGCCGGCGGGCTGTCCGGTCTCATCCTCTCCGGCACCTTCCGCACTCTGCCGGGAGCGGAGATCGAGAGCTCCCTCACCGCACTCGAACGGCAGGTCGCCGAGCGCGGACGCGCGGCCCGGTCCTCGTTCATTCCTGATCTCTTCGCCTCCTTCAATGACCCCTATCCGCGGCGCACGGGCTTCGAATGGCTCTCGCGCGACGAGGCGGAGGTCGACGCGTATGTCGCGGACGGCCGCTGCGGCTTCCCCTTCGGCGCGGGCCTCGCCCTGGACTGGGTGCGCGCGGTGCGCAAGGTCAACGACCCGCGCAATCTCGCCAGGATCCCGTCCGGCCTGCCTGTCCATGTCGCGGTCGGCACCGACGATCCGTGCAACCAGCGGATGACGCAGGTGTACGAGCTGCTGGAGGACTTCCGGTACATCGGGGTCGAGGACCTCAGTTGGAGGGGCTACCGAGGGGCACGGCACGAGATCCTGAACGAGACCAACCGCGACGAGGTGCAGGAAGATCTGACGGCCTGGCTCGACAAACACGTCTGATCGCGGACCGGGGATTGCGGATTGCGGACTGCCGACCGCGGGCGAGTGTCAGTGCCGCGTCGTACCGTCTTCGCATGGCCACGGCAGACGACGTACGGAGGCTGGCGCTCTCCCTCCCCGGCGCGAGGGAGAAGCTCGCCTGGGGCATGCCCACCTTCCGGCTCGAGAGCGGCGGGAGGATCTTCGCCTCGCTCGATGACGACGACACGGCGATGGGCGTGAAGTGCCCCAAGGAGGACCGCGAGGAACTGATCGCCTCCGAGCCCGACAAGTTCTTCATACGTGCGGGGCACGACGACAACTTCGCCTGGCTGCGGGTGCGCCTGGCGGCGTTGGAGGGCGATGAGGAGCTGTACGCGATCCTGCTCGACTCCTGGCGCCAGGCGGCACCCCGCAAGCTGCTCGACGCCCACCCCGAGCTGGGGCAGGCGCCGACGGGCTGAGCGGGCTCACCGCCTGCTGCCGACGCGCAGGAATCCGCCGATCCGCTCCCGCATGCTCCCCGCGTCGAGCCCGGGCCCGTGTCCGGGCCCCGGAGGGCGCGGCCAGGACTCGGCGCTGTGTGTCCGACACCCACCGTGAAACCTCACGTTTGATTGAGGTCGAGCACTTCGGGGCGCGGAAAGGGGTTCGTGACCATCGGTCGAAGTGCGGTATTGTTCTCATGCGCGTTCGGCCGGGGGAAACCCCAGGTCAGACGGGCATCGGGACGTGGCGCAGCTTGGTAGCGCACTTGACTGGGGGTCAAGGGGTCGCAGGTTCAAATCCTGTCGTCCCGACTTTTCGAAGTCGCAGATCAGAGGTCGTATCGGAGAACTCCGGTACGGCCTCTTGATCGTTTTCGGGGCGGCGGAGGGCCAGGCGCGCACGGTCTCCCGATGCGTAGGTGCGTAGGTGCGTGGCCCCGGCCGGGAGCCGGGCGAGTGCCGCGGCTCAGCCCCCGCCCGCCGCGCCCGCTGCGCCCGACGGACCCGACGGACCGGACGCGCGGGAGGCGGCGACGGCGGCAGCCACAGCGACCAGGACGGACTCCGCGTCGCCGACGACCCTGCGGATGATCTCGCCCGCCGGAAGGATCTCGTGGACGAGTCCTGCCGACTGTCCGGTGAACGGCAGATACTCGTCGCCGCGCCCGCTGCGGACAGCCTCCATCAGCAGCGGCACGACCTCTGTCGGGTCAATCCGCTCGGGATGCTCACGCAAGGTGTCCACCAGAGGGGTGCGCAGGGTCCTGGGTACGCCGAAGCTGCCGGGACGGGTGTACGGCGACAGTATGCCGTCGCTGTTGGTCGCCTTGACGGCATCGACGGCGTCCGCCGCCACGATCCGCTGTTTCCACTCGTCGGACGCGGTCATCTCCGCCGATGCCAGAAATCGGGTCCCCATCGACACTCCCTGGGCGCCCAGGACCAGCGCCGCGGCGAGGCCACGCCCGTCGGCGATTCCCCCGGCCGCGACGACCGGGGTGTCGCCCGCCATGTCGACGACCTGCGGTACCAGCACCATGGTGCTCACCTCGCCACCGTGGCCTCCGGCCTCGCCGCCCTGCGCGACGATGACATCGGCGCCTGCGTCGAGGGCCTCGGCCGCCTGCCGGGCATCCATCACCTGCTGGATCCACAGAATGCCGGCGTCATGAGCCCGAGCGATCAGGTCGTCGGGCACCGCGAGGTGGAAGGAGATGGCCGCGGGGCGTTCCTCGATCGTGGCCCGGAAGGCGTCCTCGTCGAGCGGCCGCGTCGTGTGGTTGATCGCGAACGGGCGGTCGGTCAGCCCGCGCAGCCGGGACCACTGCTGCCTGAGTTCGGGGAGGGACCGGGCCGCTGTACCCAGGCTGCCGAGGCCGCCGGCCTCGCACACGGCCGCTGCCAGCTCGACCTCTTCCCACGGACCGAAGGGGGCGCAGATGACGGGCACCTCTATGCCGAGCAGTTCACACACGGGCGTATGCATGTCTGCCTCCTGCATCGGGAGAGGTCACCGGCGCTGCTCGCCCAGGACACCGCCCGGGGGTCATTTCCATCATCCCCCCGGCTGCCGGGCCCGGCCCTCCGACCGCCGAGCGGACAGGCGTGCCCTGCGCCGCGGGCCCTTCCCGGCGCGGCGGAGCTCGGGCACCATGGCCGGACACACGTCGAACGCACGGCCGGACGTACAGCGCGCTCACACCGCAAGGACCTGTGCAGGAACCTTCCTTCCGACCGGAGGCGCCGCGTGGCGAGCAAAGATCACGCCAGGCTCGACGAGCTGCAACGCGATCCCTATCCGCTCTATGCGCGGGCGCGCCGGGCCGAGGGGCTCACGTTCGTTCCCGAGCTCGACGCCTGGCTCGTGGCGCGGGACGCGGATGTACGGGAAGTGCTGCGGCGGCCCGAGGAATTCTCGTCGGTGCGCGCACTGCTCCCCGAAGTGGTGCCCTCACCCGCCGCGCTGGAGGTACTGGCCAAGGGGTACGGGAAGCGGCCCACGGTCGTCTCCACCGACGGCCCCGCCCATCAGCGCCACCGGGCCCCGCTCAACCGTGGACTGTCCGCCGGACGCATCGCCGCGCTGGTGCCGTACGCCGCCGAGCGCGCCGAGGCCCTGCTCGACGGTTTCGCGCCGGACGGCGGCGTCGAGCTGATGGAGGCGTACGCGCGCGAGTTACCCGGTCAGGTGATCGGCCGGCTGATCGGCCTCGACCCCGCGGATGTGCCCCTCGCCGTGCATGGCGGCTACCGTGCGGAAGAGCTGCTGTTCCGGCCGCTGGACCCGGACGAGCAGGTCCGCGCCGCCCACGATGTTGTCGCGCTCCAGAATCTGCTCGACGCCTGCATACGCGACCGCCGGGCGAGCCCCCGCGACGATCTCTGCTCGATGATGGTCGCCGCGCTCGCGCCCGGAAGCGGACCACTCGCACTCGACCAGCGCCACGAACTCGTCTCGAACCTCCAGAACCTCCTGATCGCCGGGCATCTGACCACCACCGCGCTGATCGGCACGACACTGCTCCACCTGCTGCGCGACCGCAGCCAGTGGGAACTGATCTGCGCCGAACCGGAGTTGATACTGGGGGCCGTGGAGGAGGCCGCACGGTACGACACAGCGGTCCAGGGTTTCCGGCGGACCACCACCCGGCCCGTCACGATCGCCGGAACCGAACTTCCCCCCGGGTCCACCGTGTTCGTGGCCTACGGATCGGCCAACCGGGACGAGCGACGCTACGACCGGCCCGAGGTCTTCGACATCACCCGGCCGCTCTCCCGTCAGCATCTGGCATTCGGTCACGGAGCCCATGGCTGCCCCGGATCCCAGCTGGCCCGCGAACAACTTCGCCTGACGATCGGCCTGTTCACCCGCAGACTGCCCGGGCTGCGGCTCGCCGACGACCGCCCGCCGGTCGTGATGCGGCCCACGCTGATCCATCGCTCGCCCGAGGAGCTGCATCTCGCCTGGTGAGCGGCTCATCGAAGGCGGTCTGGCGAAGGGCCCGCCGAGCAGCACCATGTACTGCTCGCCGCGCTCCCGGCCCGCGACGAGAGCGCGGTCGGTGGCGTGGTGACCGGCCACCCGGGCCATGTACGCGACCTCTGGCCGAGTAGCCTCGATGCCATGCCCGGCACGCACATCCTCGTCCTCGGCGGTACTGCCGAAGCCCGGCAGCTCGCCGCCGAGCTCGCCGCCCGCCCCGCCACCCGGGTGACCACCTCGCTCGCCGGGCGGGTGGCGCAGCCCCGGATGCCCGCCGGAGACGTACGCATCGGAGGGTTCGGCGGGCCCGAAGGGCTCGGCGGCTGGCTGCGCGAGCAGGAGGTGGACGCCGTTGTCGACGCCACCCACCCCTTCGCCGCCGTCATCAGCGCCCATGCCGCTCAGGCCGCCGCCGCCGTGGGCATCCCGCTGTGCGTGCTGCGGCGGCCCGGCTGGAGCGCCGGTCCCGGGGACCGCTGGCATCCGGCCGACTCGCTCGCCGACGCCGCCGCGCAGCTGCCCGCGCTGGGACGGAGTGTCTTCCTCACCACCGGGCGCCTCGGCCTCGCCGCCTTCGCGGACCTCGGACAACTGCGCTTTCTCGTACGGTCGGTGGAGCCCCCCGAGCCGCCGCTGCCCCCGCACACCCACGTCCTGCTGGCCCGCGGCCCCTTCACCGTCGAGGGCGAGCGGGAGCTGCTGCGTACGCACGGCATCGACGTCCTCGTCACCAAGGACAGCGGCGGACCCGCCACCGCCGCCAAGCTCACCGCCGCACGCGAGCTGTCCCTGCCCGTCGTCGTGGTCCGCCGCCCGCCCGCGCCGACGGGGGTGGCCCTGGCCCCGGACGTGGCGGGCGTTCTCGAACTGCTCGGCGGACTGCTCAGCCGCGCCGCAGCAGGTAGGTGTCCATGATCCAGCCCTTGCGGGCGCGTGCCGCGGCCCGCAGCTCCTCGATCCGCTCCGACACCTCCGACAGCCGCCCCGACACCAGGATCTCGTCCTCGGTGCCCACATAGGCGCCCCAGTAGATGAACAGATCCTGGTCGAGGTGACGGGTGAAGGCATGCCGGGCGTCCAGCATCACGACCACGTCGTCCACGCCCTCCGGCCAGCCCTCGGCGAGCCGCCGGCCCGTCGTGATCTGCACGGGACGGGCGACCCGGTTGAGCCCGGTGCGATGCCTGGCGAGCAGCGCCGAGACGCTGCTGATGCCGGGAACCACCTCGTGGTCGAAGGCGACCGCGCCACGCTCCAGGATCTCCTCGAGGATGCCGAGGGTGGAGTCGTACAGCGCCGGATCGCCCCAGACGAGGAACGCCCCGCACTCGTCCTCGCCCAGCTCCTCGGCGATGAACCGCTCATAGAGGTCGGCCCGGCGGCGGCGCCAGTCGTCGACGGCGGGGGAGTAGTCCGATGTTTTCCGGTCCCGCTCCGGATCGCGCGCCTCGATCAGACGGTACGAAGGGTCCGCGATGTGCGCGTCGAGGATGTCGCGCCGCAGCTGTGTCAGATCCGACTTCTCCTCGCCCTTGTCGAGGATGAAGAACGCATCCGCCTTGTTCAGCGCCTTGACCGCCTGCAGCGTCAGATGGTCGGGGTCGCCCGCTCCGATGCCGATCACATAGATCTGTCTCACGTCCCCGAGTATGCCGGGTGCGCCGCACCGCTGATCGCGGGACCTACCGGGTCGGCCGGGACCGGCCTATCCTCCGACCATGCGTGTCGCACTCTTCGTCACCTGCGTCAACGACGCGTTGTATCCGGCCACGGGTATCGCGACGGTGAGACTCCTGGAGCGGCTGGGGGTGGAGGTGCACTTCCCGGCCGCGCAGACCTGTTGCGGGCAGCCTCAGTTCAACACCGGATACCGGCGTGAGACCGAACCTCTGGTACGGCGGACGGCACGGGCCTTCGAGGGGTACGAGTACGTCGTGACCCCGTCGGGATCCTGCGCGGCCATGGTGCGTGAGCACTACGCGGAGTTCGGGGAGACGTCGCTTCCGTCCCGTATGTACGAACTCACCGAGTTTCTTGTCGACGTCCTCGGTGTCACGGACGTCGGCGCGTACTTCCCGCACACCGTCACCTACCACCCCTCCTGCCACGGTCTGCGGATGCTCGGACTGGGGGAGCGGCCGAGGAAGCTCCTCGACGCGGTCAAGGGCCTGGAACTGCGTGAACTGCCCGGCGCCGAGGAGTGCTGCGGCTTCGGCGGCACGTTCGCCGTCAAGAACGCCGATGTCTCCCTCGCGATGGGCCAGGACAAGATCCGCAACGCCGCCTCCACTGGAGCCTCGGTGCTGTGCGGCGCCGACAACTCCTGCCTGATGCACATCGGCGGCATCCTGCGCCGCCAGGGCGAGCACACGAGCGACGCGCCACTGCGGGCCCTGCACATCGCGGACATTCTGAGCTGCACCGAAGAGGAGCCCCACCGATGAGCGGGACGTATCTCGGGATGCCGCCCTTCCCCACGGCGGCCAAGGAGGCCGTGCACAATGCGACGCTGCGCGCCAATCTGCGGCACGCCACCCACACCATCCGCGACAAGCGGGCCAAGGCAGTGGCGGAACTCGCCGACTGGGCACAGCTGCGCGAAGCCGGCAAGCAGATCAAGGACCGCACACTGCGTCATCTCGACCGATATCTCGAGCAGTTGGAGACGGCCGTCACCGCGGCCGGCGGCACCGTGCACTGGGCGGCCGACGCCGACGAGGCGAACAGGATCGTCGCCGACCTCGTGAAGGCCACCGGCGAGCGTGAGGTCGTCAAGGTCAAGTCGATGGCCACCCAGGAGATCGGCCTCAACGAAGCGCTGGAGGCCCAAGGCATCGCGGCGTACGAGACCGATCTCGCCGAGCTCATCGTGCAGCTCGGCGACGACCGGCCGTCGCACATCCTGGTCCCCGCCATCCACAGGAACCGCGGCGAGATCCGCGACATCTTCGAGGAGAAGATGGCGAGTTGGGGGCGGGCCGCACCCGAGGGGCTCTCCGACAGCCCGGCCGAACTCGCCGAGGCGGCCCGCCTTCACCTCCGGGAGAAGTTCCTGCGGGCCAAGGTCGGCATCTCCGGCGCCAACTTCATGGTCGCCGAGACCGGCACCCTCGTCGTCTTCGAGTCGGAGGGCAACGGCCGGATGTGCCTGACCCTGCCCGAGACGCTGATCTCGGTGGTGGGGATCGAGAAGGTCGTGCCGAGCTGGCGCGACCTGGAGGTCTTTCTGCAGACGCTCCCGCGCTCCTCGACCGCCGAGCGGATGAATCCGTACACCAGCATGTGGACCGGCACGGCCGATACGGACGGACCAGAGACCTTTCATCTGGTGCTGCTCGACAACGGGAGGACCGCCGCACTGGCCGACGAGGTCGGACGGCAGGCGCTGCGCTGCATTCGCTGCTCCGCCTGCCTCAATGTGTGCCCGGTGTACGAGCGGGCGGGCGGCCATGCGTACGGCTCCGTCTACCCCGGCCCCATCGGCGCGATCCTCAGCCCCCAGCTGCGCGGAACGCAGAGCGAGATCGATGCCTCCCTGCCGTACGCCTCCTCCCTCTGCGGTGCCTGTTACGAGGTGTGCCCGGTCGCCATCGACATCCCCGAGGTCCTCGTCCACCTCCGGGAGCGGGTCGCCGACCGGGGCGGCAAGGGGCACCGGCTGGAGAAGGCCGCGATCAAGGCGGCAGGCTGGGTCCTCGACCATCCCGCCGCGCTCGCCGCGGGGGAGCGCATCGCGTCCAGGACTCGCAAGCTGCATCCGAGGAAGCCGCCGGGCGCCGGGGCCTGGACGGCCGGCCGTGAACTGCCCGAGCTGCCCGCCGAATCCTTCCGTGACTGGTGGAAGAAGAACCGCACATGAGCACCGGGCCCCGCTCCACCGCGAGCTCCCGTGACCGCATTCTGGCGCGTGTCCGTGCGGCGGTGGCCGACGCGCCCGACACTCCAGAGCCCACCCGCGAGTACCTCCACAGCCACACTCCCGACGACCCTGCCGCGATCCTCGACCTGCTGCATGAGAACCTCGCGGACTACCGGGCCGTCGTGCACCGCACGGATGCCGGCCAACTGCCGTCGCTGCTGTCGCGGCTGCTCGCCGAGCACGGATCCGGGACCGTGCTGGTGCCGCCCGCGCTGCCGCAGTGGTGGCTCGGCGCTGCCGAAACCACCCGTATCCACGACCGCGCGGAGTCCACGGCACAGGAACTCGACGCGGTGGACAGCGTCGTCACCGGATGCGCGCTCGCCATCGCCGAGACGGGAACCATCGTTCTGGACGGCAGCCCCGACCAGGGACGCCGCCGCATCACGCTCGTACCGGACCATCACATCTGTGTCGTACGCGCCCCGGACCAGGTCGTCGCGTCGGTGCCGCAGGCGATGCCGCGTCTCGATCCGACGCGCCCGCTGACCTGGATCTCAGGCCCCTCCGCCACCAGTGACATCGAGCTCGACCGGGTCGAGGGTGTGCACGGCCCCCGCACCCTGGAGGTCGTCCTGCTACAGGGCTGAGGTCAGCCGGGGGGCCTCGGCGCCGGCGTCCAGCGGTCCTTCGACCCGGGCCGCGAGTTCCTGTGCCCAGGCGGTCAGTCCGGCCACATCGATGTCGTACGGGTCGGGGAATCCGGCGATCCGGTCCGCGCCTCTGAGCAGCAGCCGTGCGCCGCCCGCCGTATTGCCGCGGGCGGCGTGTGTGAGGCCGACTGCCAGCTGGGCGAGCCCGCGCCACAGCTCACGCTCCGCCTCGGGCCCGGACTTCCAGGCGTCCTCGAGGACCTCGTGCGCATGGAAGGGCATGCCCGCGTCGAGGAGCCGCTGCGCCTCGGTCAGTGTCTGACCGGGAGTGCGGATCACCCCCTCGGGCTGCCGCTCCACTCCTGGAGTCCCGTACGGAAGCGGGCGTCCCAGCCCGTCGCGGGGGCGTGCGTTGCGTGCGCGCCCCTCGGCGTCGCGGTCCCTTCGTGCGTTGTCCACGTCTCGGTCGTTGTCCACTCCTCGATTGTCCCCCGCGGGGGTGGGGACCGTACGAGCGCCTCCCTGTTGGTCAGACGCCGTTCCGTGCCGCCGGCCTTGTGTGCGGCAGGAGCAGGCAGCACGCCGCCGCGGCGGCCACCGTCGCCACCAGAGTGAAGATCCAGCCGTGCCGGAAGGCAGCGGCCACCTGCGCGCCCTGCGGCCTGCCGAGCACCGCGACGAGTCCCGCGACCCCCACCACACCGCCGGTCTGCCGTGCCATGGTCACCACCGCGGAGCCGGTGGAGAAGTTCGTCGGAGGAAGCCTGCTGACGGCGGTGCCCACCAGCGTGGGCAGCGTGAAGCACACGCCGATGCCGGTCAGCACCATGCCGGGCAGGAGCCCGGACACATAGTTGTGGTCGTCGGCGTTCAGGGTCGCGATCCACCAGATGAGGCCGGTCGCGAACAGCACACAGCCGGCAGCGGCCACGGTCGCCGCACCGAGCCGCTGCGCCAGCGTGCCCGCGAGCGCGGACAGGAGCGGGACCATCAGCGGCCCGGGGCTGATCGCCAGACCGGTCTGCAGCGCGGACCAGTGCCATACGTCCTGGCACCACAGCGCCGCGGAGAGCAGCATGGCGCTGAAAGCCACCGCGAACAGCAGATTCGCGAGCATGGCAGGGCCCATGGCCGGCAGCCGCAGCAGATCCAGCGGGAGGACCGGCGAGTCGTGCTGGGCCGAGCGCCGGACGAACAGCGCGAGCAGGACGACCGCGGCCACGAGCGTGAACGCCACAGAGCCAGACGTCCAGCCCCAGTCCGGCGCCTTGACCAGCCCGACGCCGCCCGCAGTCTTCAGTCACTCCTGCGGCGAGGAACTGGACATGGTCCACAGCTGCCGCCACTGCGGCGAGGAGGTCGTGCCCGACGATCTGCGGCTGCGGGTGCGAAGTCCCGGCTGGGACAAGCGCGGTCCCGTCGAGCGGGACGATGAGCCGGCGTGAGTGGTGAGGCGTGAGGCATGAGGCATGACCGCAGGCCGCGCGTCCGCCGGCCCCTCGGAGTGGGGTAATGTTCTCTTCGTTGCTCGGCCGGGAAACCGGCGGAACCGCAACGGGACGTGGCGCAGCTTGGTAGCGCACTTGACTGGGGGTCAAGGGGTCGCAGGTTCAAATCCTGTCGTCCCGACTCGAAAGAGTCGCAGGTCGGAGGCCGTTCTCTCATCGTGAGAGGACGGCCTTTTCCATGCCCGGGCGCGTGGTGGTCGCAGTGTGGTCGCACGTCCCGCGCGGGGCTGGTTCGCTGTGGAGCCGACCCCGAGTTTCACAGCGACCTCCTTCATCGCGGCTCACTCGGTGTCGTACCCAGGCACCTCAGCGGCCATCCGCACCGCACGGCGGCGCAGCTCGACGGGATCCTCGACGGACGTGCCATGGTCTGGGTGGAAGCAAGCCTCCACAGGTCCCCGGAGCGGTTCAGTGTTCCTTTCTGCGGAAGCTTCCGCCGGCGAGTGGAGTGGGAGGGCAGCCGGTCATGACCCTGTGTGTGACAGGTGCGCGGTGGGCACAGTCGTCCCGCGATGCTTGATGTTGACGGCCGAAGCCTTGGCCAGCGCCACGGGGTTCAAGAATCGCAGCGGACCGATCAGGCGGGATGCAAACAGGTGCATGTGCCGCGCCACCGACTCGTCGCGCGCTGCCGCCGAGAACATCAGCCGCTCCATGGGATTGAACGGACGGGCCTTGGCGAAGTCGGCGGCCAGGTACTGGTGACCGCGCAGCTGGCGCCGGTGCCTGCGTGCGTACATCACGAGCGACCTACTGAGGTCGCCCCGACCGGTTGCGGCCGAGGCGACCGTCTCTGCCAACCATTGCGCAGACTGCAGAGCCCACCCGCATCCCACTCCCCACAGGGGGTCGCCGGTCAGGGCGGCGTCGCCGATGAGCGCGACGCCCGGTGCGGTCGGCCTGCGGCTGTGAAGCGGGTAGTTGACAGTGCCGGTGATCTTCGTGAGGCGCTCGGCGGAGTCGATGGGCGGTGCCTCGGGTAGGGCGCGGACGAATGCGAAGAAGCTACCCTCCAGGTCTTCCCGGAAGGCCGGCAGCCGTTTCTTTTCCGGGAGCACCGCGATGACCGTCACCCCGTCGTCGTTCGGAAACGCGTACGCCATGTCGGGCTCGAGGAACCATGTGTGACCGATCCCGCCGTGCAGCGGAAGGTTGCGGAAGTGCGCGAGATAGCCGAACCGCGCGTTCTCGTGCAGCCGAGCAGGCACCCCGGCGAACTTCGCTACGGCCGAGTCCTTGCCATCGGCGCCGACCACCAGGCGGGCCCGGATCTCGCGCTCGCCCTGTGATGTCGACGCGCGCACCCCCAGAGTTCGCCCGGCTTCCCGGACCAGCCCGGTCACATGATGACCGAGGAGCAGATCGACGCCAGGAGTCTCCGCCGCATGGGACCTGATCAACGGGTCAAGGGTGCTGCGCCGAATGTTGTATGCGTACGGAAGCTCGGGGCCCGTCGGCGCTGCCCTCGGCTCGATCCATCCCCAGCGGGTGTACCAGCGGGCCTCGTTGCGGACGGCTCCCGCCTTCTCCAGAGCGGGGATGAGGCCGAGTTCGTCCAGCACCGGGTAGGCGCTGGCCTGGAGGGAGTGGGTGCAAAGCACCTTGTACGCTTCGGGGTCCGAGCGGCGTTCCAGCAGTGCAACGCGGACACCGCGTCGAGCGAGCAAGATCGCCGCGGCGCTGCCGGCGAGACCGGATCCGCTGATGACGACGTCGTAGTCGTATACCGCGCTCTCAGGCTTGGTCATGCCTGATCGCTCCCTTCGGGGTGTGGTGCCGTTCGTGGGAGTGGTGCAGTGCCACTGCTGTCAGGTGCATGAACAGTTGTCAAGAGTTGTGGATCGGGTGATGTGTGATCAGGCTGCGGTGGCCTCCTCCGTGCGTTCGATCAGGGCGCCGTTCTCGAACCTCGCGCCGGAGCGCGACACCTGCGGCGACTTGCGGCACCACGGGGCCAGGATCTTCGAGGAGAACCGCTTGTGCTCGCCGGTGGCCTCCTCGACGCGGCGGTCGTTCACCCGGGGCGCGGCGACCTCGACCGGGGACCGGCCGCGGTGACAACCGCGCGGGGCCGGTGGCGACCGTTGCGGACCACCAGGCGGTGCCCGCGCTCCTTCCGTTCGCCGGCCAACTCGGCTATGTACTGGCTGACTTCCGCCTCCAGCGTGGCGGCCGGCATCCGGCGGGAGCCTTCGCACGGGCGTGCCTTCCCAGCCCGCGCTGCAACGCGGGCCTACAGTCTGTGGGCTCCTCACCTGTGTGCGGACGTGACGGAACAGCGGTCGTCGCCGGCGAACGCGTCAGCGAAGGGGTCTCCGAGCGCCGGGAGGTTTGGTTACGGCTCAGTGCTGCTGAAGAAGCAGGGCAGGGTGGCGGCGTAGCGTGGCAGCGTGGCAAACGAAGACCTGGGACGGACCCTGCGCCGCTTGCGCCGTCTGGCCTCCCTGGCACAAGAAGAGCTGGCCGAGCGATCCGGCGTGTCCGTCGATGTGATCCGCCGGCTCGAACAGCGGCGGAAGCACTCGGCGCGCCTGCCCACACTGCACGCACTGGCCAACGGTCTCGGCGTGGAACTGACCACGCTCCTGGGCGACCCGCCTGCGGTCTCCGCCACAGGAGAGAACGACGGACCACGCTTGGTGGCCGTACGCCGCGCCATCATGCCCGTGCTCTGGGGGCCGGCGCCGGAGCCGCCAGGACCTGACTTCTCGCTGGACCGTCTTCGCGAGCAGATCGCGGACGGCTGGACGCAGTGCCACGCCGCCGAGTTCGACACGGTGATGAAGGCGCTGCCGGATTTGCTCTCGGACGCGCGCACTGCCACGGCCTCGGGCAACGACGACGATCGCAGGGCCGGTTTCGCAGCCCTGGGCAAGGCACGTCAGCTCGCCGGGCACGTCGCCGTGCGGATGGGCAGGACGACCTTGCCCTGACGAGCCTGGAGCGCGCCATAGACGCTGCGGGACAGTCCTCCGATCCACTGCTTCTGCCGATGATCGTCAACTCCACTGCGTGGACCTATCAGCGGCAAGGTCGCCTGGAGGATGCGTTGAGCATCGCCCTCTGCACCGCCGACGACATGGTGAACGCAGGCCGCGACGAGACAGCCGACGGCCTGAAGGTGTGGGGCGCACTGACCATGAGCGCCGCCACGTCGGCCGCAAGGAGCGGCGACTACGAGCGCGCGGCGGCGATGATGGAGACGGCGGAGAAGGAAGCCGCCCGAGTCTCGAAGCTGCCTGACGGTGGCGACAATCGCATGGTCAGCGTCTTCAGCCCGTCGTCGGTCCGCATCGAACGCGTCCGGCTCGCAGTCCAGTACGGGCACCCCCAGGACGCCTTGGCGCTGGCCAAGGGGATGCGGTTGAGCAAGGACACCCCTCCGTCCTGGCGGACGTGGCTGCTGCTGGACGTGGCCCGAGCCCACACGGACATCGGGGATGCTGCCGGGGCCGTGAAGACCCTGGAGTCCCTGCGCCGGGTGGCGCCGACGTGGATGCAGCACCACACGCTGGCCGTGACCATCGTGCGCGACCTGTGGGCGCTCCCCAAACACCCGCCGGGACTCCGGCCGTTGGCGGAGTTTCTGGGGGTCAGCGAATAGCGTGCTGGAAGTGGGACGTTGCGCGTGTACCTCCCGCGAGTCCACCACAGGGCCGGATCAGCGTGCCGACCGGTCCAGGAACGTGGTGATGAGCTTGAGCCATTCGTCGGGGCGTTCGGCGAACGGGAGGTGGCCGGTCGGGATCTCGACGAGTTCGGCGTCGGGGAGCGCGTCGGCTACCTCGCGGTGCAGATCGGGCGTGACCAGGAGGTCTTCGGTCGTGGAGATCACCAGGGTCGGTACGGTGATGCGGGCGAGGTCCTCGCGGACGTCGACGCGGGTGACGAGGTCGGTGTGTTCGGCCGAGCCCGGCGGGAGGGTCCGGGCGGTCGCCTGCAGCAGGGCGTCGAGATCATCGCCGGGGACGGCTTCCAGTACTGAAGCGCCGAGCGCCAGTGGTACGAGGAACTGCGCCAGCGGTGCGTGGGCGCCGGAGGCGTAGAGGTCCCGCCAGTGTTCGGCGTTCAAGCGCAGGCGTGCGTTGGGCCGGGCGAACGGTGCGGTCAGCACCATGGCCGTGATGCGCTCCGGGTGGCGGGCGGCGGCGCGGATCGCGACGGCGGTGCCCAGGGAGTAGCCGACGGCCGTAAAGGTTTCCAGGCCCTCGGCGACCGCGGCGGCCACAAGCTGGTCGGCCAGTTCGTCCAGGGCGAGGGGCGTGAGCGAACGGAGCGTGTCGCCGGTGCCAGGAAAGTCGACACCGACAACGGTGTGGCCGACGGTGAGCCCGTCGAGGATCGGTCCGTAGTTGGCCGCGATGCTTCCACCGGCGCCGTGGGCGAGCAACAGTCCCGGACCTGTGCCATGGACGCTGCGGGCGAAGGCGGGCTCGGGCAGGGTGATGTCAGGCATGGGAGTCCCCCAGAAGTTTTGTAGCGGTCGCTAAGAATCTGACCCGACCGTACCAGGTTTCTTAGGGGGCGCTATAAAATGGGTCCATGACGAAGACTGGAGGCCGCCCGAGGGGCTTCGACCGCGACACCGCCCTGGAGCAGGCGCTGACCGAGTTCTGGCGGCACGGGTACGAGGCCACCTCGATCGCCTCGCTGACCGCGGCGATGGGCATCAACCCGCCCAGCCTGTACGGAGCCTTCGGGGACAAGCGGAAGCTCTTCACCGAAGCGGTCCGGCGCTACGGGCAGACCTACGGCGCGTTCGGCGGCCGCGCCCTGGCGGAGGAACCCACGGCCCATGCCGCGGTACGACGTTTGCTGCATGAAGCCGCACAGGAGTACACCGATCCCGGCCACCCGCCCGGCTGCATGGTCATCACCGCCGCGACGAACTGCACGCCGGCGGCCGAGGACATCAAGGCCGAACTGCGCGCCCTGCGCGAGGCGAGCAAGCACGCCATCCACGAGAAGATCACTGCCGACCTGCGCGCCGGGTGCCTGGCCGCCTCCGTCGACGCGGCCGCGCTCGCCATGTTCTACGCGGCCACCCTCCAGGGCATGTCCACCCAGGCCTGCGACGGCGCCGGCCGAAGCGATCTGGAACGACTCGCCGACATCGCCATGACCGCCTGGCCGTCATGACCCCTTATCGGCTACGCGCGGTCTCGACCGCCGACCGGAACCCCGGCCATCAGATCGACGCCCTGCTGCGTGCAGGTGTTGATCGTGATCACATCCACCTCGACAAGGCGAGTGGCGCGAAGGTGTCCCGTCCGAAGCGCGACCTCGTGATGCAGCCGGCTGCGTGAGGGCGACACCTTGACGTGCGGGCAGCGACCCGCCCGCTGCGGGAGCCGCACGGAGCCGACGACGGCGCGGCATGAGTCACGCGGCCGGGGCGCGAGCCCAGGGGGCTCTCGTCTCACAGCTGGGTGACCGGCGCCTCCGGCGGTAGGCGGAAGTGCGTGCGGGCCGTTGCCTCCAGCGTGGCCGTTCCCTGCCACTCGCCATGCCGCACCATCTCCGCACCCCCTTCGGAGAAGGAGCGGCCGATCCAGTCGTCGTACCCCGCACCGTCCGGAGGGCTCTCCTGGTGGCGGACGCGGTAGCCGCCCTTCCCGTCCCGCGACAGCTCCATCACCCAGGGGGCCGCTATGCCGGTCCCCTCGACGAGGGTCCGGCCACGGACTGCCAGCTCGGAGCAGGCCATGTCCAGGCCGACCCTCAGGACTCCGTCCTGGGCCTCCCGGATCTCCACGACCTTCTCCGCACAGAACCAGCGGGCCTTGGATGCCGGCGCGGAGTCGCCCAGCATGCCGCCGTCCTTCCCCACTTCGGCGACCAGTGCCGCGTGCACGACGGGCTGGACGGCCTTCCTCAGCCGGGGGTCGACATCCGGGGGAGGTGCCGTGCAGCCGGCAACCACCCCTGCCACGACCGCGCACGCCCCCGCACTCCGCCACACACGCGCCCTGCTCATGGTCCCCCCACGCACCCCTGCGCCTGCCGTTCGCACCTCAACTCTATGCCGGAGCCGGGCTGCTGAGGCGGTGGCGCCGGAACCGGCGCCACCCGGCGCCGGGAGCCGCCCCGCGAGTCCGCGCCCCGCGAGTCCGCGCCCCGCGAGTCCGCGCCCCGCGAGTCCGCGCCCCGCGAGTCCGCATGCCCCGAGCCCGCATGCCCCGAGTCCGCACGCCCCGAGCCCGCACGCCCCGAGTCCGCACGCCCCGAGTCCGCACGCCCCGAGTGAAATGTCGGCACTCTTCGCCGTATCCGGGGTCCGTCGGAGTATCGACAGGAAGCCGCCTATTTTCCGTATCGTCCGGCCCAACTCCGTTATGCGGTTATGTTTCCCTCTCCGGACAGCAGGCCCCTTTCCTGCGGACTCCGGGCGAAGGCGACGTCTTGCAATGGCCGCGTAACACCTCTCGCCGCTGGGCGGACAGGAATTGGCGTCCTTCAGCGAATCTGCACACCGAATGCTCGGGCGGCACACGGTCTCCCAAGGTCTTCCCTGCGCTGACCTGCCCAGGAGCCCGTCTGTGGGGGAATGTCTCGTTCGATGTCAGGAAGTCACCGGATCCCGGGAATCGAGTCGGGTGATCTCGTGAAGAAGCTGCCACTAATCGATGGACGAACGTGCACGTCGAGGTAATTCCCCGCCGGGATGTGCCCTGACCGGCCGCTGTCCGATTAGCGGCCCAACGCGCTTACGTGCTTTGATCCTTCGCACTGCGGGAGTCGGCAAGAAGGGTTCCCGATTTCGGGTATCCGGCAGGGTCGGTCGCAGCCATTTCGAAATATCCATGCGAAGGGAAGCTCCCATCATGAACTTCATCCCCCAGGTCGAGACCCAGGAACTCTCCGACAGCGACCTGGACAACGTGTCCGGCGGCCTGCTCGGCGGCCTCGTCGGCAACGCCACGGCCACCCTCGACTCCGTCGCCCCGGTCTCGGGCACCCTGGGCTCGGTCACCGGCACCGTCGAGGGCGTCACCGGCCTGAACACGGCCGCGGTCACGGGTCTCGCCACCACCACGGTCGCCGGCGTCTGAGTCGGTCGTGTGCCGCTGAGCGGCACCGTCACACGCGGTGACTACGGCACGTCGGCATCCCCTCCTTGCCGACCGGCCGGGACGTCTGCCCCGGATCCGCCCAGGCTCCGGGGCAGGCGGCCACCGCCCCGGCGCGCGCCACGGGCGCCGCGTCGATCCAGCCGGACCATTGCAGTTGTTGCCATTGCAGTTGTTGAGGGAAGAGTGTCGTGCAGTTCCGCCAACAGGCCCTTTCCAAGCTGCAATCGCCCGAGGAAATCGATCTGCCGGTGCGTTTCGCCCGGCCTCAGGGCTGGTTTGTCCTGACCGTCACGGTCGTCGTCATGATTGCCGCATCCGTCTGGGCGGTGACCGGCACGGTGTCGTCCACCCTCGGCGCACCCGGGATCCTCACCCACGCCCAGGGCAGCTACGTCCTGCAGAGCCCCGTCGCGGGCCAGGTCACCGACGTACTCGCCGAAGAAGGCAAGAGGGTTCCCGCCAACACGCCTCTGCTGAAGGTCCGTACCGCGCAGGGAAGCACCGTCGTACGCACCATCGCCGCAGGCCGGCTGACGACACTCGTCGCCACGATCGGCTCCGTGGTCACCACCGGAGCGGACGTGGCGGCCGTGGAGCGCGTCGACAACGCGGACGATCCCCTGATGGCCGTCTTGTACGTGCCGGCCGACAGCGGCTCGACCGTGCCCGTCGGCGCGTCGGTGGATCTCACCGTCCAGTCGGTGCCGACACAGCAGTACGGGGTGCTGCGCGGCCGGGTGAAGGCCGTCGGCCGGACTGCCCAGACCCGCCAGCGGATCACCGGATTCCTCGGCAGCAGCCAGCTGGGCGAGCAGTTCTCGCAGCAGGGCCAGCCCGTGGCGGTACTGGTGCGGCTGGACCGGTCCTCGGCGGGTACGTCCGGCTACGCCTGGTCGTCCTCGGGCGGCCCGCCGTACGACGTCGACTCCATGACCCTGGCCACCGGCGCCATCCACCTGGCCGAGCAGCATCCGATCGATTGGCTGCTTCCATGACCACGCAGCAGCAACTGCCGCCGGCGGGACGCGGCCGCCATCGCCCCGACAGCGCCCCGGCCTCTCGACGCCGTGCGCGCACCCCTGCCCCGAAGGCAAAGAAGCCAAAGGCCGTTCGCACCCCCACCGTTCTCCAGATGGAGGCTGTGGAGTGCGGTGCCGCGGCACTGGCCATGGTCCTTGCCCACTACGGGCGGCATGTGCCTCTCGAGGAGCTGCGGATCGCGTGCGGCGTCTCCCGCGACGGCTCGCGGGCCAGCAACCTGCTGAAAGCGGCGCGCAGTTACGGTCTGCAGGCCAAGGGCATGCAGATGGAGTCGGCAGCGCTCGCCGAGGTGCAGGCGCCGGCTGTCCTGTTCTGGGAGTTCAACCACTACGTCGTCTACGACGGCACGGGGCGCCGCCTCGGCCGCCGTGGCGTATACATCAACGATCCGGACAAGGGCCGCCGCTTTGTGGCGACGGAGGAATTCGACACCAGTTTCACCGGTGTCGTCCTGGTCTTCGAGCCCGCCGACTCCTTCCGCCGGGGCGGCCGCAAACCGGGAGTGATGGGCGCCGTGCCCGCGAGGCTGCGCGGCACCACGGGCACCCTGCTGGCCGCTCTGCTCGCCAGCCTGCTGCTCGTCGGCGTCGGCGCGGCGGGGCCCGCGCTGAGCCGTACGTACATCGACATGTTCCTGATCGGCAATCAGACCTCGCTGCTGGGGCCCCTCTTCGCGTCGATGGCCGCGATGGTGGTGCTCACCGCCGTGCTGACCGGTCTCCAGCAGGCGAACCTGCTGCGCGGACGCATCATCTCGTCCACGCTGAGCAGCGCCCGCTTCCTGCGGCATCTGCTGCGACTGCCGGTCACGTTCTTCGCCCAGCGCAGCCCGGCCGATCTGGTGCAGCGTCTGCAGTCCAACGACGCGGTGGCCGAGACACTGGCGCGTGACCTCGCCGCCGCGGGCGTGGACGGCGTCGTGGTCATCCTCTATGCCGTCCTGCTGTGGACGTACGACCCTCAACTGACGGTCATCGGGGTGCTGATCGCGTTGCTGAACGTGGTCGCGATGCGGATCGTGATCCGGCTGCGGGCCACCCATACCCAGAAGCTGCGCGCGGACAGCGCACGGCTGACCAACACCTCGTACACCGGCCTTCAGCTGATCGAGACCATGAAGGCCACCGGCGGCGAGAACGGGTACTTCCGCCGGTGGGCCGGCCAGCACGCGACCACGCTGGAGGTGCAGCAGCGCCTCGGCGTGCCGAGCGCGGCCCTGGCCGTCGTCGCGCCCACCCTCGCGACGCTCAACAGCGCGCTGATCCTCTGGATCGGTGGCCTGCGGGCAGTGGAAGGCCATATCTCGATCGGCCTGCTCGTCGCCTTCCAGGCGCTGGTGGCGCGCTTCACCGCACCGATCACCCGGTTGAACGGAGTGGCGGGCAGGATTCAGGACTTCGCCGCGGATGTGGCCCGGCTGAAGGACGTCGAGAGTTTCCCGGTCGACGTGCTGTACTCGCGCCGGGAGCCGGACGCGAGCACGCGCAGGCTCAAGGGCAATGTGACGCTGGAGAACATCACCTTCGGCTACAGCCCGCTCGACAAGCCGCTGCTCAGCGGCTTCTCGCTGGCGGTCGGTCCTGGCCGGCAGGTCGCGCTCGTCGGCGGATCCGGCAGCGGCAAGTCCACCGTCTCCCGGCTGATCTCCGGCCTCTACAGTCCCTGGGAGGGGACGATCCGTATCGACGGGCAGCGACTGGAGGACATTTCCCGCAGCGCGCTGGCCGCCTCGGTCTCCTTCGTCGACCAGGACGTGTTCCTCTTCGAGGGCACGGTCCGGGACAACGTGGCGCTGTGGGACCCGTCGATACCCGACGAGGCTGTGGTCGCCGCTCTTCAGGACGCGGCGCTCTACGACGTGATCGCGCGGCGTCCCGAAGGCATCCACAGCCGGGTCGAGCAGGACGGCCGCAACTTCTCCGGCGGACAGCGGCAGCGACTGGAGATCGCCCGGGCCCTCGTCCGGCGGCCGAGCATTCTGGTCCTCGACGAGGTGACCAGCGCCCTGGACGCGGAGACCGAGCGGGTCATCATCGACAATCTGCGGCGGCGCGGCTGTGCCTGCGTGGTGATCGCCCACCGGCTGAGCACGGTGCGCGACAGCGACGAGATCGTGGTCCTCGACCACGGCTCGGTCGTCGAACGCGGCCGGCACGAGGACCTCGTCGCTGCCGGAGGCCCGTACGCCGAGCTGGTCAAGGAGCACTGACGTGTCATCCGGATACCCGTCTCACCCGTCCGCGGTCGTGGGACCGGGCGAGAGCGACGCGGTGACCCACGCGCTGGGCGGACTCGGCTCGCCTGTCGACTGCGCCGGACTGCGCAGCCTGCCACTGGAGGGGCCGCACGTGCTGTGGCTCGTGGTGGGCGGGACCCTGGATCTGTTCGCGGTCGACGCCGCCCAGCAGGGGCACTGGCACTTCCTCGGCCGCCTCGAGACGGGGACTCTGCTGCTCGGCCCGGTCGAAGGTCCTCAGCACACCCTCCTCGGCCGGCCTTCGCAGGACTGCCTGCTGCGCCGGATTCCGCTGCGGGAGCTGTACCGGCCCGAGTACGGCGAGTACGGCGATTCCTTCGCGTACGGCGATTCCTCCGCGTACGGGAGTCAGTACGGCGCCCAGTACGGGGTGGTGGCGCCGACGCCGCTGGAGCATGCCTTCGCGCTCGGCATCGGCCGCAGCCTGGGCGTCCTGTTCGAGGCTCCGCTGGACGGCCGGCCGGTCATCGACGAGGCGGTGGCCGACGACGACATCCTGTGGATGCCGGTGCCTCCCGGCAGCGTGCAGTACGGCGCCTCCTTCAGCGCGGAAGCGGCGAGCGACCTGCTGGTCGACGGCGCGCTGTGGCAGCGGATGGTCAACCAGCAGTACCGGCTGCTGTCCGCGGTGGACGGCTGGATCGAACAGCTCGAGCGCGCTCACGAGGACCGGACCGCGGCCGGTATCAAGGCGGGCGCAGCTGTCCGCGCGCGGGCCGACGAGGCGCTGCTGGCCTCCATCGGCAGACCGGACCGGTCCGGGCGGGCCGCCGCGGGTGTGGACGGCGCCACCGACGACGCGACGTTCGCCGTCTGCCACCGCGTCGCCGAGGCGGCCGGGATCACGCTCTGCGAGCCCTCGAAGGGCGGCGCGGTGGGCGATCGCATCACCCCGGTCGAACGCATCGCGGTCGGCTCCCGCATCCGTACCCGCGCGGTCAGACTCGACGGGCGCTGGTGGCGGTCGAACGCCGGTCCGCTGGTGGGCTACCGGGCCAAGTCCGGAGCCCCGGTCGCCCTGCTGTGGCGCCGTGGCAGGTACGAGGCCGTCAACCCGGCCACGGGCGCGCGGATACGCATCGGCAAGGACAACGCCGAGGAATTCGAGCAGCGTGCCGTCATGTTCTACCGCCCGCTGCCGGAACAGCCGATGACCGCCTGGCGGCTGATGCGCTTCAGCCTGCGCGGCACCCGCCTGGATGTGCGGAACCTGGTCATCAGCGGGCTGGTGACGGTCGGCCTGGGCGGGCTGGTGCCGATCGCGACCGGACAGGTGCTCGGTGTCTACGTACCGAACGCCGAGAGCAGCCTCATCGTGCAGGTCTCCCTGGCCGTCGTGGTCACCAGCATTGTCTCCGCCGCGTTCATGCTGCTGCAGAACCTCACCATCCTCCGTATGGAAGGCCGCATCGAATCGACGCTGCAGCCTGCTGTGTGGGACCGGCTGCTGCGGTTGCCGACGAAGTTCTTCACCGAGCGGTCCACCGGAGAGCTGGCCAGTGCGGCGATGGGGATCAGCTCCATCCGCCGTGTGCTGTCCGGCCTGGGCCCGGTGGCCGTACAGGCAAGCACGGTCGGTGCGATGAACCTGTTCCTGCTGCTCTGGTTCAGCGTGCCGCTGGCGCTGGCGGCGATGGGCATGCTGCTCGTCATCGCCGCCGTGTTCCTGGGGATGGGTCTGTGGCAGCTGCGGTGGCAGCGGCGGCTGGTCGAGCTCGGCAACAAGCTCAACAACCAGGCGTTCCAGACCCTTCGGGGACTGCCCAAACTGCGGGTCGCCGCGGCGGAAAGCTTTGCGTACGCCGCCTGGGCCCGGGAGTTCGCCCGCTCCCGCGAACTGCAGCAGCGGGCGGGCCGCATCAAGAACCTGACCACGGTTCTCGACGCGGTCTATCTGCCGCTCTGTTCGCTCACCCTGTTCATGCTGCTGGCCGGACCGGCTCGCGGCAGCATGACGGCCGGCGAGTTCCTCACCTTCAACACTGCGGTGACCATGCTGCTGACCTCGGTCACCCAGCTCACCGGCCTGCTCGTCTCGGCCGCTGCCGTACTGCCCATGTTCGAGCAGATCAAGCCGGTCCTGGACGAGGCACCGGAGGTCCGCGGTGCCAGCGCGCAGCCCGGCGCGCTGTCCGGCGGGATCGAGGCCAGGAAGCTCTCCTTCCGCTACGCCGACGACGGCCCACTGGTCCTCGACGACGTGTCGCTGCGGGTGCAGCCGGGGGAGTTTGTGGCCATCGTCGGACCCAGCGGCTGCGGCAAGTCGACACTGCTCCGGTTGCTCATCGGATTCGACAAACCGGTCTCCGGCAGCGTGCTGTACGACGGTCAGGACCTGGCCGCACTCGATCAGGCGGCCGTGCGCCGTCAGTGCGGGGTCGTCCTGCAGAACGCTCAGCCGCTCACCGGGTCGATCCTGGACTGCATCTGCGGTGCCGAGGCCTTCTCCCAGGAAGAGGCGTGGGAGGCCGCCGAGATGGCGGGCCTGGCCGAGGACATCAAGCGCATGCCGATGGGTCTGCACACCATGATCTCCGGCGGTGGCGCGATCTCCGGCGGACAGCGGCAGCGCCTGATGATCGCCCAGGCTCTCGTCCGCCGCCCGCGCATCCTCTTCTTCGACGAGGCCACCAGCGCCCTGGACAACGAGACCCAGCGCATCGTGATCGAGAGCACCCGCAGGCTGAGCGCCAGCCGCCTGGTGATCGCGCACCGCCTGTCCACGGTCATGGACGCCGACCGCGTGATCGTCATGGCGGACGGGCGGATCGTCGAACAGGGCCCGCCGGCCGAGCTGCTCGCCGACGCGGGCGGCCGGTTGCACGAACTGGTGCGCCGGCAGATGAGCTGAGCCCGCCCTGCTGGCGGACGGCGCTCCTTCCGCAACACGCCCCGGCCGACGCCACACCGGTCGGCGCCCGTCCTTGTGACGTGCCCCGACCGGTGTCGTGAACGGTGTGGTGAACGGCGATGCGTCAGACGATGTTCTCGGCGATCTCCGCCTGCTCACGGGCGTTTCCGTACGCTGCCGGCGTGCTGTACGAGCGGCGTGCCACGAACCACCACACGGTGGCCAGCACCAGCACCGCGGCCAGCGCGATCGAGGCGTAGTTCATCGAGTCGACCGTCACCGGGTTCGACTGCGGCAGACAGAACAGCACGGTGACACCGGCCACCCACACCACGGCCACCCAGCCGATCGGCTTGCTCCAGCGGCCCAGGTTCCACGGGCCGGGCTCGAAGCGGTTGCCGGCGCGCAGCCTGAGATAGATGGGGATCGCGTACGCCGGGGTGATGCCGATGACGTTGATCGCGGTCACCGCACCGTAGGCGGTGGCGGAGTACAGGGACGGCACAGCCAGCAGGCAGGCGAAGACGACCGAGAGCCACACCGCCGGGACCGGGGTCTGGGTGCGGCTGCTGACCTTGCGCCACAGCGCGGAGCCGGGCAGCGCGTTGTCGCGGCTGAACGCGAACACCATCCGGCTGGCCGCCGCCACCTCGGCGTTGCCGCAGAACAGCTGCGCCACGATCACGACAAGGAGCAGGGCCGTGGCACCGCCGTTGCCGAGGGCGTCCAGCAGGATCTGCGCGGGCGGCACGTTGGTGGAGGTTTCCTGGGTGCCTGTGTAGTCCTGGATGGCGAAGGTCAGGCCCGCCAGCAAGGCGAAACCGGCGATCCAGGAGACCCAGATGGAACGCACGATGCCCTTGGCGGCCGAGACGGAGGCGTTGGACGTCTCCTCCGACAGATGCGCCGAGGCGTCGTAGCCGGAGAAGGTGTACTGCGCCAGCAGCAGGCCGATCGCGGCCACATAGACGGGGTTGTCCCAGCCGGTGCCGTTGACGAACTCGCCGAAGACGAACTCGGGGACTGGTGGTTGGAGGGGACAATGGCCAGGGCGCCCACGATCAGGGCGACGCCGCCCAGATGCCACCACACGCTGATCGAGTTGAGGACGCTGACCAGCCGTACGCCGAAGAGGTTCAAGGTGGCGTGGAGCAGCAGAATGCACATGAAAATGATCATGGTGGAGCCGGGTGTGGGTTCAAATCCCCACTGCAGATTCAGGAAAGCGCCGGTGAACAGGGCGCAGCCGTAGTCGATGCCCGCGATCGCACCCAGCAGACCGAGAAGATTGAGCCAGCCGGTGTACCAGCCCCACTTACGGCCGCCGAGCCGGTCGGCCATGTAGTAGAGCGCACCGGAGGTGGGGTACGCGCTCGTCACCTCGGCCAGCGCCAAGCCGACGCAGAGGACGAACAGGCCGACGCCCACCCAGCCCCACATCATCACTGCCGGGCCGCCGGTGTTCAGCCCGAAGCCGTACAGCGTCATACAGCCGGACAGGATCGAGATGACGGAGAAGCTGATGGCGAAGTTGCCGAAGCCTCCCATGCGGCGCGCCAGAACCGGCTGGTAGCCGAGTTCCCGCAGCCGCTCCTCCTCGTCCTTGGGGGGAGCCGGGTCCGGACTCGACCACGTGGGCGGGGATATGGACATCGAAGTACCTCCGGGGGAAAGGAAGATGCACTGAGCGGACAGGGACAGGGGGAGAGAGCGGTGGATCAGTCGCGCCACCCGACGCCGGCATCGCGCGCGGCGGCGAGACATCGGCTGCGGGCACGGAGAAACATCTCTTCCGCCAGGCTCGCGTCGCCCGGACTGCGCGTGCGGTACGCCCACGGAAGGGTGGTGTAGTACGGGCCCAGTGCCTCGAAGACCCGTGCGCCGTCGGTGAACTGGTGCGCGCCCCACAGCGCGTGGGCGAGATGGTCGAGATCGAGCAGGGAGCACCCGGCCGGGGAAACGTTGTCGAACCAGAGGTGCAGTGCGCGGCGGGCGTCACGGGCCGCGTCGTCGGTCACCCAGTGGAGATCCAGCGCCTTCTCGTTGCCCTTCCCCCGGCGGTAGCGCTCGACCCGGACGTACAGCGGAAGGGCCAGCAGCGACGATCCGACCGGAGCCGAAGACGCCGCCCACTGAACGAAGTTGACCGCCTCGGACAGATGGCCGCCGGTCCTGCGGGCGTACACGAACTGCAGCATCCGGTGGTACGCCTCGCGGTTGTGCGGGTCGCGCTTGTCGGCCTGCGCCAGCAGACCCCACGGGCCGGGGAACAGCATCGGACCCGGCGGTGCCATCCGGTGCTCGTCCAGCCGCTGGTCCTCGTCGAGCTGGGACAGAGCCAGCAGGCACACCCAGGGCACCGGATCCTCCGGGGCGTGGTGCGCGGCGATCCGGCACGCCTCCCACGCTTCGTGCCACAGCTCCCGGGTGCGCTGGTGCCCTTCGCGGTGGGCCCGTAACGCCCGCTCCACCACGATCCGGCAGTGCATCACGGTCGCGGCGACACTGTGGGGTTCCTCGGTCCGCCAGGCCCGCACCGCATCGGATCCGGCGGCCACTGCGGCGAGCACCTGGGTCCGCTGGGTCCATCGCGTCCAGTCGGTGGTGGTGGTCAGCAGATTTCGCATCGACAGCCATCGGCCGGTGCGTAAGTCCTGCATGACGGTGCGCAGTTCGTTGTCGTGACCCGCCGGGTGATACACCGGGCGGAACTCGTCATGGGGCATCAGTCGGCAGGGCGTGTGGCGGTCGTCATGGGCCGGGGTCCTCTGGGGACGGTGGGGGGGCGAGGCGTTCCAGTGGTCAAGTGGGCGGCCGGCAGTGGCGAGGGTGACGTGCCGGCCCTCGCCCTGCTTTCTGTGCGTCGCCGATCTTACTCAAACGTACTGTGACGGCAAGGATTTGATGATGCGTCAGTGACTGAGGAGGCGAACCGGCGCCGATGGCGCAACCCCCTTGACGGCGGCCGTGCCCTGCTTCACCCTTTCGTCAGCGATCAAGGTTTCCGTCTACCGAGGAACGGGGTGGCCGATGACAGGCCCTGTGCTTGCCGTCGACCAGGGCACATCCGGCACAAAGGCGCTGGTCATCTGCCCCGACCGGGGTGTCATCGGCTCCGGCGCCGCACCTGTGAGCCCTCGCTACGGCTCCGGCGGACGTGTCGAGGCCGACCCTGCCGCGCTCCTCTCCTCGGTCGTCGACGCCGGGCGCCGGGCCCTGGCGCAGGCCGGGGAACCGGTCGCCGCCGTGGGCCTCGCCAACCAGGGCGAGACGGTTCTGGCCTGGGACCCCGCCACGGGAGACCCGCTGACCGAGGCGATCGTCTGGCAGGACCGCCGCGCCGAGCCGCTGTGCACCGAACTCGCCCCGCACGCCGAGAAGCTGACCCAGCTGACCGGGCTGCCTCTCGATCCGTACTTCGCCGCGCCAAAGATGGCGTGGATACGCCGTGAACTCACCCGGGAAGGTGTCGTCACCACCAGTGACGCCTGGCTGATCCACCGGCTGACCGGAGCGTTCGTCACGGACGCGGCGACCGCCGGACGCACCCAGCTGCTGGACCTCGACCGTGTCACCTGGTCGCCGGAGGCGCTCGACATCTTCGGCCTGGCCGAGGAGCGGATGCCCGAGGTCGTCGACGTGGACGGCGCCGTCGGCATCACCACCGCCTTCGGCGCGCCCTTGCCGCTCACCGGCCTTCTCGTCGACCAGCAGGCCGCACTGTTCGCCCAGCGCGTCACCGAACCGGGCACCGCCAAGTGCACCTACGGCACCGGGGCGTTCCTGCTCGCCCAGACCGGCCCCCGCCCGCGCCGTACCGGCAACGGCCTGGTCAGCTGTGTCGCATGGCGGCTCGCCGGACGCACCAGCTACTGCCTCGACGGGCAGGTCTACACGGCAGCCTCGGCCGTCCGCTGGCTCACCGACCTCGGAGTGATCTCGGGCGCGGCAGACCTGGACCCGGTCGGCTCCGCCGTGCCGGACAGCGGCGGCGTCACCTTCGTACCGGCGCTCGCCGGCCTCGCCGCCCCCTGGTGGCGCGGCGACCTGCGGGGCTCGCTGACCGGCCTCGGCCTGGACACCGGCCCCGGGCATCTCGTGCGGGCCCTGTGCGAAGGCATCGCCGCGCAGGTCGTCGAGCTCACCGACGCGGTCGCCGCCGACCTCGGCGCGCCGCTGACCTCTCTGCGCGTCGACGGCGGCCTGACCCGCTCCGCCCTGCTCATGCAGACCCAGGCCGATCTGCTCCAACTGCCCGTCGAGGTATCGGCGTTGCCCGATGCGACCGCGCTGGGGGTCGGCGCCGTGGCGATGCTGGGTATGGATCCGAGCCTGACGGCCGAGGAAGCCGTCCCGGCCTGGAAGCCGTCCGCCGTCTACGAGCCGCGGATCAGTGAGGCCGCGGCCGCCGAACGCCTCGCGGGCTTCCGCGCCCAGGTCGAAGCGCTGCTGGACCGTACGCCGCCGGCCGCCCACTGAAGGACAGAACAGGCACCATGACCGTCACGACCGCAGGGGAACTGCCGGACACCGTCCACGACGTGATCGTCGTCGGCGCCGGTGTGGTCGGCACGGCCATCGCCCGCGAACTCGCCCGCCACCGGCTGCGTACCGCCCTCCTCGATGCCTGCGACGACGTCGGCAGTGGCACGTCGAAGGCGAACACGGCGATCGTGCACACCGGCTTCGACGCCGTGCCGGGATCCCTGGAATCCCGGCTCGTACGCGAAGGGCAGCGGCGGCTGGCCGCGTACGCCACGGAAACCGGCATCCCCGTCGAGCCGCTCGGCGCGCTCCTCGTCGCCTGGGACCAGGAGCAGCTCGCCGCCCTCCCCGGGCTCGCCGCCAAGGCCGAACGCAACGGCTACCACGACGCGCGCCTGATCTGCGCCGACGAGGTGCGTGTACGAGAGCCGCACCTCGGACCGGGCGCACTCGGCGCGCTCGACGTCCCGGGCGAAAGCATCATCTGCCCCTGGACGACAACACTCGCGTACGCCACCCAGGCCGTCCGCGGCGGCGTCGATCTGCATCTGAACTGCCGGGTGGAGTCCGTGACCAGCGGCACCCACCACGAACTTGCCACCACCCGAGGCCTGTTGCGCACGCGCTACCTCGTCAACGCCGCCGGTCTGTACGCCGACGCACTCGACCGGCAGCTCGGACACGGGGACTTCACCGTCACCCCCCGCCGCGGCCAGCTGATCGTCTTCGACAAGCTCGCCCGTGACCTGGTCCGCCATATCCTGCTGCCGGTCCCGACCGCGCTCGGCAAGGGCGTGCTGGTGGCGCCCACCGTGTACGGCAATGTGATGCTCGGCCCGACCGCCGAGGACGTCGACGACAAGGAAGCCACCGCATCGACGGCCGAAGGGCTGGCCGCCCTGCGCGAGAAGGGCCGGCGGATCATGCCCGAGCTGCTCGACGAGGAGGTCACCGCCGTCTACGCGGGACTGCGCGCCGCCACCGAGCACGACGACTACCGGATCCGCGCCCACGCGCGGCAGCGGTACATCGCCGTGGGCGGCATCCGCTCCACCGGACTGACCGCCTCCATGGCCATCGCCGCGTACGTCACCGAGCTGCTCGCCGACGCCGGGCTCGGCCTCGGGCCGGCGAGTGAACTGGAGCCCCTGCGCATGCCCAACCTCGGGGAGGCACTTCCGCGCCCCTACCAACGCGCCGACCTCATCGCGGCGGACCCCGCGTACGGCACGCTCGTCTGCCACTGCGAACGTGTCTCGCGCGGTGAGATCCGCGATGCGCTGGACAGTACGGTCCCGCCGGGCTCGCTCGACGGACTCCGGCGCCGTACCCGTGCACGAGGCGGCCGCTGCCAGGGCTTCTACTGCGGGCCGGCCGTGCGCGACCTCTTCGAGGCCGGACAGCTCGGGGCGGGGCGATGAGCCGGCGGACACGTACGGCCGACGTCCTCGTCGTCGGCGCGGGCCCGGCCGGACTCGCCGCAGCCGCGCGGCTGGCCGCGGCGGGCGCGGGCCGCGTCGAGATCCTCGAGCGCGAACAGCAGCCCGGCGGCATCCCGCGCCACTGCCACCACGGCGGCTTCGGGCTGCGCGACCTGCGCCGTCCGATGAACGGCCCGCAGTACGTCCGCCACCTCGTCGACGCCGCGGTACGTGCCGGAGCGGACCTGCGCACCGGCGTCACCGTCACGGGATGGGCAGGCTCGCGCACCGTGGACACCACGAGCCCGGCAGGCCTGGAACGGATCACCGCACGGGCGGTCGTCCTGGCCACCGGAGCGCGCGAACGGCCGCGCAGCGCCCGGCTGGTGCCCGGCACCCGGCCGGCCGGGGTGCTCACGACGGGCGAGCTCCAGCAGGCGGTCCACCTCCACGGGCAGCGGGTCGGCAGCCGCGCCGTCGTCGTCGGCGCGGAGCCCGTCGCCTTCTCCGCGGTGGGCACCCTCCGGGCGGGCGGCGTCGAGGTCGTCGCGATGGTCACCGACCAGGCGCGCCCGCCGCAGACACTGCTCCGCGGCATCCCGCTGCTCACCCATGCCACGGTGACCGGACTGACCGGCCGGGGCCGCCTGACCGGAGTCGGGCTGCGGCACCGGGACGGCAGAACCACCACCGTCGGCTGCGACACCGTCGTCTTCACCGGCGACTGGATCCCCGACCACGAGCTGGCCAGACGCGGCGGAATCACGCTCGACCCCGGCACCCGGGGACCGGCCGTCGATGCCGCGTTCCGTACGGACGAGTCCGGCGTCTTCGCCGTCGGTAATCTGCTGCACGGAGGCGAGCGGGCGGACACCGCCGCCGAGGAGGGACGGCACGCCGCGGGCCCTGTACTGCGGCACCTCGCCGGGGAGCAATGGCCCACAACCACGCTGCCCGTGCAGGTCGAATGGCCGCTGTGCTGGGCCGCACCCAACATCATCGACCCCGACGGGCCGGCACCACGGCACGGCCGGTTCACACTGCGGACGTCCCGGACACTCGCCGGGCCGCGCCTTGTCGTCACCCAGGACGACCAGGTCCTGCACCGGCAACGTCTGCTCCGTCCCGCGGTGCCGGGGGGCCGTGCGCTCCAGTTGCGCGCCGACTGGATCAGTGGCGTGGACGTACGGGGCGGCCCCGTGCTGATCGCCGCGTACTGAACCCGCTACCGACTCCGGTACCGCATCCCGGGGTGCCGGTAAGAACTCTGTCGTTGAAGCCGGGCCGGGACGATCGGCGATCGTGGCACGGGCGCCGATGGATGTTGACGAGCTGGTTGAGCACTGGACGCTGCTGAAGGACGAGCAGGCGCTCGTGGCGGGCAAGCGTGGTGCGACGCGGTTGGGCTTCGCTGTGCTGCTGAAGTACTACACGCAGTACGGGCGGTTTCCCCGGGGCCGGTTCGAGCTGCCGGGCGAGGCCGTGGAGTTCGTCGCGCGGCAGGTGCAGGTACCCGCGTCCGAGCTGGGGGCGTACGAGTGGACCGGCCGGACGATCGAGTATCACCGTGCGCAGATCTGCGGGCACCTGGGCTTCCGTGAGTGCACCGTTGCGGACGCGGACAAGCTGACGCCTGGCTGGCCGAGCACGTCGCGTGCAAGGAACGGCGGCATCTACGATGGGCCGGTGACCGAGACACTGCCCCCCCGTGGGCATTGACCTCTTCGACGTTGAACGGCTCCTGCTGACCGAAGCTGCGGAGCCGCCGCTGCCGCCCCAGGACGCTGAGGCCCGAGACCGGGTGTGGGACATGGCAGTCCGGGCCAACCCCACCCTCTTCGACGGGCCTGTGGTGGCGTGTGGGGGACTGGAGCGGACTGGCCCGCGCATCCTGCGCCTCTCCTGGGTGCGTGTGACCTACCGGCACTACGCCTTGCGTCGCGTTCCCGGCGCCACCGCACTGCCCTCGTTGTTCGTGAACGTCGTCCAGCCGACAGACGACGGCCGTGTGCTGGCAGCGAGGATGTCGCCCTCTACGGCCGCCCCGGGCCGCTGGCAGCTGCCAGGGGGGTCTGTGGAGCCTCCCCAGAACGGGGCGGTGCTGGACGAGTCGGCACTCGCCGGCCAGGCCGCGCGAGAGCTCGCTGAGGAGGTGGGGATCGGCGCGGCCACCGAGGACCTGAAGCTGTGGGTCGTCACCCGCGGCGAGAACAGCAGCATCGGCCTGACCTACCTCGCCCCGGCTCTTCCCGAGGAAACGCTGCGCGCAGACTTCACCGCTGCTGCAGCAGCCGAGCGCGTCCAGGGCCGCGAACCTGAACTCGACGACATCGCCCTGGTGCGCTCGCCGGACGAACTGGCCGGTCTGGCCGGTCCACACGCGGACTATCTGGAGCCGATCGCCTGCCGCTTCTCCGGGTGCCGCTGAGGTCAGACGCGGGCGAGGAAGTCGCGTCCCCGTTCGTCGAGCTCGGCCACGCACCGCAGGCCACGGGCCCGGAAGCGTGCGAGGTCGCTGCGCATGCGGGAGACCGCCTTTCGGGTGCGGACGGAGCGGACACCGCCCATGTGGTCGAAGGCCCGGTGCCAGGTGGCGCACGCCTGCTCAACGCTGCCGCGCTTGAGGTGCATCTCCGCGCCTGCGACCAGGTCCAGGGCAACGATGCGCGCGTACATCGACGGCCGATCAGGACCCCGATCATCAGATCGACGCACTACTCCACCACGATGTCGACCGCGACAACATCCACGCCGACGTCGCCAGCGGCGCGAAGGCGTCCCGCCCGAAGCTCGACCTCGTCATGCAGCTGCTTAGCGAAGGCGACACGCTGCAGGTCACCCAGCTCGACCGGCTCTCCCGCTCCGTGCTGCACCAGGTGACCCTCGGCGCCGAACTGCGCGAGCGCGGCATCGGGCTGCACGTCATCGAGCAGGGCATCGACACCGCCACCACGTAGGGCCGGGCGACGTTCGGGATGCTGTCCGTACTGGCAGAGCTTCAGCGCGAGCTGATCGTGGCGAACACCAACGACGGACTCGCCTCCGCACAGGCTCGCGGCCGGGTCGGCGGGCGCCGGCCACGCTTCACCGAGGACCAGGCCGCACTCGCCCAACGGCTCTACGACGAGCGGGAGAAGACCGTCCAGCAGATCGCCGACATGTTCGGCGTGCCGAGGCCAACGGTGTACGGGCACCTCGACAAGACCAAGACCGTCCCTCGTCAGCCCAAGAAGACCGTGGTCACGAAGCCCTGACCGATCGATTGCGGCTGGTGACAGAGTTCTTACCGGCACCCCATACCATGCGGAACCCCCGCCCGAACGCCGTGTCCGATTTCCGCCAGCCCCGGGCCCGCGGCGGTGCCCATACTGGCCCCATGACGATCGAGGACAGCAGGTACGAGGCGGTGAGCAGCAAAGATGCCCGGTTCGACGGGGTGTTCTTCTTCGCCGTGTCCACCACCGGGATCTACTGCCGGCCCAGTTGCCCCGCGGTCACCCCCAAGCGCCAGAACGTGTCGTTCTACCGGACCGCCGCAGCGGCACAGGGCGCGGGCTTCCGGGCCTGCCGTCGCTGCCGCCCCGACGCCGTGCCCGGCTCCGCCGAGTGGAACGCCCGCGCCGATGTCGTCGGCCGCGCCATGCGGCTGATCGGCGACGGGATCGTGGACCGGGAGGGTGTGGCGGGTCTCGCCACCCGGCTGGGGTACAGCGCCCGGCAGGTGCAGCGGCAGCTGAACGCCGAACTCGGCGCGGGCCCCATCGCGCTGGCGCGGGCGCAGCGCGGTCACACCGCGCGCGTCCTGCTCCAGACGACCACGATGCAGACGGCGGAGATCGCGTTCGCGGCCGGGTTCGCGAGTGTGCGGCAGTTCAACGACACCATGCGGGAGATCTACGCGGCCACCCCCAGCGAACTCCGCTCCGCGAGGACCGGGCGCACCTCGCGCTTCGGCCCCATCGCCCAGGAGAACGGGGCCGCCGCCGGAGTCCCGCTGCGGCTGGCCTACCGCGGCCCCTACGCCTCCGTGGAGGTCTTCGACTACCTCGGCAGCCGCGCGATCACGGGGATCGAAGAGATCGTCGGCGAGCGCGGCTCCCGGATCTACCGCAGGACCCTCCGGCTGCCCGGCGGGTCCGGTATCGCCGAGGTCGGCGAACAGACAGGCCCCGGAGGCTGGCTCGCATGCCGGCTGCACCTCACGGACCTGCGCGACCTGACGACGGCCACCCAGCGGATGCGCCGCCTCTTCGACCTGGACGCCGACCCGTGCGCCGTCGCCGACCGGCTCGGCGCCGACCCGTCCCTGGCCCCGCTCGTCGCCGCCCGCCCGGGGCTGCGAGCCCCGGGGACCGCCGACCCCCACGAACTCGCCGTACGGGCGGTGCTGGGCGACCGACGGCTCGGCGACGCACTGGTGGCGGCGTACGGGCAGCGGCTGTGTGAGCCGAGCGGCGGTCTCACCCATCTGTTCCCGCAGCCGGACGCCCTCGCCGAGGCCCCTCTGGACGAGGCCGGTCTGGAGGCACTCGCGATGCCCGACGCGCGCCGCGCCACGCTCCGTACCCTCACCGCAGCACTCGCCGAGGGCGCGATCGCCCTCGACCCCGGCGCCGCCCGGGACGAGACCGAACGAGAGCTGCTCGCCCTGCCCGGCATCGGCCCGTGGACGGCCGGCTACATCCGGATGCGCGCGCTCGGCGACCCCGACGTCCTGCTGTCCGGGGACGCGGCGGTCCGGGCCGGGATGCGACGCGCGGGATCGACGACGGCCGACGCCCAAGGGTGGCGGCCCTGGAGTTCGTACGCCATGCACCACTTCTGGAACACGCCATGAGCACCCCCACGAAGCGGCCTCGCGCCGACTGGAGTGCCCTCGCCGAAGAGATCGACGAGTACGGCTGCGCGCTGACGCCGCCGGTTCTCACCCCCGCCCAGTGCCGGTCCGTCGCGGAGCTGTACGACGAGACGGACCGATTCCGCTCCACCGTCGACATGGCCCGCTACCGCTTCGGCTCCGGCCAGTACCGTTACTTCGCCGCGCCGCTGCCCGCGCTCGTTCAGGAGCTGCGGGAGACGTTCTACCCCCGTCTGCTGCCGATAGCCCGCGACTGGGCCGAGCGCCTCGGCCGGCCGGCACCCTGGCCGGATAGCCTGGCGGAGTGGCTGGCCATGTGCCACGAGGCCGGACAGACCAAGTCGTCGCAGATCCTGCTGCGGTACGGCGCCGAGGACTGGAACGCCCTGCACCGCGACCTGTTCGGCGATGCCGTCTTCCCCCTCCAGGTCGTCATCGGCCTCGACGAGCCTCAAGTCGACTACACAGGGGGAGAGTTCCTGCTCGTCGAGCAGCGGCCGCGGGCGCAGTCGCGCGGCACGGCGACGCTGCTGAAGCAGGGCCACGCCCTGATCTTCACCACCCGCGACCGCCCGGTCCGCTCACAGCGCGGCTGGTCGGCCTCCCCGGTGCGCCACGGGGTCAGCGCGGTGCGCTCGGGGAAGCGGCACTCACTGGGCCTGGTCTTCCACGAGGCGTCGTGACGTCACACGGAGTCTGTGGCGCAAGCCCCTCCCGGGACTCCGGGTGGACCCCGAAAATATCAACCGGCCCGCAGGTGAGGAGGCATCCTGGCCGGGCTGCTCGGGTAGCTCAGGCGATCGACGCCGAGACGATCGCCGACACCGCGATGTTGCAGGAGGCGGTCACCCACACCGCCGGGTGCGGCTCCGGCTCGACCAGGGTCGCGCCCAGCTTGCCCGGCGTGACCAGGTCCACCATCAGGAAGGCCACCGCCATCATCACCAGGCCCAGCAGACCGAACGCGGCGGTCGATGCCAGGCCCTTGCCGAAGTTGTCGTACGTCGTCCAGATCGAGGTGAACACGATGCCGCCGATGCCCAGCAGCGCGGAGCTCAGCAGTAGTGCGGCGTTGCGGTTGCGGTCCTCCCATATCTGCCGGCCGAGTTTTCCGGGCGTCAGCAGGTCGATCAGGACGATGCCGAGGATCAGGAGGACCACACCGAGGGCGCCGTACGCGCTCGCGCGGCCAAGTCCGTTGACGATGTCGCTCATTGAGGGGCCGGTCTCCGTGTCGATGAATTGGTACTGGTCAAGGGCGCGCAAAATCTACCGCACGGTTCCGGCCAGTGGATCAGGGCCCGGGTGGGAGGGGTCTTCTGCCCTGCTTTCGACCCGACCGTCGCCTCCGCGGCCCAAGGTCGCACTCGGACGGTACTCGGCCAACCCTTCGGCCCTTGTGTGGAGCCCGCGGCATTGCTGCCCGGCGCGCCCAGGGGATGAGCGGTTTCTTCACGACCCCGTGAGCGGAGGATCCTGAACGGGGTCTTACGGTGCGCCATCAGGCCGAAGTCGGCAGAAGGACCCAATTGGCGGCTGCAACAGGGAGTTTGATGAAGCGTCAACGAGCCAAGGATCTTGACAAGGACTCCCGGCCATCTCACGATTGAAACACGCATGACCCCTGTCAGTGAACTACAGGGAGCGGGTACCGATCAGAGCTCACAAGATCGGTTTGGCCGAAAATGCCGAATCGCATCGCCTCGCCACATTTCACTAGTTGTCCTGAAGAGAACCGCCCTGGCGGACGTCTCCGGTGCGTTGATGTACCGGGCGGCCAACATGAACACAACATCTGGCTCGGCGCGACGGCATGGCCTCGCACGGATGCATCAATCGCTAAAACGGGGAGCAGTCATGGCAGAAGTCAACGATGAGATCACTTACGTCGTGGTAGTGAACGGCGAGGAGCAGTATTCGATCTGGGTGTCCGGCCGTGAATTGCCGGACGGCTGGCGACAGGTCGGCGTGACGGGTACGAAGCAGGAATGTCTGTCCCATATTGAAGAAGTGTGGACTGACATGCGCCCCTTGAGCCTTCGCCGGTCGATGGCCCAGTCGCGGTAACTGTTCCCTCGATTCTCCTGGTTGTGCCAGTGGAGATGTGAGCGGATACGGGCGAAATGCCCGGACTCCGAGGCGTTGTCGTCGAACGGGAACGCGGAGGCCGTGCGCCGCTGGTGTTCCTCGGTGCGGTCCCGCAGCCGCCCCGGCCCGGACCACGGGGCGGGGCGCGTCGGGCGTCCTCGGCTGTCTTCGGCGCGGCGGCGCCGGCGGGCGCACATCACGTGCAGCGGCTGCGGACGCCCCTCCGCCCGCACCCCGTACGCGTCCGCCGACTCCTTCTACGGCCCACCAGCCCTCCTCGCCCCGGCCCGACTTGTGTCCGAACGCCGACGCGGCAACTTCGGCGCGGTCGTGCTGTGGGGAGGCATCGGCGCCGCCGGCTCCTCGTTCGCGGGCGGCGGCCGATCCGGGGTCGCGAGGGCACACCCATCGACCGCAGTGACCGATTTGTACCGCATCACCGCAGTTCACGAGTTGCCCTGAACAGTTGCAAAACAGCTAACAGGGTGCATTTGAGCAGTTTGAGACAACGGGGAGATCAGCATTGTCCGGCACAGCGATCGACCAGTGGTTCACCGGACGGCAGCGAGAATTGAACATCCTCGCGAAGGCAGTCCGTAATCTGCACAAGCGGCCCAGGCTCATCAAGATGCCCGGCGAAGCGGGCATCGGGAAAACCAGGCTGCTGACCGAATTCCTGGCGCTCGCGGCTGAGAATTCCGGCACGACCGTGATCGGCAGCACCGCCGCCGAGGACCAGCACGGCCCTTTCGACACACTGACATCGGTGCTCGGCA
Source organism: Streptomyces sp. NBC_01142 (assembly GCF_026341125.1). Taxonomy (NCBI): domain Bacteria; kingdom Bacillati; phylum Actinomycetota; class Actinomycetes; order Kitasatosporales; family Streptomycetaceae; genus Streptomyces; species Streptomyces sp. NBC_01142. The sequence goes on from NZ_JAPEOR010000001.1 coordinate 2,791,487, forward strand.
CCCCGGCGCCCGGAGCCCCGGCAGCACCGCACCAGTCCCGCGCCCCGCTGGCGGAGCTCGCCGGACCGGGCGGACTGGTGCTGGTAGTCGATGACCTTCACGAGGCGACGCACGGGATCAACGTCGCTCTGGAGCAGTTACTGCGCCACCCACCGCTGACGAACCTGCTTGTGGTACTGGCCTACCGGTCTCGCGGTATCGCGAACCGACTGCTCGCCGCGCTGGGCACCGCGCAATCCCACTGGGACATCGAGGACCTCCCCCTGGGAGCGCTCGGCAGCGAGGCGGCCGAGCAGTTGTATCCGGAACATCTGTGCGGCCAGCATCAGATGACCCTGCACCAGCACAGCGGCGGCAACCCGCGCTATCTGCATCTCCTCATGGCGCTGTGCCAGGGCAAGAGCTGCCGTGGTGAGTCGATTCTGCGGGCGGGTATCGAGCTCCCGCACGAGGTCACCGCGCCGATCCTGATGGACCTGGACAGGCTGTCCGGCACTGCCCGGGTGGTCGCCCAGGCGGCAGCGGTGGTGGGTGATGCCTTCGATCTGGAACTGACCACGCTGGTCGCGGAACTGGACCGTGCGACCGTGCTCGTCGCGATCGACGAACTGCTGGCCTTCGACCTGGTCGAGGCGGAGAACGTGCCCGGCTGTTTCCGCTTCCGTCATCCGGTTCTCCGCGGTGTCGCCTACCGGTCGGCGCCGGACGGATGGCGGCTGGGCGCCCACGCCCGTGCCGTCGAGGCACTGCGCAGCCGGAACCAGCCGGCCGTCCGCATCGCCGAACACGTCGAGCGGGTGGGCGACGACGGCCCGGACAGCGTCGCCGTGCTGATCGCCGCGGGCCGGGCGATCGATCTGAGTGCTCCGGACACCGCGGCCTCCTGGTACCGCACCGCGTTGCGCCTGCTCGGCGACCGTCCGGAGCACCATGAGCAGCGCTTGGAGCTGCTGACCTCACTGGCTCGCGGCGCCATACTGACCGGACGGCTCGATGACGGCCGGGAAGCGCTGGACCGCCGTGACGAGCTGCTCAAGGGCGGCATGGATGGCTCCGCCGGCGCCGCTGCGGCCGTGGAGTGCCGTGCGCAACTCGCCCTGTATGCCGGCCGGTACACCGAAGCACGTGCGATGCTGCGGCTGGCCATCGCGCATGGGGACCCCGCGGCAAACGTGACGCGGCTGCGCCTGGCCCTGGCAGCCACCACCGTGTGGGACACCGGCTGGGAGTGGTCCGAGGACGCATTGCTCGGCGCGGCCGGCAGCGGCGATCACATGCTGCAAGTACTCGCGCTCGGCGTCCACGCCATTGCCTCGTTGGCCAAGGGCTCGTCCGTGGTGGCTCACCGCAGCGCCGGGGAAGCCGCACAGCTGATCGACCGGCAGCCCGACGATCAGCTGGCCCGCAGGCTCGACGCGGTGTGCTACGTGGGCTGGGCGGAGATCCATCTCGAACGGTATGCGCAGGCCATCCGGCACTTCACCAGGGGGCTGGCCCTCAGCAGGCCCTACGGCCAGTGGCAGCCGATGGTGCCGCTGCTGGTCGGTCTCGGCACGGCGCATCTGCGCCGGGGGCACCTGGAGAGCGCCCAGGCGCAGGCCGAGCAGGCGATCCGGCTCGCGCAGAACCACGGCTGCGAAGACCTGCTGGCGATGGCGCTGACCCTCCGAGCGCAGATCGCCCTCGCCGTGGGAGCCACGCTGAACTCACTCGCGGACAGCCGGGCGGCGAGCAGTGCGGTGACCCCGGACAGCCCGAGGTGGAGGCAGGCCCGGCTGACGCAAGCCGCTGCACTGCTGGCGAACGGCCAACCCGCCGAATGTCTGGAGGCGGTCCTCGACGCGGGCGGCGGTGCCTCGCTCCTCGATCTGCCGCTCTGGGACCACCCGAGGGCGTACGACCTGATGAGCCGGGCAGAACTGGTCAGGGACCGCCCGGACGAAGCCCGGGTCCGGGCCGAGCAGGTGCGGATCTCCGCCGAGGCGCTCGGACTGCCCGGCGTCATCGGGCTGGCCGCCGCGGCGCTCGCCCGGGTCGCCGTCTGCCCGGCCGAGGCACTGGCCCATGCCCTGCGGGCCATCGACGCCGGGACGACGAACGACCAGCCACTGGAAGCGGGGAAGGGGCATCTCCTGGCGTCCCGTGCACTGCTGGCGTTGGGGGAACCCGCCAGAGCCGAGAAGCACCTGGACGCTGCGGAGTCGACGGCCGTCAGCAGCGGTGCGGGTGATCTGCTGCCGGCGGTGCGCGCGCTGCGGGCCGAGATGAGCGCCAGGGTACCGGCGGCCCCTGTGCCGCCGGAGGAGCAGTACATGCTGAGCCAGCGGGAGTTCGAGATCGCCAACCTGGTCAGTCAGGGCAGGACGAACCGGCAGATCGCCCGGCAGCTCGAGGTCAGCCACAAGACCGTGGAAACCCATCTGGGCCGGATTTTCACCAAGCTCAGTGTCTCCTCGCGGGCCGAGATCGCCAACATGGTCGGCCGGGCCTCTGTGATCGCCAGGCCCCGCCGGACGGCCGCTGTTCGTTAGAGGCTCCATCGCCCGGGTGCCGGCACGCCTTGCCGGCACCCGGGCGATCCATGCCCGTGGCAGCTCGGTTCGCGGCGTTCCCACGCCATCGCGTGCTCGCCCGCCCGTGACAGTCAGGGTAATGACCGACAGGTCCGGCAGCTGCTGCGATGACAGTGTGGTTGACGAATCTGGTGACCGTCACGACCCAGAACGGGCCCAACATCACAGCAGATTTCGAACCGACGGAGGGATGTAATGGGGGCCTTCGGTGTGGCCGCGAGCAACTTCATGGGAAACCCGGTGGAAGGGCTTGCCGCGGCGACCGTTCGGCGCGGTTTCACGGTGTTGGAGGGAGCAAACCTTCGCCCGTTGCTGTCGGCAGACGAACTCGACGCATTCAGCCGGTTCTGGAACGACCTTCCGCTCGATGAAGCGCTGATCGACGGCGGAAAGTACCGGTACCGACGATATGGGCGGCTGCGAGTGGAGATCGGTGGCGACGGCCCCGAATTCGAGGTGTTGCCGCACAAGACCTTCCGGCAGGACGGCATTCCGCTGTGGAAGGGCGCGGATCGCGAATTCGCGCCCATCGAGGAGAAGGCGCTGCTGCACCCCGGTATGACCGCGCTGGTCGGTTTCGACACCGAACTGGCCACCACGATCTCCGGACAGCGAAGCTGGGAGCTGGGGATCCACCAGATCCGTATGGTCGCCCGCCGCGACGAGGTCGGTCTGCCGACGCCCGAGGGCCGGCACCGGGACGGTCATTGCTATATCGGAATGCATCTGATCCGCCGCGAGGACTGCATCGGCGGAGAATCCACGGTGTACCCCGAGAACGGTGAGGCGGCGCGTCTGACGCTGACCGATCCGCTGGACTCGATCTTTGTTGACGACCGGCTGGTCACCCACGAGGTGTCGCCGACGCAGGCGGTGAGCGAAACCGGCATCCGCGACATGCTGCTGGTCGACATCAATCCCCTCGGCGGCGGCGAATGACCTGGCCGGCCCCCGGCGACGAGACCGAACTGTTGCGGGCCATGGTGGAGATCCCCTCCTTCTCCGGAGAGGAGGGGGAGCTGGCCGCCATGCTGGCCGAGCGCATGGCCGCAGCGGGTTTCGACACGCACGTCGACGCGGTCGGGAACGTGCACGGGGCGGTCGGCGATCCGGACGGCCCTGAAGTGATGCTGCTCGGGCACATCGACACGGTGCGCGGATCGCTCCCCGTACGGCTGGACGGCGATGTTCTCTCCGGCCGGGGCTCGGTGGACGCGAAGGGCCCGCTGGCCACGATGATCTGCGCCGCCGCCAGACTCGCGGACAGCATCCCTGCGCGCCTCGTGGTGATCGGTGCCGCCGGCGAGGAAGCCACGTCCCACGGTGCCAGGCATCTGCTGCATCTGCCGGCGCCCGACGCATTGATCATCGGTGAGCCCAGCGGGGTGCATTCCATCGGCATCGGTTACAAGGGCGTATTCCGCTTCCGGATGGACTTCACCCAGCCCCCGGCCCACACCAGCTCCGACCAGGCGACCGCGGCCGAGGTCGCGTTCGAGTTCTGGAACGCGCTGACTGCCAGGCTGGCCGCGGACCACGCCGAGACCTCACCGCTGTTCGAGCGCGCGCTGCCGACGATCGTCGCCATGAGCGCGGATCTCGAACGGGCCGCCCTCGAGATCTCCTGCCGGATCCCCATCGGGTTCGACGTCGGAGCGTTCACGTCCTGGCTCAGTGACGGAGAAGGACGCCGGGTCACCGTGGTCGAGGAGGTGCCGGCCGTCCGCTCGGCCCGCACCGACCCCGTGGTGCGGGCCATCAGCGCGGCCGTGTCCGCCCGCGGTGCGCGCGCCGTCCCGAAGCTGAAGCTCGGCACCTCGGACTGGAACGTGGTCGGACGGTACTGGCAGGTGCCGACCGCGGCGTACGGGCCGGGCAACTCCCGGCTTTGCCACAGTGTCGACGAACACATCGAGATACCCGAATACCTGGCCGCCATCGATGTGTTGACCGATGCGTTGCCACGGCTCGTCGATTCGCTGCGCTCGATTCCGACACCCGGAGGCGCCGCGCGAGCGGGAAATGGAGCGTCAGATCGTGACCGCAGAACGAAAGAAGCTGGCCGTACTCACCTCGAGAGTACGACTGGAGGAGCGGCTGCTCCTCGCTGAGCTGCGCAGGCGCAACATCGAGTTCGACCAGATCGACGCCCGGAAGTTCACCGTCCGGCTGAACAACCAGGAGCGTCTGCACCTGCCTTACGCGGGAGCGCTCAGCCGGGAGATCTCCCACACCAGGAACTACTACGCCTGCCGACTGCTGGAGCATGCCGGAGTGCCGGTCGTGAACAGCTCCAGCGTCATCGGCCTGTGCGGCGACAAGCTGCTCACCACACTCGCTCTGCGGGACGGCGGCCTGCCCACGATCCGCGCTCTGGTCGGCCTGACTCCGGATCCGGTGCTGGAGGAGCTGGACGACTTCGGCTACCCGGCGGTGGTCAAGCCGCTCACGGGTTCCTGGGGCCGGCTGGCCGCGCGGATGCACGACCACGAGCAGGCCGAGGCACTGCTGGAGCACCGGGCCGCGCTGTCCGGACCGCAGCACCAGATCACGTACATCCAGGAGTATGTGGACAAGCCCGACCGCGACATCAAGGCCTATGTGTTCGGTGGCGAGGTGATCGGCGCGATCTACAAGGTGCGGCACGACCACTGGCGCACCAATACCGCGCGTGGCGGCCAGGCCGAGAACTGCCCGCTCACCGACGAACTGGTCAAGCTGCTGCAGGACACGGCGAACGCGATCGGCGAAGGTGTCCTGGGTGTGGACGTCATCGAGCACCGCGACGGCCGCCTCTTCGTCAACGAGGTCAACCACACGCCGGAGTTCCACGGTGCGATCGAGGTGCTCGGAGTGGATCTGGTCGGCGCGTACGTCGACTACGTGATCAGCCAGTTGAAGCTGTGGGGTGACCGGTGACCCGGTCCGTCGCGCTGGAGCTGACAGAACCGCTGCCCTGCCGCGGGCAGCTCGTCGACCTGCCCCACGGCCGGTACGACTGGCTGCGGATCGACCTGAGTGCCCCCGCGCAGCCGGAATCCGCCGAGACGGCCTGGCTGTACTACGAGCACGGCGTCGATCCCGAACGCTTCGTCGTGTCGGCGGCCGAGCCCGACCGGGTCTGGCTGCCGGTGCCGCGCCGGGACGTGCTGCTGGCTGTCCGGCTGCCCGACCGTCCAGAACTGGTCCTGAGCGCGATGGCCATGGTCGTTCCGCAGCGGGCGGCAGAAGAAGTGGGGGCGGGGACATGAGCGATGCCGTCAAACTGGCCATGTTCGGCGGGAGCCGTACGGTTGGCAAGCAGGACGTCAGCAAAGCGCTGGTCGGCTGGCCGGTGGTGACAGACCAGGAACAGGATGCGCTGCGCGGCGTCCTCGACCGTGGCCTGTTCACCTCCAACGACGCGGGCCGGGGCGAAGTCAGCGCATTGCAGCAGGAGTGGGCGCAGTACGTCGGCACCCAGTACTGCGCCGCTGTGGCGAACGGAACGGCGGCGCTGGAACTGTCGTTGGCGGCCCTGGACATCGAGCCGGGGTCGGAAGTCCTGGTGCCCGCACTGACCTTCATCGGCAGCGCGGCGCCGATCGTGCAGCGGCAACTGGTGCCGGTGTTCGTCGACATCGACCCGGTCACCTACACGATGGACCCGGTCGCGGCCGAGAAGGCCGTCACCGGGCGGACCAGGGCGCTCATCGCCGTACACCTGCACGGACTGCCCTGCGACATGGGCGCGCTGCGGGCGCTGGCCGACAGGCACGGCCTGTATGTGATCGAGGACGCGGCGCAGGCCCAGGGTGCCGAATACGGCGGACGGCGGGCCGGATCGCTCGGTGACATCAACGCGGTCAGCCTCAACGCGGTGAAGAACCTGCCGACCTGCGGCGAGGGCGGGCTGGTGACCACCAACGACGAGAACCTGCATGAACGTGTGGTGCTGCGCCGCCAGTTCGGCGAGGATCTGCGCCCCGGCCGCGAACGCGACTACATCTCACGGGTGCTCGCGGGCAACGAGAAGATGAGCGCGGTGCAAGCCGCCTTCACCCGCTGTCAACTGAGCCGCCTCGACAGCGACTCGGCCGCGCGCGACCGGGTGGTGCGCCGCTTCCTCGGCAGGCTGAGCGCCCTGCCGGGGGTGATCGCGCCGACCTGCCCCGACGACCGCACCCACGCCTGGCACATCCTGCGGCTGCGCTTCGATCCGGCCGCCGCGGGATTCCCCGAGCTGCCGGCCGGCCAGTTCCGGGCGATGCTGCAGCGAGCGCTGCGTGCGGAGGGCGTGCCGCTGCAGTCCTACCAGATCGTGCCGTTGCCCGGACAGCCGGCATTCCAGCACCTGGGTGTGCCGATCGCCGACTACCAGGTCAGCATGGCGGTGATCGACGAATCGGTCACCCTGCAGCGCTGGCACCTGAATCCGAACTGCGGCCCGGTGCTGGATCTCTGCGCGAGTGCCTTCGAGAAGGTGTGGGCACGGCTGGACGAGCTGGCGCCGCTGGCCGCCGCGATGAACCACCGACCGCCCTGGCACCAGGTGATGAGCGGAGCGGCACGATGACCGCCCCGACCCAACGATCAGACGTCGCATGCGCCGACCGTGCCTACCGGGTCAGGGAACGCATCCTTCAGATGGGCGCGACCGAGCACGGGGCGCACATCGGCGGCAGCCTGTCGTGTACGGACGTACTCGTACACCTCTACACGGAGGTGCTGCGGCTGCGGCCGGCCGAACCCGAATGGCCGGACCGTGACCGGTTCGTGCTCAGCAAGGGGCACGCCGCGCCTGCTCTCTACGCCGTGCTGGCAGAAGTCGGCATCATCGATCCGGACGAGCTGGAGACCTACACCCAGCAGGGCAGCAGGCTCGCGGGACACCCGTTGCGCCGGCTGCCGGGGGTGGAGTTCCCCACGGGGTCACTGGGCCATGGCCTGTCCCTGGGCGCCGGCGTCGCGGTGGCGATGCGCCGACTCGGGCGTGACAGCCGGGCCTTCGTTCTCCTCGGTGACGGCGAACTGCAGGAGGGTTCGGTCTGGGAGGCGGCGATGATGGCCTCCCAGTACCGGCTGGACAACCTGGTCGCGGTGGTGGACCGCAACGGTCTGCAGATCACCGGCGATACCGAGGACTGCATCGCGCTGGAGCCGCTGGCCGAGCGGTGGCGCAGCTTCGGCTGGAACGCCGTCGAGGTGGACGGGCACGATCACGCCGCCCTGCGAGCGGTCTTCGACGCACTGCCCGGCACATCGGGCCGTCCGACGGTAGTGATCGCCAAAACCGTCAAGGGGCGCGGTGTCGCCCTGTTCGAAGGCAAGAAGAAGAGCCATTCCGTTCAGCTCACGCCGCGGCTGTACCAGCGTGCGAAGGCAGGCCTCAGAGCAGGTAGGCAGTCATGAACGAACTGATCACCGACACCCCGGCGGCTCAGCAGGACTGGGCGGAGCGCTACGCGGTGCCCACCAGGGAGATGTACCGCCGCACACTGGTCGAGATGGCGCGGCTGGATCCCCGGATCTTCTGTGTCGACTCGGACATGGGCGGGCTGGAGGACCGGTTCGGGGAGCTGCTTCCGGACCAGTACGTCAACGTGGGCATTGCCGAGGCGAACCTGATGGGCGTGTCCGCCGGGCTGGCCCACTCCGGGCTGCTGCCCTACGCCAACACCATCTCCAGCTTCGCCGCGAGCAGGGCATGCGAGCAGGTGAAGATCGATGTGGCCGGCAACAACCTGCCTGTCCGCATCGTGGTGACGCATGCGGGGGTGTCCGCCGGGCACTACGGGCCGACGCACCACGCCGTCGAGGACATCGCGATCATCAGGACGCTGCCCAACATGACGATCGTCGTGCCGTGCGACGCCGCGGAGACCGAGGCCGCTGTTCACGCGACGGCCGATCTGCCGGGCCCGTTGTTCCTGCGGCTCGGCCGGGCGACGACACCGATGGTCAACACCGAACCGTACGAATTCCGGCTCGGCGAAGCCCGCCTGCTGCGGGACGGCGATGACGTCACCGTCGTCGCCACAGGGCCGTATCCCGTGGTGATGGCCCTGGAGGCCGCGGAACTCCTGGCGCAGCAGGGGTATTCCACGCGGGTGCTGAACATGCACACGGTCAAACCGCTCGATGTGGCGGCGCTCGGGCGCGCGGCCCGTCAGACCAGAGGGCTGGTCACCGTGGAAGACCATGTGCGGGTCGGCGGGCTGGGAGCAGCCGTCTGTGAGGCCGTCGCGGAGGACCACCCGTGCCCGGTCCGCCGCATCGGAGTGCCGGACGGGTACCTCGACTTCGTCGCCGACGAGCGAAACCTGCTGGAGCACGCGGGGGTGGGCCCCGAGCGGATCGCGGCTGCTGCCCTTGAGATTGCCCGGTCGCCGGGGTGACCCGGTCAGCTCGGCCGTACGGGCCGCTGTCGTACGGGCTGCTGTCGTACCGCGGTACTCCGCCACCACGCCAGCAGCGCGGGATGGAGCAGCCTCGGTCCGCAGAAAGCGGCAATCCCGGTCGCGGGCCGGCCGAAGAACAGTTCGTCCCGGCCCACCTGATCCGCCTCCTCGGCCAGCGCGTCCCGGACCCGGGCGAGTTCGGCCGGCCCGGCGGCGGGCCAGAAGTCGGCACCCAGTGGCGTCCGGTGGCAACCCGCGTCCGGCACCCCTTCGCCGGAGATCAACCGCAGACGGCAGACGGTTCCCGTGGGCACCGCCAGCCAGTCGAGCAGCAGACCGGGTCTGGCGGGGGGAGCGTCGTGCGGGACGGGGGCGGGGGCCTCGCGGAGATCTCGCTCCATCCGCACCTCGGACAGCGGCTTGTCGCCGGCCGGGAAGTGTCGCACGGTGCGGTACCCGACACGTGCGTAGAACGCCGGATTGCCCCGTTCCACAACGGCGTCCAGAACCACCCGGGACGCGCCGGCGGCCAGGGCGTCGGCCTCCAGCCGGCGCAGCAGGCGGCGGGCGGTCCCGGAGTGCCGGGACGACGGCGAGACGGCCAGTCGCCGGACCTCCCAGCTGTCCGGCGCGTTCCGGACGGCCCGGACGGTGCCCACGATCTCGCCCGACACCTGGGCAACCCAGAGCAGTTGCCCGGCGGACAGGTCGTGGAACAGCTCGGCGGAATCCGCCAGGGCGCCGTCCGCGGTCGGCAGGCCGGGCAGGAGATCCCCTGATGAATAGGCCGCCCGGATGATTTCTGAAACCGTCTCGGCCATTTCTCGGGAAACGGAACTTATGAGGTTCGCGTGCATCCACAAATGATAAGCACTGTCATTGACATTTCTGAAGCCTGTAACAATCTCGGTATCGGAAAGTCGGGGGCCGGTGAGGATTACGGCTTCAACATCTGGCGCAACACTTTCCCGGCCGAGGACCTGCCCGCGCCGGGATCCACCGTGGCGGTGGACGGCGTCGATTTCGAGTTCCCGCCGCGCGAGACCGGAAAGGGCGACAACATCCGCTGCCGCGGGCAGCTGGTCGCACTGCCCGGTGGCCACTACGAGTGGATCTATCTGCTGGGCGCGGCCGAGCGGCGGACCGAGGACGAGGTGGAACTCCACTACGCCGACGGTGCAGCACGCACCGAGTGGCTGCGGATGTCGGACTTCTGGCCCGAGACCGACTCCTGGTTCGGCGAGCCGGAGGCGTTCCGCGCCACCGGGCTGCGCTACCCCCGGCACACCCAGGCCGGGCACCGGCCGGTGATCTGGCAACAGCGCATCCCGGTGACCGTACCGGGGGCCCTGACCGCGCTGCGGCTGCCCGACAACCCGGCCATGCACGTGTTCGCACTCACCGCAGTGACGGATCCGGGGGTTCGTCATGCGCGTTGAACTGAAGCCCGTCGAGTACTGGCGGCACGAACTCGGGCACTGCCTGCACACCACCGCAGGGGTGCTGCTGGCTCAGCGGGGCATGGACCCGGTGGCTGTACTCGGAGCCGCCTGGGGTTTTCACTACCCCGGTGATCTGCGGCGGGAGGAGTACTACCTGCCGGGATACGCCGACTCGCTGTTCAGCGGTCTGGCGCCCCACCACGGGATCCGGTCGCGATGGCACCGGCCGGCCGACGCCGATCAGGGCTGGCTGCAGGTCCGGGCCGAGCTGGCCGCCGGGAACACGGTCGCGGTCGCCGCGGACAACTTCCATCTGCCCTTCCGGCCCGCGTACCGGGACGTGCACACCAACCACCTCCTCGTCGTCTACGGATTCGACGACGAAGCGGCAGAGGTGCTGGTGGCGGACCCGGTGCCGCCGGCCTTCCAGGGCGCCATCCCGCTGGACGAGTTCACCGCGGCCCGCGATTCCGGCAACCCGGTCACGCACGATCGCGACATGTTCTTCACCGCAAACCCGATCGGCAACCGGTGGCTGGAGCTCGAGGTGACCTCGCCGCAGCCCCGGTTCGAGCCGGATTTCGTCCGGCACGTACTCACCGAGAACCTGCGCGCGTTCACCGATCCGGCAGATCCGGCCACATCGGGACTGCCCGGGCTGCGCACCTTCCTGGCCGGTTCGTGGGACCGGATCGAGACCATGCCCGAGGTGGTGGACGAGGTGTTCATCGTGGCAGGGCCCGTGCTGGCGGTGACCGGCCTGCACGCGGCATTTCTGGAACTGGCCGGACGGCGCTTCGCCGATGCCCGTCTGCTCGAACTGTCCAGGCGGGTGGACGCGGTGGCGCACCACTGGTCGGCGCTGCGGATCGCGGTGGCCACGGCGCGCGCAGAGCGTGCCGCCGCCGTACCCGCGCTGCGCCGGCGGACCACCCGGCTGCTCTCGGAGTACGAACGCGTCCTCGAGGCGATGACCGTCCACCTGTCGGGGGTTTCCCCTACTGTCCGCGTGCCTGAGATTTCGCGAGCCTCTAGCCTCGCTGTTTCGGTTGGGGGTGATGAGGCGTCGCTGATCGTCAGCTGTCGGGTGGGCGAGTGTTTTCTCTGCTCGGGCATGGCGGAGTCCCGGCGCGGGGGTCGGGTTCTCCGAGGTCTTTCGGGTCGTGGGCGGGCTGGGGGTTACCGGTCAGCCGGCGGGTCGGGGCAGTGCGGCGAGGCGATGGAATGCCGTGGCGAGTTCGTCTCTCCAGGGCCAGGTCGCCGATATCCGCAAGCGCAGACGCCGACCGCCGCGGGTGAGGCGTGCGGCGACGTGCAGCAGCCGGTAGCGGAGCTTCTTCGGCTCGGCAGACGCGAGTTCACCGTCCAGCAGCAGGACGCGCATCCAGGCCAGCAGGTCGATCGCCGCAAGGCTGAGTTCGAGCCAGGCGGCATTGACGTTGAAGTCGCGGGAGGGGAAGCGGCCGAAGCCGGTGGTCTTGCCGCACCGGATGTGGTCCTCGACGCGTGCATGGCCGCGGTGACGGACCTCCAGGAACTGGGCGGATCCACCACCGGGGGAAGGGGTGTCGGTGAGGAACACCTGATGCCGCAGGCCCTCGTCCTGGTCGAACAGGGACAACTGGGCTCCGGGGTGCGGCCGCTCCCGGCGCACGATGATGCGGGTGCCGGCCGGGTAGCCGTCCAGGTCGACCATGCCGGTCAGCTCGGCGACCTCGGCCCCGGCACGCAGTGTCCCGTCCTGGTCCAGGGCGGGATGCCAGAGACGGCTGGGCATGGCCCGGATAGCGCGTCGGACCGGCTCGGTGATGGCGTATCCGACCGAGAAGAAGGTACGGATTCCTCGTTTGCGCAGGTCGCGGACGTGGGCGAGGAAGGCTTTTGCGGATCCGGCGCCGTCGGTGCGGATGAGGAGGTCGGTGCCGTGCCGGTGGGCTTCGGGGATCTGCCCGAGCGCCTGGTCGAGCACCGTGATGTGGTCGCTCGCGGTGTTGGCGCCGGCATTCCCGGGCCGCAGCCGGCCGGACAGTGCCTCGCCGGTGTTGGCGAGGAAGCACAGCAGCGGGTGGAACCCGAAGCCGCCCTTGTAGGTGGGTGCGGCCTGCGCTTTCTCTGAGTGGCAGGCGATCAGCGTGGCATCGAGATCCAGGACCAGACCGGGCAGCAAGCGCCCCGCGGTGCGGACTGCGGGTATGCCCTCACCGTGTTCGGCGGCCTGCAGCCAGGCGACTTCCCGGGCCTGGGCGCGAGCAGAAGCCAGCGAGGCGAGGGCGGTCTCGTCGACGTCGGCGAGCAGCCGCCAGGCCGTCGGTGTCGAGGCGATCGGGCCGAACACCCCTACCTGGTCCCGTAGCACGGCCAGGTCCGCGATGGCCTCACCGCCGTCGGCGAGCATCACCGCCAGGTCGGTGGCGATCCGGCCGGGGTCATGTCCCGTCCCGCGCGGTCGAAGCGGCCTGAGCGCGGCGGAGTACGCGGCGGTCAACCCCGTGGCATCGGCGAGATCCGCCAGCAGCCGTGCCCCGGCATGACCGACCACCCCCGAACCATCGGCGCTGACATGGATCTTGGGACGCAACCCGATACCCTGCACGTAGAAAGTGCCCTCCGCCTGGACCGACAGAACCCCTCAGCAAGGTTCATCGTCCCAGGTCAGGAAGGCACTTTCGCGTTTCCGCCGCAACAGCCGCCGTATTCAAGCGAAACGGCGAGGCTAGGTGTTGAACGAATGACCTTCAGGCGGAGGTAGAAAATTGATCGTGGCCTGTCCCGAATGTGTCGCGAACGTAGAATTCGCGGAAAAGCCCGAGCTCAACGAGATCATCGAATGCGGTGACTGTGCTGGTGAACTCGAGGTCATTTCGGTCGACCCGCTGGTAGTCGCAGTGGCGCCGGAGGTCGAGGAGGACTGGGGCGAGTGACCAGTGTGGGGATTGTGGGCGGGGCCGGTTATATCGGAGGCGAGCTGCTCCGGATCATCTCCGGGCACCCGGAGCTCGAGATCACCGCAGTCACTTCCTCCCGGCTGGCCGGTCGACGGGTGGACGGCAATCATCCGAACCTGCGCGGCAGGGTGGACCTCGCCTACATCTCCCCCGACCGGCTGCCCGAATGCGACGTACTGTTCCTGACGAGCTCATCGGTGGCCGACGTGGAGCAGCGAAGCTCACTCGTGGCCCGAGCCAAGATCGTCTACGACCTCAGCCCGGATCTGCGCCTCGCTGATCCCGATCGCTATCGCGAGCACTACGGCGAGCATCTTGCGCCGGAGTTGCTCGGCAAGGCGGTCATCGGCCTGCCGGAGCTGTACCGCGAGTCATTGCGCACCGCCGACACGGTCAGCGTGCCCGGATGCATGGCCACGGCCGCCATCCTGGCCCTGCGCCCGCTTGCCGGCGCAGGACTGCTCGAGTCGCGCGTCACCGTGGACGGCCGGGTCGGCTCCAGCGGCTCGGGCGCCTCCGCGGGAGAGCTGAATCTGCATGCCGAGCGCAGTGGCGTGCTCCGGGTGTTCGCCCCGCTCAACCATCGGCACCAGGCCGAGATCTCCCAGTCGACCGGCCTGGATGTGCGGATGACGGCCACCGGGGTGGACGCCGTGCGCGGGGTGCAGGTGCTGTGCCGGGCAACGGTGAGCCGTGAGGTCACCGAGGCGGAAGTACGCGGCGCCTATCGCGCCAGCTACGCCGAGGAACCGTTCGTCCGGGTGATCACCCAGAAGCGCGGCAACTACCGGCTTCCGGAGCCGAAGATCCTTCTCGGCTCCAACTACTGCGACGTGGGGTTCGCACTGGACCCGGCCAGTGGTCAGATGCTGCTCATCGGCGCACTCGACAACCTGGTCAAGGGCGGTGCCGGCAACGCCGTGCAGAGCTTGAACATCCGGATGGGCTGGGACGAGTCGCTCGGACTCGAATTCCCCGGTCTGCATCCGGCGTAAGGGAGCCTGATGACTGACGAGATCACGGTGGTCAAATGCGGCGGCGGGCTCTCGCTCGACCATGAGGCCATCTGCCGCGACCTGGCGGCGCTGCCGGCCGGACGGGCGGTTCTGGTGCACGGAGGTGCCGCCGAACTCGACCTGCTGGCCGGCCGGCTCGGCGTACCGCAGCGTCGGCTGACCACGCCGAGCGGCTCGTCGAGCCGGTACACCGACCCCGCCACCCTTGAGGTGCTGCTGATGGCGCTGGCGGGCAAGGTCAAGCCTGCCCTGGTGGCCTCGCTGGCCAGGCACGGCGCCCGTCCGGTGGGACTGACGGGCATGGACGCCCGCTTGGTGACGGCCAAGCGCACCGCCACGCACAGAGCGGTGCTGTCCGGCCGCAAGGTCGTGATCCGTGACGACCACAGCGGAAGGATCCGTACGGTGGACCCTTCCCTCCTGGTCACCCTGCTGGACGCGGGATGCCTGCCCGCCGTCTCGCCGCCCGCCATCGGGGAGGACGGCGAGGCGGTCAACGTCGATGCGGACCGAGCCGCGGCGGCGATAGCGGGTGCGCTGGCGCGGAGCCGGCCGGTACGGCTGGTCCTGCTGACCGCCGCACCGGGGGTGCTTCGCGATCCGGCCGACGAGAGTTCGCTGATGCCGGAGATCACCGTGTCCGAGGAGCCGTCCGGTGATGCGGCGATCATGGGCGGGATGACCGCGAAGCTGCAGGCCGCCCATGACGCACTGGTCGCCGGGGTGGGCACCGTGGTGATCGCCGACGGCCGCGTCGCCCACCCGGTGCGCGACGCGCTCGCCGGCGCCGGAACCACGGTCAAGAGAGTCGCAACCGTCGGGAGCCTGTGATGTCGAATCCATCGAATACCGGCGGGAAGAGCCTGGCCGAGACGCGCAGGAGTCTGCTCGCGCTGAGGGAACGTCAACGCGCAGGAGTGCGCGGCACGGGCGAGCAGGTGGTCCCGGTGAGCCGCGACCGGGCACTGCCGCTCTCGTACACCCAGCAACGGCTGTGGTTCCTCGATCAGCTGGCGCCGGGCACGTCGGTCTACAACGCCCCGGTCATCCTGTCGCTCCGTGCCGATCTCGATGAGCGGGCCCTGGGCAGGGCGCTGAACGCGTTGACGGACCGGCACGAGATCCTGCGCACCCGGTATCCGCTGCGCGACGGTGTGCCCTACCAGGACATGGCCCAGCCCGGGAACGCGGTACCGCTCCCGGTGACGGATCTGACCGGGGCGGACGAGCAAGAGGTCCGTGATCTCGTCTTCGGGCTGGCCCAGGCGCCGTTCGATCTCGAGAACGGTCCGGTCCTGCGCGCGCATCTGGTCAGAGTCGGGGCCCGTGAGCACGTGCTCGTCCTGGCCCTGCACCACATCGCCAGCGACGGCTGGTCGATGCCCATCGTGGTGGGCGAACTGTTCCAGCTCTACCGGGCGGAACTCACCGGCGAACCGGCAGGGCTGCCCGAACTCACGGTGCAGTACGCCGACTATGCCGTCTGGCAACGCGGAAGGATGACCGGGGCGGTGCTGGACGACCATCTGGCTTACTGGAAGCGGCAGTTGGCGGATCTGCCCACACTGGACCTGCCGACGGACCGGGCCCGCCCGGCCGTGCCCTCGCAGGCGGGCGCGGCCACGGACTGCCTGCTGCCCCTGGACCTGCGCGCGAACCTCAACCAGCTCGCCAGGGCCGAGCGGGTCACCCTGCTCACCGTGGTCCTGTCCGCTTTCATGGTGATGCTCGACCGCTACACCGGCCAGGACGACATCGTCGTCGGGTCGGTGTTCTCCGGGCGTGAGCGTCCCGAGATCGAGCCGCTGATCGGTTTCTTCGCCAACACGGTGGTGCTGCGCTGCTCCACGGCAGGGGACCCCACGTTCCGGGAACTGCTGGCGCGAGCCAACGAAACGGTGCTCGGAGCCCACTTCCACCAGGAGCTGCCCTTCGGCCGACTGGTCGACGAGCTCCGCCCCGAGCGTGACCCGAGCCGTAATCCGCTGTTCCAGACGTCCTTCACTCTCCAGCACGCCGGCGTCGAATCGGCACAGATCGCCGGCGTCGACGTCGAGGCGTACCCCCTGGAGGGGGACACCGCGCGGTTCGACCTTGCCGTCCAGCTCACGGAAATCCCGGAAGGCATCCGGCTGTGGGCGGAGTACTCCACCGACCTGTTCGACGCCGACCGGATCGAGCGCCTCTTCGGTCACTATGCACAGATCCTGGATGCAGTGGTGGCCGATCCGGACCTCCGCCTGAGCCGGCTGCCGATGCTCACCGAGCCGGAACGCGACCGGCTGACCGAAGTCAGCGGCAGGACCGCGCCCGTGCCGGAGGGATGCCTGCACGAACTGTTCGAGTCGGTGGCGGACACATCGCCGGACGCTGTGGCGACATCCTTCGACGGTCACCGGCTCACCTACCGCGAGCTGGACGACCGGGCCAACCGGCTGGCGTGGGCGCTGCAAGCCGTCGGCGTCGGCCCGGAGACCGTGGTCGGTGTGCTGCTCGACCGCGGCCCGGAACTGCCCACCGCGTTCTTCGGCGTCCAGAAGGCGGGCGGTGCCTATCTGCCCCTCGACCCGGACCACCCGGCCGGCCGCTGGGAGACCGGACTGACCGAGGCGCGCTGCGAGATCGTGGTGACCACCAGCGACCGGGCAGGCGAGCTGCCGCCCGGAGTCACCGCGGTCTGCGTGGACGACCCCGCGCTCGGTCAGCACTCCACAAAGCGGCCGCGTTCCGGCGTCGGACCGGGCAACCTCGCCTACATGATCTTCACGTCGGGTTCCACCGGCAAGCCCAAAGGGGTCCAGGTGGAACACCGGAGCATCGTCAACTTCACCCGGGCGAGCATCGAGATGTTCCGGCTCGGCGTGGGGGACAGGGTTCTGCAGTTCGCGAACCCCTCGTACGACGTCAGCCTGTTCGACTTCTTCAGCGCCTTGTGCTCCGGCGCGCAGCTGGTACAGGCGTCCAAGGCGACCCTGCTGGACCCCGAACGTCTGGCCGGGCTGATGCGCGAGGAGGGGGTCACCGTCACCGACCTGCCCCCGGCCGTGCTGGGACTGCTGGACGCCGATACGTTCCCGGCGCTGAGAGCTCTGTTCGTGGGGCTCGAGGCGTTCCCCGGCGAGCTGGTGAACCGGTGGAACATTCCGGGGCGGGAGTTCCACAACGGCTACGGTCCGACCGAGGCCACCGTGGCCTGCATCGACTATCTCTGCCCCGACGGCACGTACGCCGCCATGCCCCCCATCGGCACGCCGATGGCGAACTACCAGGCGCATGTGCTGGACCGGTACGGCAACCCGGTGCCGGTCGGCGTGCCCGGTGAGCTGTTCATCGGCGGTGTGGGAGTGGCCCGCGGATACGCGCATCAACCCGGGCTGACCGCGGAGCGCTTCGTGCCCGATCCGTTCGGCGAGCCCGGTGCGCGGCTGTACCGGACAGGGGACCTGGTGCGCCGTCAGGCCGACGGCAACCTGTACTTCCTCGGCCGGGTGGACAACCAGATCAAGATTCGCGGCCTGCGCGTGGAACCGGGTGAGATCGAGCACGCGGTGGAGACGCACTCCGCGGTCGCCGAGGCCGTGGTCGTCGCGTGGGGCTCCGGTGCCGAGGCAAGCCTGGTGTGCTATCTGTCCACGGCGCCCGGCCGTGAGGCGGAGCCCGAAGATCTGCGGCGCTACCTGGTCGACCGGTTGCCGGCCCATCTGGTGCCTGCCATGTTCGTGGTACTGCCCGAACTGCCGAGGGCGAGCAGCGGCAAGCTGGACCGCAAGCGGCTGCCGGAACCGGGCAAGGCAGCGGCGCGCCAGGCCGTGGCGCCCTCCACGCAGACAGAACTGATGCTCGCCGAGATCTGGCGTGAACTGCTCGACGAGACGCTGGAGATCGACGTACACGACAGCTTCTTCTCCGTCGGCGGCAACTCGCTGAAGGTGACGCAGCTGGCGTCCCGGATCCGCGGTGTGTTCGGTGTGGAGGTGGACCTGCGGGACCTGTTCGTACGGTCCACCATCGCGGAGCTCGCCGAGCTGATCGAAGCGAGTGAGCTGGACGACGCGTCCGAGGACGAGCTGGCGACCCTGCTTGCGCAACTCGAGGAGACCCCGTGACGAGTTCCGCTCCACCGGCCGTCCTGGAACAGGAGACCTTCCGTCAGGAGGTGCGGCGCTTCTTCGCCGGCGACGAGGTCCGCCGCACGCTCAAGACCGTCGCCGGCCATCGGCCCGACGAGGAGGCCGCCCGGCTGGATCTCTACCGCCTTCTCGGCGAACGCGGATGGCTGGCCCCGAACTGGCCGGTCGAATACGGCGGTCTCGGCCTGGGTGCCAGGGAAGCCGCGGTGGTGACCGAGGAGATGACGCTGGCCGGGGTGCCCGACGACGTGCACGTCCTCAGCATCGACATCGTCGGGATGTTCCTGGTGAAGGCGGGCACGGAAGAGCAGAAGCGCAGGCACCTGCCCGCGCTGGCCCGTGGCGAACAGACGGCCAGCGTGCTGTTCACCGAACCGGAAGCCGGTTCGGACCTGTCCGCGCTGCGCACCAGGGCGGAGCCCGACCAGGACGGATGGCGGCTGTACGGCACCAAGGTCTTCAACATGAAGTCCCAGTTCGCCGACGTCGCGCTGTGCGCCGCCCGTACCACCGACGGAGCGGTCGGGATGCACGGCATCACCCTGTTCCTGCTGCCGCTGCGCTCACCCGGCGTGCACATCGAACCGGTGCCGAGCATGCAGAACGACCAGTTCAACCTGGTGGTGATCGACGGTGTCCGGCTCACCGCCGCGGATGTCGTCGGCCGGGTGGACGACGGCTGGTGGATGCTGAACGACCTGCTCCAACTGGAGCGCACGGGCATCGACTTCCACGGCAAGGCGCGGCGGCTGCTCGATCTGATCATCCGTCGGGCCGCCGCCACCGGCAGGCTGACGGACCCGGTGTACGCCGTTCAGCTGGTCGAACTCGACGCCAAGTTGCGGGCCGGCCACGCGATGGCCTGGCAGATGGTCCGCAACCTCGCCGACGACAAGCCTGATCCGGTCGCTTCGGCGATGTCCAAGTGGTACGTGAGCGAGCAGTTCCGCCCCATCCTGCAGGCCGGCATGGAGATCGAGGGGGCGGGCGGCGTGTTGTCCAGCTGGGACGCAGAGGCGCCCGCCGAAGGCCTGCTGGAGGCGAACCACCGGCTGGGACCGGCGCACCGGCTGGCGTCCGGGACCTCCGAGATCATGCTCTACCTGATCGCGACCAACGGTTTGGGCCTGTTGTGAACCTCACCGAACTGTTCCACGAGGAGCTGAACCCTGTCCTGCGCCGTCTCGGGGCCAGGGCCAAGGGCGCCGGGCAGGAACTGCCGGACGAGGAGGACAGTGCCGTCCGGCACAGCGTGTGGTCCACGCTCGCCGAACTGGGAGGGCTGCGTCCCGCGTTGGCGCCCCGGCTGGGAGGACCGGCCGACGCGATGGCGGGGCTGGTGGAGACAGCCGAGCTCATGGGGCCCGCGCTCTACCAGAGCCCGTTCCTGGACACCATGATCGCAGCCGACCTGCTGGCCGGCGACGGCCGGCACGACCCGCTGCTGGCCGAGATCGCGGCGGGGCACCGGACCATCGCGCTCGCTGTGCGCGAGCAGGGCACGGACGAGCCGTCCGTGCCCCGGCCCATCGCACTCGACGCAGACCGCGGCGTGGTCGGTGGAACGCGCCGCTTCGTGGCCTTCGCGGCGGAGGTGGATTTCCTGCTCGTGATCGGCGAGCCCGGACACGCGCTGGTGCCCGTGGAGCAGCCGGGCGTGGTGCTGCACCGGCATGACGACATCGGCCGCGGAGATCTGTACCGGGTCACGTTCGACGCAGCGGAAACAGTCGCCGACGGAGTACTGGCACCGGGGCCGCGATACCCCGCTGCCCTGGCGCGAGGACGGCTCCTTCAGGCGGCCTATCTGGCCGGCCTGTCGCGCGGCGCCCTGGAACTCACGGTCGAGCGGCTGAAGAAGCGCACTGCGTTCGACCGCCCGCTGGCCAAACAGCAGGCGCCGGCCTACCGGCTGGCGGCGATGGCCGCCGAAGCGACGGCCGTGATGAGTCTGGTGCGCGCCGTGGCCGGGGACGCGGACTCAGGGGCGGATATCCGCCTCGCCTCGGCACAGGCCCTGTTTCTCTCCGCGGACCTGGCCCGTCAGGTCAGCGCCGAGGCGGTCCACCTGCACGGTGCCGCGGGCCTGACGGAGGAACACGACGTGTCCGTTTTCTACCGGCGGGCCGCTGTGGACGCCGTGCGGCTCGGCACCCCTACGCAGCTTCGCCGGGAAGCGGCCCAGCTCCTCGCCGCCGCGTACGACTCGACCACGGAGTGACCATGAGTACCTCGTCCGCCGTCGATCCGGTCCCCCTGCTGCAGGATCTGATCCGGATCAACACCACCAACCCGCCCGGCAACGAGATCGCCTGTGCCCAGTATCTGGTCGAGCGGCTCGCCCACCGGGACGACCTGGACATCAAGATCGTGGGCCGGAGCCGGGACCGGGCCAACCTGATCGTCCGGTTCCCCGGCCGGGGCATCGCCCCGCCGCTGCTGCTGCACGGACACTCCGACGTGGTACCCGTCTCCGGCCAGGACTGGCAACACCCGCCCTTCGAGGCCACGTTGGTGGACGGAGAGGTATGGGGCCGCGGTTCGATCGACATGAAGGGCGGCCTGGCGATGATGCTGTCGTCGCTGGCACGCCTGCACCAAGCCGGAGAACGGCCGCCCGGTGATGTCGTGCTGGCCGTGGTCGCGGACGAGGAGCACGGCAGCCTGGCCGGCGCCCGTTGGCTGGTCAGGGAGCACCCGGAGCTGTTCGCCGGGATCCGCTGTGCGATCGGCGAGGAGGGCGGCGCCGGAATCGAGCTCGGCGGGCGGCGGTTCCACCCGATCGTCGTCGCGGAGAAGCGTGCCTGCTGGTTCCGGGCGACGCTGCGCGGCCCCGGCGGGCACGCCTCCAGACTCACACCGCCCGGTACGCCCATGGAACAGCTCGGCCGGCTGCTCACCGCGCTGACCGGGGTACGGCTGCCGAGGCACCAGGAGCCCGCCGCCTACCGCATGCTGACCGAGCTGGCCGGCGCCCTGCCGGAGCCGCTTTCCGCGGCGATGCGCGGGATCAGGGACGACAACGACGGCGACGCGCCACCGGCCGGTCTGCCGATGTCACAGGCACTGCAGATCGACTCGCTGCTGCGCAACACCGTGAACCCGACGATCGTGCGGACGAGCGACAAGATCAATGTGGTGCCGGCCGAAATCACCGTCGACCTGGACGGCCGGATTCTGCCGGGAGCCCACACCAGGGAGGAATTCCTCTCCGAACTGCGCGCGCTGACAGGCCCCGACCTGCCGCTGGATTTGCTGGTGGAAGGCCTCCAGGTCGTCCAGGACCGGATCGAGGAGCCCGAGTTCGGCGGGTTCTACGAGACGTTGGCGGACATCACCCGCAAGGCAGACCCGGACGCCGTCCCCCTGCCGATGATGTCGCCCGCATCCACCGACGCCGGATTCTTCGCCCAGCTGGGCATCCGCTGTTACGGCTGGCTGCCGATGAAGCTGCCGGCCGGCAGCGACCACCGCACACTGCTGCACTCCGCCAACGAGCGCATTCCGGTCGAGGCGCTGGAGTTCGGCACCGAGTGCCTGACGTCGCTGCTGCGCGACTACCGGTAGCCACCGGGCATTCATTCCCCATGCAGGAGCCATGATGACCGAAGATCTTTTCGTCCTGCCCGCTTCGTTCGGCCAGCAGCGACTGTGGCTGCTGGAACAGATCCAGCCGGACATGCCGCTGTACAACGAGGCGGTCGGCCTGCGCCTGCGCGGCAGGCTCGAACCGGCCGCGCTGGCCCAGGCGATGACCGAGGTGCTGAGCCGGCACGAGGTGCTGCGAACGGTACTCGAGCTGGACGGCGCGGAGGTCGTACAGGTGGTGCGGGCGCCGGAGCCGGTGGAACTTCCGGTCTCCGACCTCGGCAGCTACGACGAGGCCATCGCCGAAGCGCGCCGTCTCGCCCTGATCCCCTTCGATCTGGGGCGAGGACCACTGATCCGCTGCCGGCTGATGCGGGTCGCGCCCGAGGAGCACCTGTTCGCCATCGTGGTGCACCACGCGGTCGCCGACGGCTGGTCGCTGGGCGTCATGCTGCACGAGCTCACCACGCTCTACCCCGCGGCGACGCGAGGCGAATCGCTGAACCTGCTGCCCGAACTGCCGGTGCAGTACGCGGACTTCGCCGCCTGGCAGAAACAGCGGTGGGACGAGGGCGAACTGGCCGGACAGCTCGAGTACTGGCGCGGGCAACTGGAGGGAACCGTCCCGTTGAGGCTCCCGGTCGATCACGCGCCGACCGGCGCGATCGGCTACGACACGGTGCACGCGCCGCTGAAGCTGCCGGCCGCGATGATCCGGCAGCTGCGCGCGATCGCCTCGGACGGCGACGTCACTCCCTTCATGGTCGTACTCGCCGCGTACGCGGCGGTGCTCTCACGCTGGACCAGGCAGCAGGACGTGGTGGTGGGCCTGCCCTTCGCCGGCCGGTCACAGGCGGACCTGGAGCCGCTCGTCGGTTTCTTCGTCAACACGCTGCCCGTGCGGCTGGACCTCTCCGGAGATCCCGGGTTTCTCGACCTGCTCCGCCAGGTCCGGGAGCGGTGCCTGGGCGCCTATCAGCACGCCGAGGTCCCTTTCGAACTCCTGGTGAACACGCTGAAACCGGAACGGCGAGTGGGACAGACGCCCTTGGCGCAGACCATGCTGGCCGTCAACAACACCTGGTTGCCGGAGTCGGTCGAGGCCGCCGGGCTGACGATCGAACCGGTCCCGCTGCTCCAGGAACGCGCACACTTCGAGGTGACGGTCGACCTGGACGGATCGGACGACGCGCTGAGCGGGTCCGTGGTGCTGCAGTCGGATCTGTTCGGCCAGGAGACCGCGGACCTGCTGGCCAAGTCGATCGTCTCAGTGCTGCGGACCGCATCCGCGAACCCCGGCGCCCACGTGTCGACGCTGTCCTGCCCGCTGGCCGACCAGCGCTCGGCCGCGGAGATCACACAGGAGCCGGCGGTGACCGGCCCTGTGGACCGGGAACCGTCGGACGGCCTGCCGAGGACCTCGACGGAGGTGATGTTGAGCCGGTTGTGGGCCGACGTGCTCGAATTGGACACGGTCGGCGTCAACGACGAGTTCTACGCCGCCGGCGGGAACTCCCTGCGGGCGGTGCGGGTGGTCATGCGCGCCAGGGAGCTCGGCGTCGAGCTGCCGGTGGAGAAGGTGCTCGGGGAGCACACCATCCGGGAACTCGCGGCCACGGTCTGAAGGATCTCGCGGCGGCGGTCCGAGGCGGCGACTCAGAGCCGCCGCAGGTTCCAGATGGTCCGGTTGGCAACCGGGAGCACCGACGCCAGCAGCACGATCGGGGCCAGCCAGAGTGTGGTGCGTCCGCCGAGCGTGTCCACCATGACACCGGCGATCACGGCGCCGATGGGGATGGTCCCGAAGTTCATCAACCGGTAGGTGGCGTTCATCCTCGCGTGCAACTCGGGCGGTGTGACCTTCTGACGCACCGTCACAGCGATCACGCTGCCGGCGGCGGAGCCGCCGAAGCCGAAGAAGAAACCGATGGACGCCGACCAGAAGACGGCGGTGTCCGGACCGGTGATCGCGGGCAGCAGGAAATAGGCGTTGGTGGAGAAGAACAGGGCGACGAGCAGGGCGGGGCCGTATCCGATCCTGTTGAACAGCACGGGCACGCCGATCGCGCCGCAGATGGCGCCGACCCCGCCGATCACCGTCACCATGCCGAAGGCAAATGTGCCCATGTCGAGGTCACGGATGAAGTGCATCAGGAAGGCCACGTTGATCAACGACCCGCCGGCGTTGTAGATCGCGGCGTGCAGGGCGATGGCGCGCACCGGCGGGTTGCCGAACACCGATCTGAGTCCGTCGGCGAGCTCGCGGCGCAGATTCCGCTCGGCCGTCGGCGGCTCGGCCACCTTCTCCCGGTGGCGTACCCGCATCAGCGCCACCGCGGATATCAGATAGCTCAGGGAGTCCAGGAACAGCACGCTGGCCGCTCCGAAGAGACCCGCCAGCCAGCCTCCGGTGCCCGGCCCCATCGTCGCGCTGATCGCCTGGTCCGTGGTGAGCTTGCTGTTGGCCGACCCGAGCTGTTCGGGCGGGACGAGACGTGGCAGATACGACTTGGCCGCGATGTCGTACACGACGCTCAGGGATCCGACGAGTACGGCGACCAGATACACGTGGGCGAGCGACAGCCGGCCCAGCACCGCGCCCACCGGAACCGTGACCACCAGCGCGAAGCGGGCGAGGTCCGCGGCGATCATCACGGGGCGACGGTCCCGGCGTTCCTGCCATACCCCGACGAACAGCGGAAGAGCGAAGAACGGGAGGGTGTACAGCGCCTCCAGCAGCCCTATCTGGGTGCCGGAGGCGTGCAGGGTGCTCACCATCACCAGCGGAAGAGCGAAGAGGGTCATCTCGGACCCGAGCTGGGAGACGAGATCGCCGGTCCAGAACAGGCGGAAGTCCCGGTGCCGGAGGAGGCTGCCTTCTGCGGTCCCGGTCGACGTCATGGCCGCCCGGCTGACTCGGCTGACTCGGCTGCCTTCCTTTCGGCCTCCTTCTCCGCGTTGTACGCGCGTTCGGCCGCCGCGTGTTCCGCCGCGTTGCCCTCGACGCAGAACTCGTTCCCGGCCGGATCCGCCATCACCACCCAGCCCCTGCCGTTCGGCTTGCGCCGGTCGTCGACAATGGTCGCGCCGAGGGCCGACAGACGCTCGACCTCCAGGTCCCGCGGCTGCTCCGGTCCCAGGTCGAAGTGCACCCTGTTCTTGAGTGTCTTCTTCTCCGGCACGCGCACGAACAGCAGGGTCGGCCGGCCGTCGGGCACCGTCAGGCACACCTCGTCGTCACCCGGCCCGTCCTCCGGATCCACCGGATGGCCGAGTACCTCACTCCAGAACCCGGCCAGCTCGTAGGGCTCGTGCGGGTCCGCACAGTCGAGGGTGATGTGCCGGATGAGGGACCTCAAGCTGATCTCCAGGGTCGGGAGGCGGTGTTCAGATCAGGGCACGGCCGTGGCCGCCGAACCGGCGGCCCGCGGAACTCCGCAGATCCGCCGTCACGTTGATGCGGCGCAGCCAGCGGTCGGTGCCGTCGTAACGGGCCTGGAAGGGCCGCCGCCCGTGCACCGCCCGCTTGTTGTCTATGATCAACAGCTCCCCGCTGTCCAGCGCAACATCTTTCATCCGTGCCTCAAAAGCGCTGATGACGGCCTCAAGTGCCTGCTCTGCGGGGGCGTCGTCGAGTTCACGCTGCATGAACGCGGGGTCGATCCGTACGTACGGCGTGTCCGGATCACCGCTGAGGATCGAGATCCGCTCCGGCTCCTGGTTCATCCGCCGGATCCGCTGGAAGGCCGCCGCCTGACTGCTGTTCGCGTCGATGCCGGTGGTCTCGGAGTTGAACT
This sequence comes from Streptomyces sp. NBC_01142, assembly GCF_026341125.1. NCBI lineage: Bacteria > Bacillati > Actinomycetota > Actinomycetes > Kitasatosporales > Streptomycetaceae > Streptomyces > Streptomyces sp. NBC_01142. Next base: position 2,817,358 of record NZ_JAPEOR010000001.1, read on the forward strand.
GGGCGGTGTGCGACTCATCGGGCAGGATGACGAACCGCTCCTCGAAGAGGATCTTCCCGTGCTCGTCGTCGATCTCCAGACCCTCGACCGGCGCGAACATGGTCGGCACCGCATCCGGATTGCGCAGGCAGAGCAGCATGATCCAGTCGGCGCGGTTGGGATGGAACGCGTCCTCGTTGTGCCACTCCAGCAATGTGGTGGAACTGGAGCCCAGTTGCTCCTCCTCGTGTCCCGCGATGGGGAACACGTCGAGGACCAACTTGCCGCGCTGCTGGGAAAGGTAGGAGAAGGGGTCGCCGAGCAGCGAGCCGACCAGCAGCAGGATCGCGGTCGCCGTGGTCACCTCCGCGCCGTCGGGCTCCGCCGTGTAGTCACCCGGAGTCGTGCCGACGGCATCCTCGTCCACCGGCAGGCCGGACAGCACCAGACCGCCGTTGGGCCGGCCGGTCAACCGGAACTCGTTCAACACCACCCGCAGGCGCTCCGGCATCCGGTGCGCGTACAGGGAGATCTCGCCCAGCAGCCGCTCCAGCTCGTCCGGTTCCTCTGCGCCGAACTCCCTGACGAAGGTCTCGGCGAGCGCGCGCACCTCGGTGCGTTCGGACGGCGTGAGCCGCAGATAGGGAATGCCGTCATGCCAGCTCAGCGCGGCCTCGGAGTTCTGTGCCTGGGTCCCGCCCACGATTTCCTCCCTGGCCGCGGATCATGCTGTCTCTTGGGATAAAGCATCGGTACAGAGAATGTGCGATGCGGCGTGACGGACACAGTCAGGAGGAATCCCTACGGCTTGCGGACGTGCCGTCCTGACAGGATCGACCGTCCCAGCACCGCCGAGCGCACGGGGGAGACGAGAAGGTGGACGACGATATCCAGCGGGAATGGAACGACACCGCCGAGGACTATCCGGACATCGCCGGTCTGTGCGTGCACCAGTCCTTCGAGCGCTGGGTGGACGTCCGGCCGTCGATGGCGGCGGCCCGGTTCGAGGGCGAGGAGCTCAGCTATCTCGAGCTGAACCGGCGTGCCAACCAGCTGGCCCGCCACCTGCACCGGCTCGGCATCGGCCCGGAATCGGTGGTCGGGGTCCTGCTGGAGCGCGGCCTCGGCCTTCCGGTGGCTCTGCTGGGCATTCTCAAGTCGGGCGCGGCGTATCTGCCGCTGGACGTCCAGCACCCGGCGAGCCGGCTGGGATACCTGGTCGAGGACGCCGGCTGCGAGGTGGTGGTGACCACCGGCGCGCCGGCCGCAGGGCTGCCCGACGACATCCTGCCGGTCTGCCTGGACGACCCCGCGGTCTCGGCCGCGCTGGCCGGTCTGCCGGACGGCAATCCCGACTGTCCGGTGCACCCGGACAACCTGGCCTATCTGCTGTACACCTCCGGTTCCACCGGTCCGCCGAAGGGCACACTCATCCAGCACGGATCGGTGGTCAACATGGCGGAGTACTGCCGTCAGGCGTACCGCCTCGAACCGCCGGACCGGATCCTGCAGTTCGCGAACCCGAGCTTCGACGTGAGCGTCTTCGACTTCTTCGCCGCGTTGTGCAACGGGATCACCCTGGTCCAGGGGGCGAGGCTGACCCTGCTCGATCCTCGGGCGCTCACCGAGCTGATCCGTGCGGAACGGGTCACCGTGATGGACATCCCGCCCGCCGTGGCGCGACTGCTGGACCCGGCCGGGCTGCCGGACCTGCGCATGGCGAACATCGGCGGTGAGGCCCTGCCGGGCGAGCTGGCCGACCGCTTCCAGGCGCCGCATCGGCAGGTGCACAACACCTACGGGCCGACGGAGGTGACCGTCACCTCGACCGACTACCGGTGTCCGCCCGATCTGCACGACAGCAGACCACCGATCGGAAAGCCCATCGCCAACCTTCGGGCCTATGTGATGGACACGGAGGGCAACCCGGTACCCCTGGGTGAACCGGGGGAGCTGATGATGGGCGGGATCGGGGTCGGCCGGGGCTACCACAGACGCCCGGCACTGACCGCGGAGAAGTTCGTGCCGGACCCGTTCGGCCCGCCGGGCACCCGGCTGTACCGCACCGGTGATCTGGTCCGCCGGCGTCCGGACGGGAACCTGGAGTTCCTCGATCGCATCGACACCCAGCTGAAGGTGAACGGCCACCGGGTCGAGCCGGGAGAGGTCGAGGCCGCGTTGTGCGAGCATCCCGGCATCGGCGCCGCGCTGGTCGATCTGACCGGCGGAGGCGCCGATCGCACGCTGGTCGCCTTCCTGGTGCCGCCGGACGGTGCGACGGCACCGTCGATCGAGGAGGTCCGGGCGCATCTGCGCGGACAGCTGCCCTCGTACATGATCCCCGGCCGGGTCATTGTGCTGGACGCTCTGCCGCTGACCCCGAACGGCAAGGTCGATCGGGGTCAGCTGCGGAGCGTGGCGGCCGGCCGGAGCTGACCGGGGTCAGGCCACCACCAGACGCTCCTTGAACAGTGCCTGGTAGAACGGCTCGTGCCGGGCACTGAAGTCCGCCAGCATGGCGTTGTTCCGGACGGTGGCGGCGTACTCGGTGGACTTGGCGGTGAAGCCGGAGCTGTTGCTCACCTCGGTGTGCCAGCGGTCGGAGCGCTCCCACTCGGCGCGCTTGCCCGGCTGCCAGTTCAGCGCCTCCGGCCGCGAGGGCAGCCCCACCGCGGCGCAGTAGGCGGCCACGGTCTCCACCGGCCGCCGCACGAGATCCTCGGAGTCCAGGACCACCGGACGGTCGCCCTTGTCGCACGCCGCCCGGTAGAGCTCGTACATCTGCTCCAGGCCGATGTCCTTCGCGGTCATGTCCTGCTTGAGGGCGTAGTACGACGCCGCGATCTCGTCCGGATGCCGGATCAGAAAGGTGTGCCGGGCCTCGCGCAGAAAGCGCGCGTCCTCGAGCACCGAGGGGTAGCGGTAGTCGGTGGTGTCCTTGAAGAACACCCGCTGCCGCTCGGACAGCGTCCGCATCGCCTCGATCAGCTCCTGGTCGGAGCGCACGACCTTGTCGTCGACCGTGGTCTCACCGAAGTCGACGAGATTGCAGAAGGGCTCGTGCAGCGTGGCCAGGTCACCACGCTCCACCATCGACCGGAAGAAGGCGGTCGACCGGGCTCGGGGTGCACTCCACAGGGCGATCACACGAGGGATGTTCTGACCGTCGTTCATAGAGGTTCCTCACACGTTGATCGTTCGGATGCCGATGCCCTGGCCGAACCCGGAGGGCGTCCAGGCGATCGTGGCGGGGCGCGGCGACTTGAGGGCCGAGGCCGGTACTTCGGCCGCATAGGCCAGCAGCCGCAGCGGCACCGGCGAGTCGCCGCGCAGCCGCAGCACCACCTCGAAGCCGCCTGCGGGAGCGACGAGGTGACAACCCCATTTCCAGGGAGTCGACGTCTGCCTGTTGCGCCCGCCCGGCAGCCGCTTCCCGTCCACCGTGACGTCGACCAGTTGCGTCCTGCGGGCGTCCGCGTAGAACGACAGCGCGGTCGCCGTCGCGCGATCGGCGCTCAGCCGCAGCCGTACCTCGCGGATGTCGCCGGAGCGCCGCTGCTGAAGCACCTTCGCCTGCGGCACCGGTGTGGTGCCACCGGACGCGGGGCCCTTGCGGTAGCCCCCGGGCTGGATGAGCGCGGGAATCCGCTCTTCCACGGAGGTCTTCGGGCCCGGCGCGTGCTGCCTGACCCAGGGTTCACCGGAGTCGGCGTCGCTGTACCAGGAGTCGGCACCGGTGTCCGCGTCATGCACATAGAACAGACCGGCCTGGGCGGGGTGGTGAGCGTCGACGCCGTCCGCGGCGGCACCGACTCCGACCAGGGCGCCTCCCAGCAGCGCACCAGCGGCCAGGGCCACCGGCACCAGCCGCCGCCGGGGGAGCGGCAGCAGTCCGGGCAGCGCGGGCAGAAGCAGCAGCACGACGACCGCGAGAGCCGCGCCGGAGAACGCCAGCCCGAGAGTCGGGAACAGCACCGCGGTCAGCGGCAGGAGCAGCACGACGGACGGCACCGCGGCGGCGGATAGGGCCACCGGCTGCCAGGGCGACTCGTCCGCCAGCCGCAGGGCAACGGCGAGCCCCAGTACGCCGATCAGGGTGGGCCAGAGGAACAGGTAGGACGCACCCGGCAACAGGAAGGCGGTCAGCAGGGCAAGGCCGGCGAACCAGCACAGGACCCCGGCTCCGACGGTGAAGGCGTCGCGCCGGCGGCGCATCCACAGCAGCCAGAACAGACAGGCCACGGCGGTGAGCACGATCAGTCCGGTGATCGCCGGGCCCGGGCGGTACGGATCGCCGAACTGGAACGCGTCGTAGTGCGGCCGCAGCACTACGAGTACCTGCCAGCCGAGAAAGCCCAGCGCCACCGAACCGACCAGCGGAAGCGGAAGCGTCCCTGCGACCAGCGCGACGCCGCGTACCCGGACGGCGCCGCGCCTGCGGGCGAACCAGATCAGTACCGCCGCTGCGGCCGAGCCGAGGACGGCCAGTGCCGTACCGAGCCCTTGCGGATAGCTCACCAGCAAGCCGAACACCGTGAAGTAGGTGCTGTCGCCGGCCTCCGGCACGGAGAGGTCGCCGCCGCTCAGTTTCCTGGTCGCCGCCAGCACGGTGGAACCCATGTCCTGCAGCGTTTCCAGTCGCTGGTTGGCCAGATTGTCCAGCTCCATGTCGTAGCGGGCCGAGCCGGCGACCACCGCGAAGTTCATCCCGGTGAAGCCGGCCTTCTGGAAGACCGTGAAGTCGGTGTCGTTCGGCAGGAGCCGGTAGATCTCGTCGGAGGTGGACGTGGCGAAGGGAGTGCGGTCGGACAGCGACGACAGGAAGGCAGCGTTGCCCTCGCCTGTCTCGAACATCACCAGCCGTCCCTTGGTGCCCCTCGCCTCCAGATTGAGGATCACGGTGTTCTTCGGATCCCCGGCGAGGGCCGAGTCGGTGAAGCCCTTGGCGCCGAGTGACCCAGGTTCCTCGCCGTCGGTGATCAGCAGTTCCACGGTGTTGCGCGGGGCCGGACCCGACTTCAGCGCTCTTGCGACCTCCAGGACGGTGGCCACACCCATGCCGTCGTCGGTCGCGCCGGGCCCGGTGAAGACCGAGTCGTAGTGGGCGACGATCAGCACGCGCCCTGTGCCGCCCGTGCCCGGGACGGTCGCATGGACGTTGCTGACCCGCCCGGCCACCGAGGCGTGATCCGGATAACTGTCGGCCGCGGTCACCTGCTGGACCTTCGGTTGCAGGCCCAACGCGCGGAGCTGCTCGACCAGATACGCGCGGACCTCGGCGTTTGCGGCCGACCCCATCGGCCGCGGCCGGGTCGCGATCCGCTCAATGTGCGGACGGGCACGTTCCGCGGAGAATTCGCCGGCCGGCGCGTCGAGACCGGCCGGGTCAGGACTGCGCAACGGCAGCAGCGCCAGAGCCCCGAGGACAACGAGCCCCAGCATCAGCAACAAGGTGCCGAGCCTGGCGCGCGGCATGCGCTTGGTCAGCAAGGTCCCTCCCAGGTATTCCGTTCATCCTCCCCGCCGCGGAGGGTCGCGAGTCTGTCGGTCATTTGCCCGACTGCCGGGTACACGCGGGCCATCCGCACCCTGTGACAGCGGACTTTTTGCACGGCGGAGGGGAGCTGTATGCGCCAGGACCTTCGGCAGAGGCTTGCACGGCTGACCCCCGAGCAGCGGGAGCGATTGCTTCAGGACATGCGCACGGAGAGGGTGAAGCGCCGCGCCGAGGATGTGATCCGCCCGGTGGACCGGGACCGGCCGCTCCCGCTGTCGTTCGCCCAGGCGCGCATGTGGTTCCTCGACCAGCTCGCTCCCGGGCTGCCGCTCTACAACACGCCGCTCGCGATGAGGCTGCGCGGTCCGCTCGACCGCCGGGCTCTGATCGAGGCCCTGAACGCGGTGGCGGCCCGGCACGAGGTACTGCGCACGCGCTACGTGGGCACTGAGGACGGCCCACGTCAGGTGATCGACCCCGCCGGACCCGTGGCGCTGGAGACACTGGAACTCGGCGCCTGCGACGAAGCCGAACGCGGACCGCGGGCCCTGAAGGTGGCCGCCGCGGCAGGATCCCGGCCGTTCGACCTCGCCCGTGGCCCGCTGGTGCGGGGCACACTGGCCAGGTTCACCGACGACGATCACGTCTTTGTGCTCGCGATGCACCACATCGTGCTTGATTCGTGGTCGGTCCCGTTGCTGATGCGCGAGCTCTCGGAGTGCTACCTGGCCATCAAGGCCGGTTTCCGGCCGGCGCAGGACCCTCTGCCGGTGCAGTGTGCCGACTACGCGATCTGGCAGCGTGAACGGCTCTCCGGCGGTGGTGCGGACGCTGACCTCGACTACTGGCGGCACAGGCTCGCCGACCTGACCGTACTCGAGTTCCCCACCGACAGGCCGCGGCCGGTCGATCGCACCTGGCTCGGGGAGAACATCACCGCCGAGTACCCGGCCGAGCTGCAACGCGGTCTCACCGCGCTGGCCGATCGCGCCCAGGTCCGGCTGCTGCCGGTCATGGTGGCGGGCTTCTCCGCGTTGCTGTCCCGGTACACCAACCAGCACGACATCGCGCTCGGTTCGGTGTTCACGGGTCGCAGCCGGCCCGAGATCGAGCCGCTGATCGGCTACTTCGCCAACACCGTCGTCCTGCGCACCGACACCTCCGGCGATCCCAGCTTCCTCGCATTGCTCGCCAGGGCCGACGACGCGGTGCTCGGCGCCCATTCCCACCAGGACCTGCCCTTCGACCAGCTCGTCGAGAACCTCGGCATCGAGCGGGACCCGGCCCGCAATCCGCTCTTCCAGTTCGCGCTGTACCAGGCGGATGCGGACCGGAGCGGATCACGGCTGGGCGATGTGCGGGTCGACGAGCTGCCGGTCGATCTGGGCGCCTCCCGGTTCGACGTCGGCCTGGGGTTCTCGGAGCTGCCGGCCGGGGGCCTGCACCTGAACATGGAGTTCTCCAGCGAGCTCTTCGACCGCCCTCGGACGGCCCGCCTGCTCGACCACTACCGGCGGGTGCTGGCCTCCGCGGTCGCCCGGCCGGACTCCCCGCTCAGCGAACTCGAGGTGATGTCGCCCGCAGAGCGCGAGCAGGTCGTGGTGCGGTGGAACGACACCGGCCGCGACTGGTCGGTACGTACCGTCTGCGATGCCTTCCAGGCCACCGTGGCCACGGCGGGTGATGCACCCGCGCTCGGCTTCGGGGACCTCGAGCTGTCCTTCGCCGAGCTCAACGCCAGGGCGAACCGCCTTGCACACTTCTTGATCTCTCGTGGTGCCGGTCCTGAGCGCAGGGTGGCGCTCGCCATGGGACGCAACGACCACCTGGTGGTGAGCATCCTGGCGGTGCTCAAGTCCGGTGCCGCCTATATGCCGGTGGATCTGGAGTATCCGGCCGAGCGGATCGCGTTCATGCTGGCCGACACGGATCCGGTGCTCCTGGTCACCACGGCGGTCGACGAGTCGTACATCCCGGACGCAACCGCAACCGCAACCGCAACCGGAACCGGAACCGGAACCGGGATCGAGCGGATCGTGCTCGACTCCGAGGAGACGTCTCAGGCACTGCGGAACTGCCCGGCGACCGACCCCACCGACGCCGACCGGATCGCCGCCCTCGATCCGGCCCATCCCGCGTACGTCCTCTACACCTCCGGTTCCAGCGGGAAGCCGAAGGGCGTGATCGTCGAGCACCGCTGTCTGGTGAACCTGCTGGACAGCCAGCGGCGCCGTGTGTACGACCCGGCGACGGCAGCACTGGGCCGGCCGCTGCGCACCGCCCACGTGCTCGCGCTGTCCTTCGACGGATCGTGGGAAGGCATGCTCTGGATGCTGGCCGGGCACTCGTTGTACCTCGTGGACGACGAGACCAGGCGCGATCCCGCGGCCACCGCCCGGCTGATGATCGAACGACGGGTGGACGCCATGACGTCCACTCCGTCCTTCGCGGAACAGCTGATCGGCGGCGGGGTGCTCGACGACGAAGCGCACTGTCCTTCGGTGCTTTCGTTCGGCGGCGAGCAGATCAGCGAGTGGATGTGGCAGCGGCTGCGGACGACTCCGGGACTGCGGGCCTTCAATGTGTACGGTCCGACCGAGGCCACCGTGCTCGCCACGATCGCCGACTTCGCAGACTCCGGGCACCCGGTCATCGGCCGCCCGGTGGACAACGTACGGGCCTACGTCCTCGACTCGCGGCTGCGGCCGCTGCCCATCGGGGTCCCCGGCGAGCTGTTCCTGGCCGGTGCCGGGGTGGCGCGCGGCTATCTGAACCAGCCGGGCCTGACCGCCGACCGGTTCCTGCCGGATCCGGCAGGCGGGCCCGGAACGCGGATGTACCGCACCGGTGATCGCGCGCGGTGGAACGCGGAAGGGAACCTGGAGTTCCTGGGACGCAATGACGATCAGGTCAAGATCCGCGGCTTCCGGATCGAGCTCGGAGAGATCGAGACCGCCCTGGTCGCCCACGAGGGAGTTGCCCAGGCGACCGTGACGACTTTCGCCGCCGACGGCGCACAGGACGAGCGGCTGGTCGCCTATGTCGTCCCGCAGCCGGGCACCGTCCTGGAGCAGGCCGCTCTGCGCGCCCACATCGTGGAGACCCTGCCCGAGCACATGATGCCGGCCGCGATCATCGAGTTGCCGGCGCTGCCGCTGACGGTCAACGACAAGCTGGACCACAAGGCACTCCCGGCACCGGACTTCGCTCGTGCACCCGACTCCCGGCCTCCGCGGACCGAGCGGGAACGGATGCTCTGCGAGCTGTTCGCGGACCTCCTCGGCCTGCCCGAGGTCGGCATGGACGACAACTTCTTCCAGCTCGGCGGGCATTCGCTGCTGGCCACCCGGCTGATCAGCAAGGTCCGGTCCGTGTTCGGCGTGGAGCTGCCGGTGCGCAGCCTGTTCGAGGCGCCGACGGCGGCCGGCCTGCTCGGACGGGTCGACGCCGCGCGCGGTGCCAGGGAGCCCGTACGGCCGATGCCGCGCCCGGACCGGATCCCGCTGTCGTACGGGCAGCGCCGGCTCTGGGTGCTCAACCAGCTCGACACCGCCGGCGCGGCCTACAACATGCCGATGGCGCTGCGGCTCTCGGGAGCACTGGACCGCCCCGCCCTGCAAGCGGCGCTGGCGGATGTGGTGGCCAGGCACGAGGTGCTTCGCACCGTTCTGCCCGAAATCGATGGCGAGCCGTACCAGCGGATCGTGGACATGCCGGCCGCAGAGCCGGTCATCCCGACGCGGACGGCCCGGGCCACCGAGCTTCCCGAGCTGATCAGCGACGCGGCCGGACAAGGGTTCGACCTGACGGTGGACCTGCCGCTGCGGCCGCACCTGTACCAACTCGGGCCCGACGAGCACGTGCTGGTCCTGGTGATCCATCACATCGCCGGCGACGCCTGGTCGGCCGTCCCGCTGGCACGGGATCTCTCCCTCGCCTATGTGGCGCGCACCGGCGGCACGGCCCCGGACTGGACGCCGTTGCCGGTGCAGTACGCGGACTACGCGTTGTGGCAGCGTGAACTCATCGGTGCGGAAGCCGATCCGGACAGCGTGGCAGCACAGCAGCTGGCCTACTGGTCGCGGACGCTCGCGGGCCTGCCCGAGGAGCTCACGCTTCCGACCGACCGGCCACGGCCGGTCGCGACCGGCTACCAGGGAGAGCTGGTCGACCTGAACATCGACGGGGAGCTGCACGCCAGACTCCTCGATGTGGCCCGCTCCCACGACGTGACCCTCTTCATGGTGTTGCAGGCCGCGCTGGCGGGATTGCTGACCCGGCTCGGCGCGGGTGACGACATCCCCATCGGCACGCCCGTCGCGGGACGGACCGACGAGACCCTCGACGACCTGATCGGTTTCTTCCTCAACACGCTGGTACTGCGGACCGACACGTCCAACGACCCGACGTTCAGCGATCTGCTGGCACGCGTGCGGGAGACGGATCTCACGGCGTACGCACATCAGGATGTGCCCTTCGAACAGCTCGTGGACAGGCTCAAGCCGGCGCGGTCGCTGGCGCGTCACCCGCTGTTCCAGGTGAGTCTGATGCTGCACAACAACGAGGAGGCACGGTTCGAGCTTCCCGGGCTGAGGATCGGCCTCGAACCGGTCGGCACGCGCACCACCAAGTTCGACCTGACGCTCTCGGTGTCCGAGAGCCGGGACACGGCGGGTGCGCCTTCCGGGATCAGCGGCGTCCTGGACTTCGCGACCGATCTGTTCGACCGGGTGACAGTCGAGGCGATGGCGGGGTGGCTCGTCGGGTTCCTGGACGCGGTCGCCGCCGACCCCGGTCTGCGGATCGGAGCCGTCGATCTGCTCGATGCCGAAGAACGCCGTACGCAGTTGGTTCGCTGGAACGACACCGAGGCCGAGGTGCCGCAGAACCGGTGGCTGACCGACCTGTTCGAGGAGCAGGCCGCGCGGACCCCGGACGCAACAGCGGTGCGCTCCGGCGACACCGCTCTCACCTACCGTGAGCTGAACACGAGGGCCAACCGGCTGGCACGCCGGCTGCTGCCGGCCGGCGTCGGCGCGGAACCGATGATCGCTCTGCTTCTTCCGCGTGGCGTCGACCTGTTGGCCGGTCTTCTGGCGGTGCTGAAGTCGGGAGCCGCCTACATTCCGCTCGACGCCGGGTACCCCGCGGACCGCATCGACCACATGCTGACCGATGCGGCCCCGGCGCTTGTCCTGACCACGACCGAGTACGCGGGCCTCCTGCCGCGGGACGTTCCCGCGCTCTGCCTCGACGCGGCCGACGACATCCACCGGCTGCCGGGGGAGAACCTGACCGACCAGGAACTTCCGGGCGGCCGGAATCCGGAGCATGCCGCGTACGTCATCTACACGTCAGGTTCCACGGGCCGGCCCAAGGGCGTCGTGATCTCCCACGGCGCGCTGCTGAACCTGCTGCTCGCCATGCGGGACACGACCCGGATCGGATGCGAGGACGTCCTGGTGGCGGTGACGACCATCGCGTTCGACATCGCGACCGTGGAGATGTACCTGCCGCTGCTCGTCGGCGGAAGCATCGTCATCGCCGACCATGACGTCGTGCGGGATCCGGTGGAGCTGCCGAAGCTCCTCGCGGACAGTGGCGCCACGATCATGCAGGCCACCCCTTCGCTCTACCAGGCCATGGTGACGGCGGACCCCGGCGCGTTCCGGGGCATGTCGTTGCTGGTCGGCGGGGAGGCGCTGCCGGCAGATCTCGCCGGCCGTCTCACGGCTGTGGCCGAGCGGGTCGTCAACTGCTACGGCCCGACCGAGACGACCGTCTGGTCGTCACTCAAGACGCTCACCGGCACTGCGGGGACGCCGTCGATCGGCACTCCGGTCTCCAACACCCGGATGTACGTCCTCGACGACGCTCTGCGTCCGGTGCCCGTCGGTGTCCCCGGCAGGCTCTACATTGCGGGTGACGGCGTGGCCCGCGGATATCTCCACCAGCCCGCCCTGACCGCGGAGCGGTTCGTCGTGAACCCGTTCGGGCCCGCCGGTTCCCGGATGTACGACACGGGCGACCAGGCCAGGTGGACCAGGGACGGTGAGCTCCACTTCCTCGGCCGGGCCGACCACCAGGTGAAACTCCGCGGCTTCCGGATCGAACCGGGCGAGATCCAGGCGGTTCTGAGCCGGCACGCGAGCGTCGCCGAGGCCGTGGTGATCCTCCGCGAGGACCGGCCGGGGGTCGAACACCTGGTGGGATACGTCGTCGCGGCTCCCGATGCCGAGGTCGACCTGGACCGGCTGCGTGCTCATGCGCACCTGGCGTTGCCGGACTACATGGTTCCCGCCGCGCTGGTCGTCCTGCCGGAGCTGCCGCTCACTCCCAATCGCAAGCTCGACCGCAAGGCGTTGCCCGCGCCGGAGTTCACCTCGGGCGGCCGTCAGCCGCGAACCATCGCGGAGCGTGCCCTGTGCGCGTTGTTCGCGGAGGTCCTGGGTGTCGCCGAGGTCGGTATCGACGACGACTTCTTCGCACTCGGCGGGCATTCGCTGCTGGCGGCACGGCTCGCCGGCCGGGCGCGCCGGGAGCTGGGCGTGGAGGTCACGATTCGTGCCCTGTTCGAGGCGCCGACGGTCGCCGGGCTGTCGGATCGATCGCGCGGCGGCGACCGGGCCGGCGAATTCCCCGTCCTGCTGCGGCTCCGGGCAGGCGGCTCCGACGCACCGCTCTTCTGCGTACACCCGGCGGCGGGCATCAGCTGGGGCTACGTCGGGCTGCTGCGTCACCTGGATCCGGACCGGGCCGTCTACGGGCTCCAGTCCAGAGGACTCACCGAGCACGGCTGGAAGCCGGCGAGCACGGCGGACATGGCATCCCAGTACATCGAAGAGATCCGCAAGGTGCAGCCCGAAGGCCCGTACCACCTGCTGGGGTGGTCGTTCGGCGGTCTCGTCGCGCACGACATCGCGGTCCGGCTCCAGGAGGACGGTCAGCAGGTCGCCTCCCTCACGATGCTGGACAGCTATCCCTTCATCGACGATGCCGGACCGGTGCAGTACGACGATCCGGAACTCCTGGCGGCCGTGGCCGGCTCGCTCGGATACGAGTCGGCCGCCGAGGGGCTGCTGGCCGACTTCGGGGACGACGGCGTTCAGGCACTGGCCAAGGTCTTCGCCGACAACGTGAACCTGCAACGGCACTTCGCACCCCGGGTGTTCGACGGTGACGTGCTGTTCTTCGCCGCCACGGAGGAACGCCCCCCGGGGTCGCCCGAGGCCGCGGCATGGCAGCCGTTCGTGACCGGACGCATCGAGATTCACCCGATCGCCGAGGCCCACGGGGCGCTGACCCGGCCGATCCCGATGGCGGAGATCGGACCGGTGCTCTCCGTCCGGCTGAAGCCATGACGATCAAGTTCTTCACTCACAGACGGAGCGGGGCTGTACGTGTTCATTGATCTTCCTTCCGTGGTGCGCGGACATGCCGGCCTGCGAGGCTCGGCGCAGGCGCTGACCTTCGCTCCGACGACGCTGGGGACGCCGAGGACCGATCTGACGTTCGGACAGGTGGACGACAGATCGCGTGCGGTGGCGGGCGTGCTTCAGCAGCGGCTCGGTCCCGGCGACCGTGTACTGATCATCATTCCGACCGCGCCCGAGTTCGTGCCGGCCTTCCTGGGATGCCTCGCGGCCGGCGTCATCGCGGTCCCGCTGCCCCTGCCGGTCGACGAGTCCTCCACCCAACGGGTGTTGAACGTGGCCAAGGACTGCTCGGCCACCGCCGTCCTTTCGATGTCCCCGGTCCGCCAGTACCTGGGCGACACCCCCTTCATGCAGCAGCTCGATCCTTCGATCGCCTGGATCGACGTCGATCTTGTCGACGAGGGGGAGTCCTCGGGGTGGTCGCAGTGCGGCATCGCGCCGGAAGACGTGGCCTTCCTGCAGTACACGTCGGGTTCGACGAAGGCTCCGCGCGGCGTGGTCGTTTCGCACGGCAGCCTCATGCACAACGAAGCCGCCATCCAGAAGTGCTTCGGAGTCACCCCGGACTCGACCAGCGTCAGCTGGCTGCCTCTGCACCACGACATGGGATTGATCGGCGGTCTGCTGCAGCCGCTGTACACGGGCTCCCGCGCCGTCATCCTCGATCCACTGTCCTTCCTGCAACGGCCCGCCTCGTGGCTGGAGGCGATCTCCGAGGAGAAGGCCCAGATCAGTGGCGGACCCAACTTCGCCTACGACCTGTGCGTACGGAAGATCACCGAAGAGGAGAAGGCACGGCTCGACCTGAGTTCATGGCGGCTTGCCTTCAACGGGGCGGCCCCCGTCTCGCCGCGGAGCCTGCGGTCGTTCACCGAGACCTTCGGCGAGGTGGGATTCCGGTCCCCGACACACACGCCCTGCTACGGCCTGGCCGAGGTGACGCTGCTCGTGGCGAGCGCCGAGGCGACCGTGGACTGCGAGAGCCGCTCGTTCTCCGTCGAATCCCTGGAACAGGGCCTGGCGCTCGAGGAGAAGGCACCGGACGCGGGACGTGAGCTGGTCTCCTACCGACTGCTCGAACATGCCTCCGTGCGTGTGGTCGATCCCGGCGACAGGCGACCGCTTGCCGAGGGGCACATCGGCGAGATCTGGGTGGACAGCGACAGCAACGGATCGGGCTACTGGGGCGACTCTGCCGGAAGCCTCTCCGCCTTCGGCGCCACGGTGGCCGGGGACGAATCGGCCACCTATGTGCGTACCGGGGACCTCGGCTTCCTCCACCGGGGCCGACTCCATGTGACCGGGCGGATGAAGGACCTGGTCATTCATCGGGGCCGCAACCTCCACCCGGAGGACCTCGAGGTCGACGTGGCCGCGAGCAGCCCGTCGCTCAGGCCGGGTTGTGGCGCGATCTTCAGTGTGGACGGCGACGGCGAGGAGGCAATGGTCGTCTGCCAGGAGGTTCGTACGGGCACTCCGCAGGAGCAGTACCCGGAGCTGGTGCGCGGGATCAGGGAGGTGCTCTCCCGTCGGTACGGAGTCTCTGCCCGGACGATTGCGCTGGTGCCGGCAGGCGCGATCATCAAGACGTCCAGCGGCAAGGTCCAGCGCTACACGGCCAGGACGAAGTTCCTGGCGGACACACTGCCCGTGCTGTGGTCCGAGACCTCGGACGCCGGGCCGGACGGAACAGTGCGGATGTCCGACCTGATCAGCGCCCACACCTTCCAAGAGGCGGACGGAGCAGACCGGATAGACCTCCTCACGCGCGCCATCCGCGCGTATCTCCAGCAGGTGCTCGGCGCGGACGAGCCGCTGGACGAATGGGCGTCGCCCACCTCACTGGGTGTGGATTCGCTGACGGCGGTGCAGCTGCAGCACGAGATCGAGAACCTGCTCGGGGTGCGGCTCCGCCCGAGCCTGGTGCTGCGGGCGGAATCGATCGCGGAGCTGGCCGAGACCGCGCTGGAGCACACCGCGCGGCCGACGAGCCCGGCCCCCGGCCCCGGCCGAGAGGATTACGAACTGACAGAGACGCAGCGCGCGCTGTGGTTCCTCCAGCGCACGTCGCCCGACAGTTACGCCTACAACGTCACCCGCGCCTTCAGCCTGACGGGCGACGTCGACATCGAGCGGCTGTCCGCCGCGCTCAACGCGGTGGTCCGCCGGCACGCCAACCTGCGGCTGTCCCTGCGGACGGTCGACGGCAGCCCGACCGCACACGTCGAGCCCGAGTGGGACGTGCGACCGGAGATCGTTGACGCGCGGTCATGGACGGAGGACCAGGTACAGGACTGGATCGCTGATCTGGCCACGAGGCCCTTCGTTCTCGAACAGGACAGGTTGATCCGGGCGGCGGTCGTCCGCCGGGAGGACTGCCACCTCCTGGTGCTGTCGCTGCATCACATCGTGTGTGATCTGACCTCGCTGGCCATCATTCTCGGGCAGTTCAAGGAGGCGTACGGTCCGGCTCCGGTCCGGGACGAGAGCGAGGATCCCGGCCTGTCGCCGTCCGCGCTGGAGCGTGCGGCACTCGCCGACCGGGGTGAGGAGCTCACTGCCTACTGGAAGGAACAGCTCGCGGGAGACCTGCCCGTGCTGGAGCTTCCCTCCAGCACCCGGAGCAGGGGGCACGCGGGCGCCACCGCCTCCTTCGAGGGTTCCCGGGAGCTGTTGTCCGCACTGACGCGGATCGCCCGGGACGAGGGGCTGACTCTGCACAACGTGCTGCTTGCCAGCTTCCAGGTGCTGCTGCACCGCGTGAGCGGGCAGTCCGACGTGGTGGTCGGCGTGCCGGTGGCGGGCCGGACGCATCAGGAACTCGCCTCCCACGTCGGCTACTTGGTCAACGTGCTGCCGATCCGGTCGGGATTCGGTTCCGGCATCGGCTTCGGGGAATTCGCGTCCACGGCGCACCAGCGGATGCTGGACGCCCTGGACCACCAGGACCTGCCTTTCCCCGTCATGACACAGCAGATCAACCCCGATCGCACCGCCGGTGCGCCGCCGATCTTCCAGGCGATGTTCAGCCACTACTCCGCCGCGCTGCCCGGCGGCCGGTCGGTGGCGGGAGCGGTTCTGGGCGATCCGTCCTCGGTGCTGGATCTGGACGGTGTCACCCTGCGCGGCTACGCAGTCCCGGACCCCACGGCCCAGTCGGACATCTCACTGAACGTGGCCGAGTTCCATGACTCCCTGCACTTCGGATTGCAGTTCGACACCGCGCTGGTGCCGCGTGCGCAGGCGGAGCAGTTCATGGTGGCCTACAAGGCGCTGCTGAGTGCTGTCGCGGCGGATCCGCAGGCCGACGTGGCCAGGCTCCCCCTGGTGGACTCCGACGGCGTGAAGGACCTGATCGCGACCGGTACCGGACCTCGTACTCCCCGCGAGGAGCACTACCTGGCGACCTTCGAACGGCAGGTGGTACGTACACCGGAGGCTCTGGCAGTCGACGACGGCACCGATCGGCTGAGCTATGCCGAGCTCAACGGGCGGGCGAATCACGTCGCGGAGCAATTGCGGGAGGCGGGCATCGGCTCCGAAGCGAACGTCGTGATGTGCGCCGGCCGCACGGCCGACTTCCTGGTGGCGCTGCTCGGCATCCACAAAGCAGGCGCCTGCTACGTACCGATCAGCCAGACGGAGGCGCCACGGCGCGTCGCGGACATGATGGCCACCCTCGGCGCCCGCGGGGTCATCGCGGACGGGAAGGGCCAGGCCCTCGTGGACCGGGCGCTCACCGAACGGGACGACATCGACCGGCCTCAGGTGTTCGCCATCGACGAGCTGTGCGACGGCCGTACCGAGCAGAACCCGCTGTGCTCCACCCCGATGATCGGCAGCGCGTACATCATTCACACGTCGGGATCCACCGGCGTACCGAAAGCCGCGATCGTGACGATGGGGGGAATGACCAATCACCTCTGGCAGATGATCGAGCATTTCGGCATCGAGTCGCACGACTGTATCGGCCAGACGGCGCCCGCCACGTTCGACATCTCTGTGTGGCAATTCCTTTCGCCTCTGATGGTGGGCGCCAGGCTCCGGATCGTCGACGATTCGCGTGTCATGTCGCCGGCGAAGCTCAGGGATTCGATCGTCGAGAGCAGAATGAGTCTCATGGAGGTCGTGCCTGTCGTGGTGGCGGCGCTGCTGGAGGCCGGTATTCAGCACGAGTCCCACGCTCTTCGTGCGATGATCTCCGGCGGCGAGGCGTTGAGCTGGGAAACCGCTCGGCAGTGGCTTTCCGAATGCCCGACCGTTGACCTCTACAACGCTTATGGGCCGACCGAGTGCGCCGACGACGTCAGCATCTATCAGGTGACCGAGGATTCTGATCAGTCTCGGCCGGTGTCGATCGGAAAGCCGCTGGCCAATATGACCGTATATATCCTCGACAATGAACTCGGGCTGGTGCCGAAGGGCATGGTGGGTTCATTGTGGGTCGGCGGGCTGGGCGTCGGACGCGGATATCTGGGAAACCCGGGCCGTACGGCCGAGGCCTTCATTCCCGACCCCTTCGGCGAACCGGGGGCCCGCCTCTATCGCACGGGTGATCTGGCGCGGTTCACCGTCGATGACGACCTCGAGTACATGGGACGCGTCGACCGGCAGATCAAGATGCGCGGTCTGCGCATCGAGCCCGGCGAGGTGGAGGCCATGCTGCGGCAGGTCCCGGGCGTTGCCGACGCGGTGGCGAAGGTGCATCGGACCCGGCAGGGCATGTCCCTGGTCGCCTACCTCGTAATGGAGGGCGAGGGCGAATCGAGACAGCTCGTGGCAGGGGAGTACGAGCACATCAGGCTGGCGCTGACCGACCGGCTGCCCAGGCACATGATCCCGACGGTGTTCGTGCGCGTCGGGGATCTGCCGCGGCTCAGCAACGGAAAGATCAACTATGGCGCCCTCGACTACGAGCCCGTCGAGTCCTCCAGTGAGATGAGCGCCGAGCTGCTGAGCGATCCCACCGTTGCCGCGGTCAGATCGATCTGGAGTGAGCTTCTCGACCATGAGGCGCTTGCGTGGCAGGACAATTTCTTCCTGCTCGGCGGCCATTCACTGCTGGCGCTGAGAATGATCGACAAAGTGGGCCAGGATCTGTCCGTCGACCTGGAGATCGATGCGGTGTTCGCCAATCCGACCCTGAACGAGTTTGTGGAGGCGGTGCGCCATGCAAAGCCTCGCTCGCATGCGGTAACCCCCATCTCGAAGATTTCCCGAGTTCCGGTCGGCGGCCGGCGTATGCATCGATCAGAGCCTTAAATCAGACGAGCCGACTCTGTCGTTCCCCTCGATCTATTTCGGCGAACGGCAGAGTTTGTGCTGCAAAGAAACGGCTCAAATATTATGGCTTGAGCGCAAAGCGCGGTTGTGTTTAGATAAATGGGCAAGTTCGGTCCGTGCCCAAGACGGCACCTTCATCGGGAGTGCATATGCAGAACACCGAAACGCAGACCCCCGCTTTCGAGCTCCTCCTCGAGGACGAGTACGAGGCTCCGCAGTACTGCCTGATTCCCAACTGCGCCTGAAACACATAACCATCCGCCGCCCGATGCCCCGCATCGGGCGGCGGGTCTTTCTCCCGAGGGGGACTGATGCGGCTACGCGTCTCGCGCCTGACCGTCTTCACCTGCAGGAACGGGCAGCTCGTCTGTGACGATCCGGTCAATCACCGCCAGTTCGCTCTGCGCCCCGCGGTGTGGGGCCTGTTGCCGCACTACTCGGCATGGTCGGAGCCCCGCGAGGGGGACGCGGACCTGGTGAAGCAACTCCTGGCGGCGGGCCTCCTGATCGAGGAGGGCTCGCCGGAGCACCGCCGTGAGGACGAGCTCGGCACGTGGCGGACCTGGGGCACCGCCGCGACCTACTTCCATCTGGCGTCCCGTACTCACGACGGCGAGCGCTTCGTCTCCGCGGCCGAGGACACCGTCCGGCTGCGGCAGAAGGGGGAGCAGGAGCCGCAACCCGAGCCGTTCAAGCGCTACCCCTCGCCGGCGATCCCGCTGCCCGACCCCGCTCCGCTGCCGATGGACCTGGCACAGGCGCTGCGGCGGCGCCGTACGACCCGGAGGTTCGCTGCGGACGAGCCGGTGAGCCTCATCCAGCTCAGCACCATGCTCCACTGGGCCGCGGGCGTCCAGCATCAGGTCGATCTCCCCGGCTTCGGCGTCTCGCTGCTCAAGGCGAGCCCGTCCGGGGGATCACGTCACCCGGTCGAGATCTACCCGGTCGTCCGCGACGTGGCGGGCGTGCGGCCGGGGATCTACCACTACGCCCCGGACATCCACGCCCTGGAACCGCTCCCCGTGGACGCCCCCACCGACGAGGAGATTCTCCACTGGTGCGGCGACCAGAGCTTCGTGGCCAGGGCTCCGGTCCTGTTCATGTACTCGGCGGTGCTCGAGCGTTCATCGTGGAAGTACCCGATGAGCAGGACGTACCGCGCGCTGTTCGCCGATCTCGGGCATGTGAGCCAGACGGCCTATCTCACAGGTACGGCACTGGGACTTGGGGTGTTCTTCACCGCCGCGATCCGGGACGAGACCGTGGAGAAGGTCCTCGACCTGGACTGGAACGTGGAGATCCCGATGGGCGTCACCGGCTTCGGGGTCCCGGATCCGGAAGAGGCCGAGCGGCAGGCAGGGATGCTGGAGGGAGGGGAGATCGCGTTCTCCTACCCCCGTGACGAGTGGGACGGGCTGGGATGAGCCGGGTCCGTGTGGACGTCGCCCGGGTACGGAAGAACATCGCCGCGTTCCACTCCCGGGCAGCGGTTCCGGTACGAGCCCATGTCAAGGGGCATCGAACGGTCGAGATCGCCCGTATGCAGCAGGAGGCGGGCGCCTGCGGGATCGCGGTGACGCGGCCACAGTTGGCCCGTCCCTTTGTCGCGGCGGGGTTCGAGGACATCGTCGCGGCCTGGCCCTGGCGCGATCCGTCCGTGCTGGACCGGTTCGCCGGGCTCGCCGCGGACTGCCGCTTGTCCGTGCACGTCGACGACGTCGAGACGGTCGAGATCCTGAGCCGGGCCGCGCGCCGGCACGGCGTGCGAGTCGGAGTCCGCGTACAGGTGGATCGCACGACCGATGTGGAGGCAATCGCCCGCGCCGTGGAGAGCACGAGGGAGCTGACGCTGGACGGAGTGGTCGGCTATCAGGCGCTCCTGAGTGCCGAGGATGCCCTGGATCGGTCGGCATCGGCTCGGGAACAGGCTCAGCACCTGGTGGAGAGCGCGGACCGGCTCCGTTCCGGTGGGCTGCCCTGTCCGGTAGTGGCGTTCGGCGGCACTCCGTCGGTGGACGCTCTCGTCCCGGGCATCACCGAGCTGGGAGCGGGCGCATACCCGCTGGGCGATGCCGGGCTGGTAGCGCTCGGCCTGCACGAACTGGACGACATCGCGGTCACGGTCGACCCCGCGGATGCCGAGCTCATGGCCGACTGCGGGCAGCCCTGGCATCCGCAGCCGTGGGTCGGACGAGGCGACGAGCTGGTGCCGTCTCACATCTGCCCCCTCGTGCTTCGCGTACCGCTGCTCCACACCAGCACCGGTGAGAGCTGGCCCGTCCTCGGCCGGGAAGATCTCCAGTGATCAGCAAGCTCGACGTCCTGCGGGTGCGCGACTTCCGCTGGTTCTTCCTGGGCAGCCTCGCCTCGCTGATCGGTGACTTCATGGCGCCGGTCGCGCTGGCGTTCGCCGTACTGTCCATCGGCGGGCCGGAGGACCTCGGCCTGGTGCTCGCCGCCCGCGTCCTCCCGCTGGTGGCGTTCATGCTGATCGGCGGCGTGATCGCGGATCGGCTCCCGCGCCGGACGGTGATGCTCTGGGCGGACGTGGTCCGCGCGGGCAGCCAGGGTGTGCTGGCCGTCCTGCTGCTGACCGGTTCGGCGAACGTCTGGCAGCTGGTCGTGCTGCAGATGGTGCACGGAACGGCTTCGGCGCTCTTCATGCCCGCGGTCACCGGCTTGGTCCAGCAGACGGTGCCCGAGGAGCGGCTGCAGGAGGCCAACTCGTTGACGAGCCTGGCCCGGGCCTCCGGGAACGTGGCCGGCCCCGTGCTGGCGGGTCTGCTGGTGGCCTTCGCCGGTGCCGGCTGGGCCATCGCGGTCGACGCGGCAACCTTCGCCCTCAGCGCGCTGTGCCTGGGATTCCTGCCGAGGGCCGTCGTCCCCGCCCGGCTGTCGGCCCGCGCGATGCTGGACGATCTGCGCGAGGGATGGCGGGAGTTCACGGCTCGCCGTTGGGTGTGGACGATCGTGGCCACGGCCTCGCTGGCCAATATGTTCCAGGCCGCCTACGCGGTGCTCGGCCCCGTCGTCGCGGACGACCAGCTCGGCGGCGCCGTCGGCTGGGGCCTGATCATGGCGAGCTTCGGTGCCGGAGCCGTCTGCGGCGGTCTGGTCACTCTCTGGCTGAAGACCCGCTTCCCCCTCAGAACGGGAGTTTTCGCGGTCTCTCTCTTCTCGGCCCCGATCCTGGCGCTGGCTCTCCAGCTCCCCGTCCCCGTCGTGGCGTTGGCGGCCTTCCTCGGCGGCTGCGGCCTGATGGTCTTCAACACCCTGTGGGAGACGACCCTGCAGAGCAACGTCCCCGCCGACCGGCTGTCCCGCGTCAGTGCCTACGAGTGGCTGGGCTCCATGGCCTGCCAACCCCTCGGCATGGTGATCATCCCCGTCGTCGCGGCAAGCACCGGCCCCCAACCGGTCCTGTGGACGTGCGGAATTGCCATGCTCGTCATGTTCCTCTCCCTCATGCTCATCCGCGACGTCCGGGAAATCCCCTCCGCCACCACAGCCAAGGTCCAGATCTAGGGAGGTTCAGCCGGACTCGACCACCTCGTGACCGGCAGCACGCAATGCGACACAGGCATCGGCCATCCGTACGCGGGGAACCAGGACGAGATCACTGTGGAAAGTTGACGAAACGAAGACCGGGACCGCCGCGGCCGCGAGGGGACCGATCACGGCTGCCAGCATGCCGGGCAGGTCCAGACCGTGGGCGACGTCCCCGTAGAACCCGGCCCAACGGTCCTGGGGGCTCGCGGTTGCTGTGCTCGGCTCCCCGGGCCCCCGCGCCTCGCGCACCACGGTGAGTCCTTCCGGAGCACGGAGCAGGGCATACCAGGAGTCGTCCGTCGGCAGCTGTCCGTCGGCCAGATGCTCGATGGTGAAGTCGACGGACAGTATCCGCAGGCGCTGAACCGGAGGTGTGATCATGCTGCACTCTAACGTTGCCCCACTGCCCGGACGACGGTGAACTCCCGTACTCCGAACGCTGGATGGGCGTTCCGCATCCCCTCCGCAGGGCGGCCCGCCCCTCGCTCTGCGCAACCCGCACACCCGTCAACCCCCACGCTCGAAAGGCAGGACCACCGGTGACGCGATCAAACGGAGAAGCCCCCGGAGCCGGCCAGGACCGTCCCTGGATGAACACCCTCCGCCGTGGCCGGGTCCCCGGACCCCGGCTGTCCCAGCAGCGCGTGGTGGACGACACCGGGACGAGCACCCGGAGCGTGCACGCCGGAACCTACGAGGACCCGGTCACCGGAGCCGTCGGCACCCCAGTCTTTCAGACCAGTACGTTCACCTTCACCGAGGACACCTACGAGGCGTTCGACCAGGGCCACATCAGGGACGTCCCGATCTACGGCCGGTACGGCAGTCCCAACCAGTGGGTCGTACAGGAGAAGCTCGCGTCGCTGGAGAACGCCGAGAGCGCCGTGCTGTTCTCCTCGGGCATGGCGGCGATCACGACGACGCTGCTCGCCCTCACCAATCGTGGCGGCCACATCGTCTCCTCGCGGGATGTCTACGGCGGCACCTTCAATCTGCTGCGCGAGGACATGCACCAGCTCGGACGCGAGGTCACCTTCACCGACCCGGTCGACATCGATGCCATCCGAGCGGCCGTCCGTGACAACACCCAGGTCCTGTTCTTCGAGACCCTGACCAACCCGCTGCTGAAGGCGGCGCCGCTCGTGGAGCTGGGCCGGCTCGCGCGGGAGAAGAACCTCCTGCTGGTCGTGGACGGCACCTTCCTGCCGCCGGTCTGCCTGCGTGCCCTGGAGCACGGCGCACACATCGTCATCCACAGCGCGACCAAGTACCTCAACGGTCACAGCGATGTGACGGCGGGCGTCGCGGCGGGTCCGCGCAAGTACGTCGACCGGATCTGGGCCCAGCTGCTGAAGTTCGGCGGCTCGCTGGACGCGATGATGTGCTTCCTGCTGGAGCGTGGCCTGAAGACGCTGGCGCTCCGGATGCGCCAGCACAGCGAGAGCGCCGTCGCCATCGCCGAGTTCCTCGCCGGCCACTCCGCGGTGCACCGGGTCCACCACCCCTCCCGCCCCGACTACCCCTACACCTGGCTGCACGAGATGCGCCCCGACGGCTTCGGCGGGATGGTCGCCTTCGAGCTGGGCGGCGGCGACGAAGCAGCGCTCAAGCTCATGGACCGGCTGCGCATCCCGGTGGTCGCCACCAGCCTCGGCGGCGTGGAGTCCCTGATCAGCCTGCCGTTCAACACCTCGCACAGTTTCCTCACCGAGCGTCAGCGCGCCGAGGTGGGGATCGCTCCGGGCCTGGTGCGGTTCTCGGTCGGCATCGAGGACACCAGCGACCTCGTCACCGATCTCGACCAGGCGCTCAGCAGCCTCTGATCCGCACGGAAAGGAACCAGCAGCATGCGCAACGGGCTGAACATCACCGGGGTCTCGGAGATGGTGCACGAGATCCGGGAGTACCCCGCGGAGGCCATCGCCGCCTTTGCCGTGCAGGCACCGGCAGGTGCCTCGGCCCCGGGCACCGTCACCTCCCGCACGCTCACGGCGCGCAACGGCACCGTGCGAATGGCCCGCGACTTCCGGCTTGCCCACCGGTTCGCGCTCACCCCTGACGGCTCGGACGCACCACCCCCCACGCCGTACGAGTCGGCGCTCGCCTCACTCGGCGCCTGCGTCCTGGTGACCACCGTCAACGGCTACACCGCACGCGGTGTCACGCTCGGCGGAATCTCCGTCACGGTCCGGGCCGAGCTGGCGCTCGACGACACGGGGCGGCCGGCCGCGGGCCGGCCGCTCGAGAACATCCGGTGGCGCTGCGACGTCGACTGTGACGCGGACGTGGACACGGCCCGCTCGATCAACCGGTTGGTCACCGCGTTCAGCCCCAACCACCGGATATTCCTGGACGAGGCCCCCTTCGACTCGGTCGGTGTCACACTCCCCGACGGCCGTACAACGCCCGTCACCCTCCCGCCGCCCGCCATCTCGTCGGACTTCCGCTCGTCGGACTTCCGCACCACCTGCTCCCTCGAGGCAACCGTGACCTGGGAGTACGGCTCCGAGGGCCGCTACAGCACCGCCGTCCGCGCCGACGGCGTACGCCATGAGTCGGGGCCCTGGCCGGTGGACCAGGCGAAGCAGATGCTGGGCATCGACCGGGCGCCCAACTCCCAGGAGATCCTGCTCGCCGCCCTGTGCGCCGAGCTGACTGCCCTGCTGTCCGGCGAACGCATCCCGGTCCGACTGCGGGCCGAGGGGCGACTCGACACCCGCGGCATGCTCAACGTCACCCGCGAGGCACCGAGCCGCTTCCACGGTCTGGCTCTCCAAGCCGCCGTACCAGACTCCACGATCGGTGCCACGGCGCTGACCACGGCGCTGACCACGGCATTGTCCCGGTCGGTACTTGTGGCCACCCTCGCCGCTCCACGAGCCGTAGATGTCGCACTATGGCTCGGCGGCGAACGCGTGGTGTCCGTGAACAGCACCACCGCGGACGCCGAAGCTGTCCGCGACGAACTCACACAGCGCTGACGCGCCACCGCCTCGTCGCGAACTTCGATCCTTCGAAACGGTCCGCCGGATGTTCCGGCGGACCGTTTCCTCCGTTCCTTGGTTGTCTGCCTGGGTGAGCCGTGTCTCACCCGGGCGGTGCCGCTTGTCTATGCAACGAGTTGCATAGAAGGATCGCCTGGGACGACCCGGCCGCGCTGATCCGCGAGGTCGGGCGGCACCATCAGGCGCACACCGACCGGCTCGCGCACTGTCTCGCGGGGGGAGCAGCGTGACGTCACCCGAGGCCTCCGGAACGTCCGGCGCCGGGGGAGCTCCGGCACGTCGTGCTGCGCGGCGGCATCGCGTACGAGCGGATGACGCCCGCTCGGCTCGACGACGTACTCGCCACCCTCCACCGGCTCTCCCGAGCGCTGAACCGGCGCCGGCGAGCCTCCCGTCCGCCCCGAGCACTCCCCTCACCACTCAACCCGCACCCTCAAGCCGGAAAGGCGAACATCCATGGCCGACCCGCTTCTGTTCAACCCGCGCACCTACGACCCGGCGCACTTCGACCCCGAGACCCGCAGGCTGCTGCGCGCCACCGTCGACTGGTTCGAGGACCGCGGCAAGCGCAGGCTGATCGAGGACTACCGCTCCCGTGCCTGGCTGGCGGACTTCCTCGCGTTCTCCGCCAAGGAAGGGCTGTTCGCGACCTTCCTCACCCCGGCCTCCGCCGCCGGGCAGCAGGACACGCGCTGGGACACCGCCCGGATCGCCGCTCTCAACGAGATCTTCGGCTTCTACGGGCTCGACTACTGGTACGCGTGGCAGGTCACCATCCTCGGTCTCGGCCCGGTCTGGCAGAGCGACAACGCTGCTGCTCGCACCCGAGCGGCGGAACTCCTCTCCCAGGGCGAGGTGTTCGCCTTCGGTCTGTCCGAGAAGGCCCACGGCGCCGACATCTACTCCACCGACATGCTGCTGGAGCCCGACGGCGACGGTGGCTTCCGGGCCAGTGGCTCCAAGTACTACATCGGCAACGGCAACGCTGCCGGGCTCGTCTCCGTCTTCGGCCGCCGCACCGACATCGAGGGCCCGGACGGCTACGTCTTCTTCGCCGCCGACAGTCGCCACCCGGCGTACCGGCTCGTGAAGAACGTCGTCGACTCCTCGAAGTACGTCAGCGAGTTCCGCCTCGACAACTACCCGGTCGGTCCGGACGACGTACTGCACACCGGCCGCGCTGCCTTCGACGCCGCCCTCAACACCGTCAACGTCGGCAAGTTCAATCTCTGCACCGCCTCGATCGGCATCTGCGAGCACGCGATGTACGAGGCCGTCACTCACGCACACAACCGCATCCTCTACGGCCGCCCCGTCACCGCCTTCCCGCACGTGCGCCGCGAACTGACCGACGCATACGTCCGCCTCGTCGGGATGAAGCTGTTCAGCGACCGAGCCGTCGACTACTTCCGCTCCGCCGGCCCCGACGACCGCCGCTACCTGCTCTTCAACCCGATGACGAAGATGAAGGTGACCACCGAGGGCGAGAAGGTCATCGACCTGATGTGGGACGTCATCGCCGCCAAGGGCTTTGAGAAGGACACCTACTTCGCCCAGGCCGCCACCGAGATCCGGGGGCTGCCGAAGCTGGAGGGCACGGTCCACGTCAACCTCGCGCTGATCCTCAAGTTCATGCGCAACCATCTGCTGGACCCGGCCGAGTACGCACCCGTGCCGACCCGCCTCGACGCCGCCGACGACGCATTCCTCTTCCAGCAGGGACCGGCCCGCGGCCTGGGCTCCGTACGCTTCCACGACTGGCGCACCGCCTACGACGCGTATGCCCATGTGCCCAATGTCGGACGCTTCCGGGAGCAGGCGGACGCGCTGTGCGAGTTCGTCACCACCGCAGCCCCGGGCGAGGAGCAGAGCCGCGACCTCGACCTTCTTCTCGCCGTCGGCCAGCTGTTCGCGCTGGTCGTCCACGGTCAGCTGATCCTGGAGCAGGCGCACCTGACCGGGCTCGACGAGGACGTGCTCGACGAACTGTTCGCCGTCCTCGTACGCGACTTCTCCGCGCACGCCGTCGAGCTGCACGGCAAGGACTCCGCCACCGCGGAACAGCAGCGCTGGGCGCTGGACGCGGTCCGGCGTCCGGTCGTCGAGGACGCCCGTTCGGCGCGCGTCTGGGAGCGTGTCGAGGCACTGTCCGGGGCGTACGAGATGGCGCCGTAACAACCGAGCGACCGAGTCGTCCGCCCCCCCCGGGGACGACAGCCGGCCCGACGTCGCGCACGTCGGGCCGGGCCCGCGGCGACTGCCGTCGGCGTACCGGCAAACTGGCCGTGCACTAGGGCAACGAGCGCACCGAGTGCAGTAGCTGATGAGGTCACCGACGGGTGCTCCCGCCAAGGGCGAAGGCTCACAGGCCGGAGCCGCCAGTCGCGTCGATCACCTTGCCGGTGACCCAGCGTGCGTCGTCAGAGGCGAGGAAGGCCACTATGTCGGCGACGTCTTCCGGTCGGCCGACCCTGCCCAGTGCTGCCAGCGAGGCCGCATGGGCTTCGGCCTCCGGGTTGCCGCGCAGCCAGCCGGCGTTGACGTCCGTGTCGATGATCCCGGGGGCGACCGAGTTCGCTGTGATGCCCCGGGCGCCCAGTTCCTTGGCGAGGTTGAGGGTGAAGTTGTCCAGGGCACTCTTGGTGGCGCCGTAGGCGATGGCCTCCGGCATGGCGAGGTGGGCCGCGCCGCTGGAGATGTTGATGATCCGGCCGGCGTTGCGCAGTCGCTTCAGCCCCTCTTGCACGATGAAGAACGGTGCTCGCACGTTCACGGCGAAGACCTCGTCGAAGCCGTCCTCGGTCAGTGACGTCAGGTCCGCACTGCGTCCTATGCCGGCGTTGTTGACGATGATGTCAACGGTCGGCTCGGACGCGTGGTGGGGAACCTGGGCGTCGAAGGTGGACCACAAGGCGGTGGCGTCGCCGCGACGGCCCAGCTGTGCCTGGAGGGCGAAGGCCCGGCCGCCGTCCTTTCGGATGCGCTCCACGACGTCGCGCGCCGCGCTCTCGTCGCGGGCGTAGGTCAGTGCGACAACAGCGCCGTCCTGGGCAAGCCGCGTCGC
The DNA here is from genome assembly GCF_026341125.1 of Streptomyces sp. NBC_01142. Taxonomy (NCBI): domain Bacteria; kingdom Bacillati; phylum Actinomycetota; class Actinomycetes; order Kitasatosporales; family Streptomycetaceae; genus Streptomyces; species Streptomyces sp. NBC_01142. The sequence continues at coordinate 2,845,171 of NZ_JAPEOR010000001.1, forward strand.
GACGGCCCGCCCGATGCCCCTGCTGCCGCCGGTGACCAGTGCGATCTTTCCTTCAAGTCGCCGCATACCCATGGTGGTTGGTCGCCTTTCATTTGTTGAGTGATCGACCAAGAAAGAAGCTAGCACGATTTCTTGGTCGGTCACTCTAAAATGGGGTGCATGACTGAGACGCCCAAGCGCGGCCGCCCGCGCACCTTCGACCGCGCAGCGGCGCTGACCGCGGCCACGCGCCTGTTCTGGGAGCGAGGCTATGAAGGCGTCTCCATCGGCGAGTTGACCGATGCGATGGGGATCCGCTCAGGGAGCCTGTACGCGGCCTTCGGCGACAAGAAGTCCCTGTTCGAAGAAGTGGTCGACACCTATGGCCGGTCACCCGTCGGCGGCTTCGCCGGCGTGGCGCTCCGCGAGGAGTCCACCGCATACGGGGCGTTCGCACGCATCCTCCGGGAGGCCGCGGTCATCTACCCGGACCCCGCGCACCCGGCCGGCTGCCTGGCCATCAGTGCCGCAACCAACGTCACTCCGCAGGACGCGGAGGTGCAGGTATTCCTCCGCAAACTGCGCAACAAGAACGTGGACGGGTTCGAGGCCCGGCTGCGCAAGGCGCAGCAGGCGGGCGAGCTGCCCGCCGAGGCCAGCCCTCGGGCATTGGCTGACTACTTCGCCGCAGTCCTCCAGGGGCTCTCGCATCGAGCCCAGGACGGCGCCACTGCCCCCCAACTGGCCGCGGCGGCCGAGCTGGCCCTGGCGGCCTGGCCCGGGCGCAATGCTGATCGGTTCGCCCACCCGGACCGGCAAGATCGCGAACTACAGCTGTAGTACTAGGCGTCGGGCCCGTGGCTGCGTAGGCTTGGCTCGGCCTCGTGAGGTGAGGTGGAAGGCGCGTTCGGCCTCCGCACTCGCCTGGCGAGGCATCAACAGAGTCAGCGATCGGTCAGCGTGCGTCGTGAAGTGCGACGAGAGCTGCCCGGGTGTGCAAGACATCATTGGGTAAGGAAATGCCCCTGACCTGCAATGGCAGGCGGGGAGCTGATAACCGGGAGCACCTCAGTGTTGCGTACCATGTTCAAGTCCAAGATCCACCGGGCCACCGTGACCCAGGCCGACCTGCACTACGTCGGATCCGTCACGGTCGACGCCGCCCTGATGGAAGCCGCCGATCTGCTGCCCGGCGAGCTCGTCCACATCGTTGACATCACCAACGGCGCCCGGCTGGAGACGTACGTCATCGAGGGCGAACGCGGCTCCGGCGTCATCGGCATCAACGGCGCGGCCGCCCATCTGGTGCACCCCGGCGATCTGGTGATCCTCATCAGTTATGCGCAGGTCGACGACACCGAGGCGCGCTCGCTGGTGCCGAGTGTCGTCCATGTCGACGCGGACAACCGTATCGTCGCCCTCGGCTCGGACGCCTCCGAGCCGGTGCCCGGCAGCGGCACCGCACGCAGCCCGCACGCCGTCACCGTATGACCCGCTCGAAGGAGACAGGTGCCATGCCGGAGCTCGCGATCCGTGACGACCGGGCGAACGGCCTCCTCGAGGCGTACGAGGGCGGCCAAGTCGTCGGCCGTATCGCCTACTTCACCCTCGACGGCACCCCGGCCGCCCTGGTCGCCGTGCACACCGTCGTCGAGCCGGAGCACGAGGGCAAGGGCATTGCGGGCGCGCTGGTGCGGGAGTTCTACGCGAGGGCGGGGCGCGAGGGCGTCCCCGTCGTGCCGCTGTGCCCGTACGCCGCCAAGTGGGCCGCGCGGCACCCGGACGAGGCCCCCGAGGCCCCGGCCGAGCCGGTGCGCGCGGCGGAGCAGCAGCTGAAGGCACATCCGCAGCTCGGGTGACCGGGGGCGTGGCGCGGGCATCCTGGTCATGCCGGCGCTGCTGCCCACCTCCCCGGTCCACATCCCGGTCTTCAACGCCCTGCGGGACGAGGACCACCCGGCTCTCGAGCTGCGGCATCTCATGGACGAGACTCTGCTCGCCCGGGCCCGGCAGGAGGGCCCCAGGCGGTCGCCCCCGCGGTCGCGGCCCTGCTCGCCGAGGCTGTCGCCGCGGGCGCGCGTGCCGTGTTGTGCACCTGCTCGACGATCGGGGCGTCGCGGAAGAGAGTGCGGCCGGTGTCGGCGCACCCGTACTGCGGGCTGATCGTCCGATGGCCGCAGCGGCCGCCCGCGAGCGCCGGGATCGTGATGGTCGCGGCCGTGCACAGCACCCTGGAGCCGACGGTCGCGCTCATCCGGGATAGAGGCGGCGGGCCGCGGCGCCGAGCTGCGCACGCTGCTGGTCGAGGGCGCCTGCGAGTGCTTCGAGGCGGGCGACCGCGACGGCTGTCTGACGGCAGCGGCAGCCGCGGTGGACACGGTGTGCGACGCGGACGTCATCGTTCTGGCCCAGGCGTCGATGGCGGATGGGGCCGCGCGTACGACCGCCGCGCTCCCGGTGCTCCCGAGCCCCCGGCCGGGCTCCTGGCAGCGGCCGGGCCGGCATCGTACGGATCATGACGCGTGGATCCGGCGCGCGTGGGCACGCGCCTCGGGAGACATTGGGAACGCACGACTGTGAACCCTGGAGGCCCGGCATGACCCATCCCCCCGTACCGCCTTCGCCCATCCCCTCTCCGGGGCCGCCCGGACCCGATCCGGGCCCGCTGCCCGGTCCGGTGCCGACTCCTTCACCGCCGCCGGGACCCGCGCCGGACCCCATTCCGAACCCGCCGGGACCCGGCCCCACCCCCGTCCCGCCGCCGGAGCCGGAGCCCGCGCCGGGCCCCGCGAGCTGATCAGCGTCGCGACAGACCGCTGATCAGCCGCCCGGAGCCCTGATCAGCCGGTGTTCACCTCCGAGCGGTCGCCGCCCCAGAGGGTGTGGAACGACCCCTCCCGGTCGGTCCGCCGGTAGGTGTGCGCACCGAAGTAGTCACGCTGGCCCTGGGTGAGCGCCGCGGGCAGCCGCTCGGCACGCAGGGCGTCGTAGTACGCGAGGGCCGCCGAGAAGCCCGGCGTCGGGACGCCCTGCCGGGCAGCTGCCGCGACCACCTCGCGCCAGTCGTCCTGGGCCGCGCCGATCTCCTCGGCGAACTGCTTGTCCGCCAGCAGACTCGGCAGATCGGGCCGTGCGTCGTACGCAGCACGGATCCGGTCCAGGAACGCCGCCCTGATGATGCACCCGGCCCGCCAGATCGCAGCCACCGAACCGGCGTCGATGTCCCAGTCGTACGCCTCGCTGCCCGCCTGGATCTGGTGGAAGCCCTGCGTGTACGACACGATCTTGGACGCGTACAGCGCCTGCTCCACCCGGTCGGCGAAACGCGCCGCCTCCGCCTCGCCCAGCGGCTGCACCTTCGGGCCCGGCAGCGACCGCGAGGCGTCACGCAGATCCGCATGGCCCGACAGCGAGCGGGCGAAGACCGCCTCCGCGATACCGGAGACCGGCACACCCAGATCGAGCGCGATCTGCACGGTCCAGCGGCCCGTGCCCTTCTGCTCCGCCTGGTCGGTGACGATGTCGACAAAGGGCTTTCCGGTCGCCGCGTCCGTGTGCGCGAGCACCTCCGCCGTGATCTCGATCAGATACGAGTCGAGCCGGCCGGTGTTCCAGGTACGGAAGGTCTCCGCGATCTGCGCCGGGGAGTAGCCCGCTACCGAGCGCAGCAGGTGGTACGCCTCGGCGATCAGCTGCATATCGGCGTACTCGATGCCGTTGTGCACCATCTTCACGAAGTGGCCCGCGCCGTCGGGGCCGATGTGCGCCACGGTGGGCGTGCCGTCGGGCGCCTTGGCGGCGATCTTCTCCAGCAGTGGGCCGAGCGAGGCGTACGACTTTGCCGAGCCGCCCGGCATGATGCTCGGCCCGTGCAGCGCACCCTCCTCGCCGCCCGAGATCCCCACGCCCACAAAGTGGATACCGCGCTCCCGCAGCTCCTTCTCGCGCCGCCGGGTGTCGGCGAAGTGGGCGTTGCCGCCGTCGATGATGACGTCGCCCTCCTCCAGCAGCGGCGCGAACTCCTGGATCACGGCGTCCGTGGGATCGCCCGCCTTGACCATGATGACCAGGCGGCGCGGGCGCTCCAGAGCCGCGACGAACTCCTCGGCCGACTCGGCCGCGACGAACGTGCCCTCGTCGCCGAACTCCTCGACCAGGGTGCGCGTCTTGGCGGCCGTGCGGTTGTGCACCGCCACCGTGAAGCCGTTGCGGGCGAAGTTACGGGCGAGATTGCGGCCCATCACCGCGAGCCCCGTGACGCCGATCTGGGCTGTTCCACTCATAGGTGTGCTCCTGGATGTCCGTCGGAAAATCCCATGTCCGCCCCTACGGATACGTACAGGCGGATCAAGCTATTCAAGCCATTCATGGATCTTCAAGTCCTCCCCAGCGTTCCGCATTCCGGGCCCCGGGAATCCTGCCCGCAGGCTCCATCCTGTCCGGCCGCGGGCGGAGATCGGACGCCGCCGGACCGCCAATCGGGCAGTGCCGTATGCCACAGCAAGCGTGTACGTCCGCCCGACCAGCATCGACACCATCACTGAAACGGGCACGAACGGGCACAGCAGATACCACGAAGAGCCTGGTCGAGGGGCCTTCCTTGCTTGTACAAACGACGCATGGGCCCGAACGGACGCCGGGCCCGCGGCAGAAACAGAGCACAGAGCACAAGCAGGGAAGTGTGCCGTGGACACCGAGGAACGCCGACGGGGAATTCTCGAGACGGCCCGACGGGACGGGTCGGTCGACGTCAACCGGCTGGCCGATCGGTTCCGGGTGGCCAAGGAGACCATCAGGCGGGATCTGCACGCGCTCGAGGAGCACGGTCTGGTCCGGCGCACACACGGCGGGGCGTACCCCGTCGAGAGCGCCGGCTTCGAGACCACGCTCGCGATGCGGACCACCCGCCATGTGCCACAGAAGTCGCGGATCGCGGCGGCCGCCGCCGATCTGCTCGGGGACGCGGAGACGGTCTTCGTCGACGAGGGCTTCACCCCGCAGCTCGTCGCCGAGGCACTGCCGAGGGGCCGGACACTGACCGTGGTCACCGCATCCCTGGCGGTGGCGACCGTTCTCGCCGACAGCGAGAAGATCGCCGTACTTCTGCTCGGCGGCCGTGTCCGCGGCGGCACCATGGCCACGGTCGACCACTGGGCCACCCGGATGCTCGCCGACTTCGTCATCGATCTGGCGTACGTCGGCGCGAACGGCATCTCCCGCGAGTACGGACTGACCACGCCGGATCCGGCGGTCAGCGCAGTCAAGGCACAGGCCATGCGCAGCGCACGCCGACGGGTGTTCGCAGGCGTCCATACGAAGTTCGGCGCGGTGAGCTTCTGCCGCTTCGCCGACGTCGGCGACTTCGATGCCGTCGTCACCGACACCGGCCTCCCCTCGGCCGAGGCCCAGCGCTACTCCCTCCTCGGCCCGCAGGTCATCCGAGTCTGACCACGCCCGCTTCTCTCCCCCGCCTCGCAGCATCCCCAGGCCCCGCAGCGGTCCCGGGGGCGGGCCGGTCATGCCCCGACACCGAACACCGAGCCGCTACGACTGATCAGGAGAACTCATGCCCCTCCAGCGACGACGACGTGGAATCCGCGTGCGTATGGGCGCGGGCACGGTTGCGACGGCACTCCTCGCCGGGTGCGCCGGAGCCGGCGGCACCTCCTTCGGAGGGGGTGACGCACTGAACGTACTGATGGTGAACAACCCGCAGATGGTGGAGCTGCAGAAGCTGACCGCGGACCACTTCACCAAGGAGACCGGAATCAAGGTCAACTTCACCGTGCTCCCGGAGAACGACGTCCGCGACAAGATCAGCCAGGACTACTCCAACCAGGCGGGCCAGTACGACGTCGCCACCATCAGCAATTTCGAGGTGCCGTTCTTCGCGAAGAACGGCTGGCTGCACGCACTCGACGAGTACGCCGACGCCGATACCGCCTTCGATCAGCAGGACATCCTCGAGCCGCTGCGGGAGTCGCTGACCGCGAAGGACGGAAAGCTCTACGCCGAGCCCTTCTACGGCGAGTCGTCCTTCCTCATGTACCGCAAGGACGTCTTCGCGAAGAAGGGGCTGACCATGCCCCCGAAACCCACCTGGCGGCAGGTCGCCGGCCTCGCCGCCGAAGCGGACGGGGCGGAGCGCGGCATGAAGGGGATCTGTCTGCGCGGACTGCCAGGCTGGGGCGAGGTCATCGCCCCCCTCACCACCGTCGTCAACACGATGGGAGGCACCTGGTTCACCGAGGACTGGCAGCCGAAGCTCACCTCTGCCGAGTTCAGGAAGGCCACCACGTTCTACGTCGATCTGGTGCGCCGGCACGGGGAGCTGGGCGCACCGCAGTCCGGGTACGCCGAGTGCCTCAACAACATGACTCAGGGCAAGACCGCGATGTGGTACGACGCCACCGCCGGCGCCGGATCGCTGGAGGCGTCCGGATCCCCGGTGAAGGGAAAGATCGGGTACGTGCCGGCGCCGGTGGAGCGCACCAAGAGCTCCGGCTGGCTCTACACCTGGGCCTGGGGCATGCAGAAGGCCTCCAAGAAGTCCGGCGACGCCTGGAAGTTCATCTCCTGGGCCTCCGGCAAGGAGTACGAGGCACTGGTCGGCGAGAAGAGCGGCTGGGCCAATGTGCCGGCGGGCAAACGGGCATCCACCTACGCCAACGCCGAGTACCGCAAGGCAGCGGGGGCGTTCGCGGACGTCACCGAGCAGGCCATCTCCAGCGCCGATCCGCAGAACCCCGGCACCCAGCCCCGCCCGACCACCGGCATCCAGTTCGTCGGCGTACCCGAATTCACCGATCTCGGCACCAAGGTCGCGCAGGAGATCAGTGCCGCCATCGCCGGCCGCCAGTCCGTGGACAAGGCCCTCGCGGCCTCCCAGAAGCTGGCCGAGAAGGTCGCCAAGGAGTACCGATGACCACATCGATCAGCAGACCAGCACTGTCGCGCCGCCCCGCCGTGATGCGGACCGGGAAGAGCGGCAGGGCACGCCAGTGGGCCACCCGTGCCCCGCTGCTGCCCGCCCTCGTCTTCCTGATCGCGGTCACCCAGCTGCCGTTCGTGGCAACCCTGGTGATCTCGCTCTTCGACTGGAACTCGCTCAGCCCCGACAAGCGTCACTTCACAGGCCTGTCCAACTACGCCTCCGTCGTCACCGACCCCGCGCTGCGCGACTCCGTCATCACCACGGTCGTGCTCACCACGAGCGTCGTCCTCGCCACCGTGGTCCTGGGCCTGCTCTTCGCCCTGCTCCTGGACCGCACCTTCTTCGGGCGGGGCATGGTGCGCACCCTGCTCATCACCCCCTTCCTGATCGTGCCGGTCTCCGCGGCGCTGCTGTGGAAGCACGCGCTCTACAACCCGGAGTACGGACTGCTGAACGGCACGCTCACCTGGCTGGGCGACCTGTTCGGCATCGAGAGCATGTCCCAGCCGGACTGGATCTCCGGGATGCCGCTGATCGCCGTCGAAGCGGCGCTGGTGTGGCAGTGGACGCCCTTCATGATGCTGATCCTGCTCGCGGGGCTGCAGAGCCGGCCCGCCGAGATGATCGAGGCCGCACGACTGGACGGGGCGAGCAGCTGGCAGACCTTCCGCTATCTGACCCTGCCGCATCTGCGCCGCTACCTCGAACTCGGCGTACTGCTGGGCTCCGTGTACATCGTGCAGAACTTCGACGCGGTGTTCACCATCACCGCCGGCGGGCTCGGCACGGCCAACCTTCCCTACACGATCTACGAGACCTTCTACCGAGCCCACGAGTACGGGCTGGCGTCCGCCGCGGGAGTCGTCGTGGTGATCGGCACCATGGTCATCGCCACCTTCGCTCTCCGGGTGGTCTCCTCCCTCTTCCGTGAGGAGGCGAACCGCGCATGAGCGCTTCCACCGCACCTTCCACACCGTCCCCCGTCGCAGCGACCGGTCGGACGCCCCAACTGCCGCCCGCCGCACGCAGGGCCGCACGGCGCTCGGCCGCCCTGGGAGTCATCGCCTGGATCGTCGGGCTCGGCTTCTGTCTGCCCGCCCTGTGGATGGTGCTGACCTCTTTGCACTCGGAGGCGGACGCGGCCACCAACCCGCCCTCGTTCGCCGCGTCGCTGACGCTGGACGGTTACCGCCAGTTCTTCGGCGGCGGAGGCGGGCCGACCCCCTGGCCGCCCCTGGTCAACTCCCTGTCCGCATCACTGTTCTCCACCGCCTTGGTGCTCGTCCTCGCGCTCCCGGCCGCGTACGCGCTCTCCATCCGGCGGGTCCGCAAGTGGACCGACGTGATGTTCTTCTTCCTCTCCACCAAGATGCTGCCGGTCGTCGCGGGCCTGCTGCCCGTCTATCTGTTCGCGAAGAACGCCGGGATGCTCGACAACATCTGGCTGCTCGTCCTCCTCTACACCTCGATGAACCTGCCGATCGCGGTGTGGATGATGCAGTCCTTCCTCGCGGACGTGCCGGTCTCCATCATCGAAGCAGCCCAGGTGGACGGCGCCAGGCTGCCCACCGTCCTGACCCGGGTCGTCGCGCCGGTAGCCGGCCCCGGGATCGCGGCCACCGCGCTGATCTGCTTCATCTTCAGCTGGAACGAGCTGCTCTTCGCCCGGGTGCTCACCGGCGTGGTCGCCCAGACCGCACCCGTCTACCTGACCGGATTCGTCACCAGCCAGGGGCTGTTCCTCGCCCAGCTGTGTGCCGCGTCCGTCGTCGTGTCCCTGCCGGTGCTCGTCGCCGGCTACGCCGCCCAGGACAAGCTTGTCCAGGGCCTCTCCCTTGGAGCTGTGAAATGAGGGCAGCGATCGTCGAAGCCCCCGGCAAGGTCTCCGTCACGACGGTCCCCGACCCCAGCCCGGGACCCAGGGATGTCGTGGTCTCCGTGGCCTCGTGCGGGCTGTGCGGCACCGATCTGCACATCTTGCAGGGCGAGTTCGCGCCCACCCTGCCGATCGTGCCCGGCCACGAGTTCGCCGGTGAGATCGTCGGCATCGGCAGCGACGTCACCGAACTGGCCGTCGGAGACAAGGTCGCCGTCGACCCGTCCCTGCACTGCCACGAATGCCGCTACTGCCGGTCCGGCCGCGGCAACCTCTGCGACCGCTGGGCCGCCATCGGCGTCACCGTGCCCGGCGGCGCGGCCGAGTTCGCCCTCGCGCCGGTCGCCAACTGCGTACGCCTGCCCGACCACATCGACGTCAAGGACGCGGCACTGATCGAGCCGCTGTCCTGCGCGGTCCGCGGCTACGACGTACTGAGCGGCACCCTCGGCGCCGAGGTGCTGATCTACGGCTCCGGAACCATGGGCCTGATGATGCTGGAACTCGCCAAGCGCACCGGGGCGGCCGGAGTCGACGTCCTCGACATCAATCCGGACCGGCTCGCCACCGCCGGACTGCTCGGCTGCTCCCGCTCGGCCGCCTCGGCAGAGGAACTGGACCGGCCGGGCGGCTGGGACGTCGTCATCGACGCGACCGGCAACGCCGCGGCCATCCAGGACGGCCTCGGCCGGGTCGCCAAGGGAGGCACCTTCCTGCAGTTCGGGGTCGCCGACTATGCGACGACAGCGGTCATCGAGCCGTACCGCATCTACAACCAGGAGATCACCATCACCGGCTCCATGGCGGTGCTGCACAGCTATGAGCGGGCCGCCGCGCTCTTCGCCTCCGGAGTGCTCGATCCGTCCGTCTTCATCAGCGACCGGCTGCCACTGGAGCAGTACGCGCAGGCAATCGACCAGTTCACGGCGGGCCGGGGCCGCAAGATCGTGGTGGAGCCGTGACGGGCGTCCCCGACGCCGTACTCGTCCTGGGCGAGGCGCTCATCGACCTCGTCCCCGTGGCCGGCGAGCCGGACGTCCGGTGCGCCCAGCCCGGCGGCGCGCCGGCCAATGTGGCGGTCGGCCTGGCCCGGCTCGGCCGGCAGGCAGTGTTCGCCGGGGCTCTCGGCGGCGACGGGTTCGCGCGGACCATCGAGCGTCGGCTGACGGACGCCGGCGTCGACCTGTCCCTGTGCGCGCGCTCCGCCCTCCCCACGGCGCTGGCGGTCGCCGATCCGGGAGAGACGGGGACGGGCTACCACTTCCATGTCCAGGACACGGCGACCTTCCAACTACCGGACCACAGCGCGGACATCGCGCACTTCGGTGCGGTGTACGTGGGGGGCCTGGCCGGCGTCGTGGATCCCGCGGCGCAGACCGTCGCGTCGACCGCAGGGGCAGCCGCGCGCCGTTCCCTCCTGGTGGTGGACCCCAATGTGCGCGAGGACCGCACGGTCGCCCCGGGCCGTGGCCCGGCGCTGCTGCGCGAGCTGTGCGACCTCGCGCATGTCGTCAAGGCCAGTGACGAGGACCTGGCGCGGCTGTGGCCGGACACCGCCCCGGACGACAGCTGCCGCAGGCTGGCCGGCGAGGGACGGCTGGTGGTGCTGACCCGCGGCGCGCAGGGTGCGGCCGCGTACCCTCCGGACGGCCCGCCCGTGTCCGTACCGGCGGTACCGGTCGAGGTGGTCAACACGATCGGTGCCGGGGACGCGTTCATGGCGGGAGTCCTCGCCTGGCTCGGCACGGTGGGCGGGTGGGAGCGCGCGCTGTCCCCGGAGCGTGCCGAGGCCATGCTGGAGTACGCCTCGCGGGTCGCCGCGTCCGTGGTCACGCAGACCGGCACGGAGCCGTCGGCGCCTGCGCATCTCTGACCGCGCCCGCCCCGCCGGATCCGATCCTGCGGGGCGGGCGCGGCCCCGGTCCCGGTCCCGGTCCCGTCGATGCTTCCGTGGGTGGGGTTGGCCGCGTTCAGGCCGTGGCTACGACTGCGGCGACGACCTCCTTGGTCGTCACCACCGTCGCGAAGCCTCCGCCGTGCAGTGACACTGCCGATGCCTGCGCCAGCTCGTCCGCGGACCGCCGCCAGCCGAACGGCCCCTCGAGATCGAATGTGTACGTCGCGTCCAGCGCGAAGAGCACCTCGTACCCGAGGTTTCCACCCATCCGTGCCGTCGTCTCCGCACACATATTGGTCTGGATCCCGGCCACCACGAACTGCGCGATGCCCTCGGCCTTGAACCACGCGTGCAGGTCCGGCGTTCCGTAGAAGGCCGAGTTCACGGTCTTCGTCACGAACAGCTCCGCCGCGGCCCCCTTACCCCGTCGCTGCTCGACGTACTCCTTGAAGCCGTTCCCCTCGTGCCCCTCTCGCAGCGGCGAGTCCGGCTTCGACGAGTCGTGCCGGACGAAGACGACCGGCCGCCCCGTTGCCTGCCAAGCGTCGATGAGCGAGGCGATGTTCTCGTCCGCCTCCGGATTGTTCCGCCGACCCCAGAAGTCCGGCTCATCGAAGCCCTTCTGTACGTCCACCACGACCAGTGCTGCGTTCTCTGCGATCTCCATACCCACGATGCTGCCGACCCGGTCGGCCTGGCCCCAGAGGGGCGCAAGTCAGCGATCGATGGTTTACTGCCACTGTGGCCGCCGACCCCGCCCCGTACCGTGTCGCCCTGGTCAGCTTCCCGGGTGTCCGAGCCTTCGACGTCTCCGTCGTCACCGAGGTCTGGGGCACGGATCGCACCGACCGCAGCGTCCCGGCCTTCGACCTGCGCCGCGTCGCCGCCGACAGCACGCCCGTCCCCATGCGCGGGGGGCTCAGCCTCACCCCCGACCGCACCCTCGCCTGGCTGGCCCGTGCCGACCTGATCCTGGTGCCCGGCCTGGACGACCATCTCACCCGTGCACCGGAACCGGTACTCGAAGCCCTGCGCCGCGCACACGTCCGCGGCACCACGGTCGCGGCCCTGTGCGGCGGTGCCTTCACACTCGCGCAGGCCGGCCTCCTGGACGGCCGCCGCGCGGTCACACACTGGAACCTCGTCGATCTGCTCCGCGCCCAGCACCCCCGCGTCACCGTCGAACCCGACGCCCTCTTCATCGAGGACGGCAACATCTGGACCGCCGCCGGTACGGCCGCCGGCATCGACCTGTGCCTGCACCTGGTCCGCACGGTCCACGGTGCCGAGGTGGCCGCGACCATCGCCCGCTCGATGGTCACCGCCCCCTTCCGCACCGGAACCCAGGCTCAGTTCATCGAGCACCCCACCCCCCGCACCGACCGCGACGCCGACGCTCTCGCGTCCGTGCGCGCATACGCGCTCCATCACCTCCACGAACCGCTGGCCGTCGCTGACCTCGCCGCCCACGCGGGCATGTCGGCACGTTCCTTCGCCCGCCACTTCGCCGCGGCCACCGGCATCACGCCCCTGCGCTGGGTCCTGGACCAGCGCATCGCCGCCGCCCAGAAGCTCCTCGAACACACCGACCTGCCCATGCCCGAGGTCGCCCGCCGTACGGGCTTCGGCAGCGAGATCACGATGCGCCAGCACTTCGCCTCGCGCCTCGCCACCAGCCCGCGCGCCTACCGCGCCTCCTTCGCCGCCCAGGCGTCCGGATCCTCCGAGCCGGGCCTGACCGGGAACCGCTGACCCAGGCGATTTGACCTTCAAGCTGGATGAACGTCGAGAATCGCGGTCATGGACGGCACCACGGAACTGTTGAGCATCAGCGCCTTCGCACGGCGCGTCGGTCTTGCCCCGAGCGCCCTGCGTTTCTATGACGACTGCCACGTCCTGCCACCTGCACACGTCGACGGGGTAACCGGTTACCGCTACTACAGCCCTGGCCAGGAACCTCGGGCACGGCTGGTGCGAAGTTCCGGGGAAGAGGCCCGCGCTGTACTGGAGCGGCACCGGAGCAGAGTGCGGAATCAGACCCGGGCGGCGGATGCCACGATCGCGGCGGTTCTGCGCTCCCTCTCCGAGGCTGGATCTCCGGCCTGGGTTCGAGTCGGCGGTGTCGAGCTGGCCAGTGCGGCCCGTCAGGTCGCGCTGGCCGTCGGCCACGACGAGCAACACCCGGAACTCGGGTGTGTCCTCGTCGAGATCGACGATGCCGAGATCCGGCTGGTGGCCACCGATCGCTACCGCTTCTCGATGCGCATCCTGCAACCGGCAGCGATGGATGGGCCTTCCTGCCGATTCCTGATGGACGCGGCTGCCCTGATCGAGATCGGGGCGTGGGCTGCGCGTTCTGCCGAGGTGACCATCGAGATCGGACCGGACGGAGCCAGAGCGCGCAATGCGTCCGCATCTCGCATCCTCCCGGTGGTCGACGGCCAGTTCCCTGCCTACCGCGACATGCTCTGCGCCCTTGCTCGCCCTCAATGCCGTGTGATCGTGGACCGGTCGGCGCTGCTCGCCGCCGTCTACAGCTGCGGTGACACGCCCGGGATCGCACTGAGGCTCGTCGAAGACGAAGTCGTCGTTTCGCTGCCTGATCACTCCCGTGCCACTGCTCTGTCGGCCGTCCGCCAGGAGGACCTGCCACTGACGATCGGGTTCGACCCGGCCGTCCTGGCACCGGCCTTGGAAGCCGGCGTCGGCCCCGACGTCCTGCTGGAGATCTCCACCGTGACCCAACCGGTCGTCGTGCGTTCCGCGGACCAAGGCAGCTTCACCACCTTGGTCATGCCGATCAGTCTCGGCACCCGCATCTGACGTCCCGCCACACCTCAGGCACCTGCCACACCTCAGACACCTGTCCCCCGAGGAGCCGAGATGGACCCCGAAAACGTCGTCGTGCAGCTGTGCACGAAGGGCATGCAAGCCGAAGGCGAAGGCAGGGAGGCCGACGCGCGCGACCTGTTCCTGCAGGCATGGGAAGCCGCCGAGAACGACTACGAGGCCTGCATAGCCGCGCACTACCTCGCCCGGCACCAACCGACCCCGCAGGAGACGTTGCGCTGGAACCAGGAATGCCTGACCCGTGCCGACCGGGTCGGCGACGACCGCGTCCGCGGCTTCTACGCCTCACTCCACGGCACCATGGGCCGCGCCCTCTTGGACCTCGGGCAGACCGACCAGGCCCGTAAGCACTTCGAGTCGGCGGCCGAGCACCTGGCCGACGTTCCGGCAGGCCAGTACGGAGAATGGCTCCGTCTCCGCATCGCCAGAGGACTGCGCGTCACGGCTCGAGCGGAGGGGACAGGGAATGAAGACCCCATTCGTGTACTCCTGCTACGGCTCTGCGAACGCGCCGATCTCGAATCGCTGAGTCTGCTTCTTCCCGCCTGCATGGGCAGCACCGGCAAGCCCGAGGACGAGGAGCGCATCACCACCGTCCTGCGCATGCTCCACGCCGAGAACCGCCTCCCCGAGCCGGAGCAAACCGCCCTCAGCCACGCGATCACGCTCCGGTCCGCCGTTTAGTACTTCCGTCTGGGCCTTGTCCGGCGGATCATGCCTGGGGCGTGATGGTCCGGCACGCCCATCGGCGGTGTTGTCGTCCGGTGAGGGAGGAGAATGAGCGGCATGACCATGGTGAAGGACATCGAAGTCCGCGGTATGCAGCACTGCGAGACGACGGCGCTGGGGGTGCTGCTGCGCCATGAGGGACTCGACTTGTCCGAGCCCATGCTGTTCGGGCTTGGCTCCGGGCTGTCCTTCATCTACTGGGACAGCAAAGGCATGGGCTTTCCCTTCCTGGGAGGCCGGGTCAAGCCGTTCGAGCTCACCAGGAACCTGGCCGCAGTACTCGGGCTTCAGCTGCTGGTCGGGGAGACCACCTCCCCACGCAAGGCATGGCAGAACGTGGCGGCATCCATCGACACCGGTCGCCCGGTCGGCCTTCAGCTCGACAGCTACCACCTGGACTACTTCAGCACCAAGGTGCACTTCGGCGGGCACGTCGTGGCCATGTACGGCTACGACGAACAGGACGCCTACCTGGTGGACACCGACCCGCAGGGCGGAGCCGTCTCGACCAGCCTCGCCGGCCTGGCCAGGGCCAGAGCCGAGCGCGGCCCCATGACCGCCAAGCACCGCTCCTTCACCATCACAGCGCCCAGCAACCTGACGTCACCGCAGGACCGGATCATCCCCGCGATCAAGACCTGCGCCGACGCCTTCCTGAACCCGCCCATCGCGAACCTGGGCCACCGGGGCATCGAGAAGACCGCGAAGCAAGTGCCGAAGTGGCTGCAGCGCAGCGACAATCCGCGGGAGGACCTGCCACGGGCCGCCGTCCTCATGGAGAGGGCAGGCACCGGCGGCGCCCTGTTCCGCAATCTCTACCGGGACTTCCTCGCCGAGTGTGCCCAGTTGATCGACAGCAGCCACCTGCGCACTGGCCACAGCCTGTATACCGAGGCCGCCACCCTCTGGACACAGGTGGCCGCACTCATCGGGACAGCAGGCGAATCCGGCGACGCGAAGAACCTCATACAGGCCGGCTCCATCCTCCACGAGCTCTCGCGCATCGAACGCGATGCGATGCAGGCACTCAGCATGCTCTAGGAGGCCCGTCCGGCGGGTCATGCGCGAAGCCAGAGTCGGATCGAGGCGGATGCGTTCCATGACCGGGATGAATTGCGGGCGTCGCCCTACTGGACCGGGGTGATCAGCAGGGCCAGTGGGCGGCGTCCGCCCTCACCGGCGAGATGGATTTTGCAGGTCAGGCCGCCCCGGCAGCACCGCCCCGACGAGGGACTCGGACTCAGGGAGGGGGCACCATGGCGGAGCGCAACAGACGGACAGTGCGTGACCTGCGGCGAGGCAACCGGGCGCGGGTCCTGCAACGTTTGTATTTCGAGGGACCGCTGAGCCGGCAGGAGCTCGGGCCCGCCGCCGGACTGAGTTCAGGTTCCCTCAGCAACGTTGTCACCGAGCTCATCGCCGAGGGGCTGCTCGAGGAAGCCGGAGTGGTCGACTCCGACGGCGGCCGCCCGCGCACACTGCTGCGGGTCGCACCCAACAGTGGCCTGCTGATCGGCATCGACATCGGCGAGACCCGCGTACACGTCGAGCTCTTCGACCTCTCGTTCACCGAACTCGCCCGCACCGAGAGCCTGCTGGCCCAGCACGGCTACGACGTCGAGCGCATCGTCGCCCATGTCCGTACCGGCGCCGGCGTCCTGCGGGACGCGGGCGCCGACGCGGCGAGCCTGCTCGGCGTCGGCATCGGCGTTCCCGGCATCATCGAGCAGGACGCCCCGGGCGGCGCGACCGTGCACGGCCAGACGATCGGCTGGAGCGCCGTCCCCTTCGAGAAGCTGCTGCGCGACGCCGTCGAACTGCCTCCGGAAGTACCGCTGTTCATCGACAACGGCGCCAAGACACTCGGCCAGGCGGAGATGTGATTCGGCGGCGGCCGCGGGGCCCGGGAGGCAGCCGTCGCGCTGATCGGCTCAGGCGTCGGCGCCTGCGTCGTCCATGGCGCCGCGCCCGACGAGAGCGCTCGCAGCAGCGCACTCGAATGGGGACACACGATCGTACGGATCCGGGGGCGCCGCTGCCGCTGTGGCTCCCTCGGCTGTCTGGAGGCGTACGCGGGCGCGGAGGCACTGCGCGAGCGCTGGCAGGAGGCGGGCGGACCGCTCCCCGCCGACGCCGACGACGAGACCGCGCTGGCCGCTCTGCTGGCGGCGGCCTTCCCTGCCCCGGGCGGACCCGGCCCCGACCCGGTCGCGCTCTCCCTCCTCGACGACACCGCCGAGTATCCGGGCGCGGCCGTCGCCGATCTCATCAACCTCTTCCGTCCCGAACGCATCCTGCTCGGCGGCTGGGCCGGACTGCTCCTCGGCCCCCATCTGCTGCCCGAAGTGCGCCGCTACGCGGGGGAGTACGCACTGCGCCACGCCGCCGATCGCACCATCATCGAACTGGGGCGGCTCGGTCCGGACGCGGTCACCATCGGCGCCGCCACCCTGCCCCTGGCCGACTTCCTCGCGCGTGGCGGCAGCAGGCCCCCGGTCCCGACGGCCGACGCGGCCGCCACGGCGGGAGCCGGCCGGCCGGGCGGCGCGCGACGCCGGAACCGCACCCCGGCGCAGACGGGAGGGACCCCGGGCTGAAGGGCCACTCGGTCCAGCGGCGCGTACGGCCCTTCAGGCCCCCCAGTACCGGTGCGCCGGGGCCTGAGCCCTTGTCATCGTCCTTGCCCTGCCCCTAAGTTGGCCGCTTGTGTGACCAACATGTGTGACTTACGTGTATGACCTACATGTCAGTGGGGGAGTCCCAGCATGGCCGCAACCGGTCGGCACCGCCGATATCAGCCGAGCCGCATCAACCGCGCTTCTCTCACTGTCACCGCGGGCGGCGCGGGGATAGCGCTGCCACTCATCGGCGCCGGGACGGCGCACGCGGCGTCCGTGGATGTCTGGGAGAAGGTCGCGGCCTGCGAGTCCACCAGCAACTGGAAGATCAACACCGGCAACGGCTACTACGGCGGGCTCCAGTTCAGCCAGTCCACCTGGGAGGCGTACGGCGGCACGCGGTACGCCCCGCGTGCGGATCTGGCCAGCAGGGACCAGCAGATCGCGATCGCCGAGAAGGTGCTCAAGGGGCAGGGCCCGCGGGCCTGGCCCGTGTGCTCGGACAAGGCCGGCCTCGGCCGCGGCGGCGATGCGCCCGACATCACGCCGGCCAAGCGCACGGAGGCCGCGTCCACGCCGAAGAAGACCTCCTCGTCGCAGAAGACCTCCCCGTCACAGAAGACCTCCCCGTCACAGAAGACCTCCTCGTCGCAGAAGGCCACGTCGCCCACCACCGTGCCCACACAGCGCGAGGGCTACACGGTCGCCCGCGGCGACTCCCTCTCCAGGATCGCGGATTCCGAGCGGGTGCAGGGCGGCTGGCAGCGGCTCTACTTACAGAACCGCGCCGTCGTCGGAAGCGACCCGGACCTCATTCGCCCGGGCCAGAAGCTCATCCTGCGGATCGAGGCGCCCTCCAAGCCCTCGACGCGCCCCTCCGTGCCCCCGGCTGCCGCCGCCCCGGCCAAGCCGGAGGAGAAGCAGAAGCCTGCGCCGCAGACCCGGCCGAGGACGCAGCCCAAGACCCCGCCCAAGACCCCGCCCACGACCCGGCCCAGACCTCAGCAGACGTCGAAGCCGGTACAGGCCGCCAAGCCGGCGCAGCGGGCCGGATTCAGCGCCCCCGTCGAGGCGGGCCCCAGCACCGCGTACCGCCAGGCCGGTTCCTCCTGGTCCAGCGGCTATCACACGGGTGTGGACTTCCCGGTCCCCACCGGCACCTCCGTGAGAGCCGTCGCCTCCGGCAAGGTCGTCTCGGCCGGCTGGGGCGGGGCGTACGGCTACCAGGTCGTCATCCGCCACAGCGACGGCAAGTACAGCCAGTACGCGCATCTGTCGGCGCTCACCGTACGTGAGGGCCAGCAGGTCAGCAGCGGTCAGCGCATTGCGCGCTCAGGATCCACCGGCAACAGCACGGGACCGCATCTCCACTTCGAGGTGCGTTCGGGGCCGGGGTACGGATCCGACATCGATCCCCTGGCCTATCTCAGATCGGGCGGAGTCTCGGTCTGAGTGGACGATCGTCGGCTGCGGCTGCGAAAGCAGCTGCGGAAGTGCCTGCGGTTGTCCCTCAGACCGAGGTTGAACTTGCGGATGGGCTGCTCCTGGACGCTCCGTCGTGAGCAGGATCAGCCCCCCGGCCGCCACCACGCCGAAGCTCAGCGCCAGCACCGTGCCCGGCACGCCGTACCGGAACTGTTCGCCGAAGAGCGTGATGCCGACCGCGGCCGCCACCACCGGATTGACCACCGTCACCGTGGCCAGCGGGGCCGCGAGCCCCGCGCCGCGGTAGGACGCCTGGGACAGCAGCAGACCGCCGGCCGCGAGAACCGCGATCACCAGCAGACTCGGCCACTGCGCGAACGGCACCCTCGACGTCCAGTCCACCGCGACGGTCTTGGTGAACACCGAGGCGATACCGAAGGCCACGCCCGCCGCACCGGCCAGCAGCACGCTCCGCACGATCGGCCGGTGCACGCTCTGCGCGAGAGCGAAGAGCAGCGCGACGCCCGCGAAGGTCGCCGCCGCCAGCACGGCGCGCTCCCCGCCGCCCAGCGAGTGGGACTCGGCAGGTCCGGTCAGCGCCAGCAGACCCGCGAGTCCGGCCGTCGCCATGATCGCGCCACGCCAGGCGGTGGGTCCGGCCTTGCGCCGTACGAACAGCGCCGCCATCGGCAGCGCGAAGACGATCGTGAGCGCGCCGAGGGGCTGGACCACGCTCAGCGGCCCGAAGGCGAGCGCGATCACATGCAGCACCGCTCCGATGCTGTTGAGCGCGACGGCCACCCACCATCCTGCCTGGTGCAGTGGGGCGTACGGGCGGTCGGGGGTGGTCGCCGCAACGTGCTCCTGCATGATCGCCCCGGCCGCGTAGGCGACCGCGGAGACCAGGGACAGAAGCACTGCCAGCGCAAGGGAACTCATAAAGACCACGATGTCCCTCTTCTGCGATCACGTCGTCGTCCTTGAGCAGGCACTTGGACATACTGCCGACGTAGTACGGGAGTAGGTCTCAGGTCCCCCTCCCGGCGGGGGCGAGGGCCGACGGATGGAGGCCGACCGTCCGGCGTGAACGAATTTCTCCACCCAGTATCCGGCTCACGGACCTCTGTCGCGCGCTACGGGGCGAGGGCCGCCGGGGGCAGGGGCCACAGCGTCCTGGCTACGGTATGCGGGACGGCATGCGGCTGCGGTATGCGGTGACGGGTATGCGGCAGGGCATCTCGTACAGCGATGACAGTGAGCGGGAGCGTGGGCGTGGATCTGGAGGAGCTGAACTCCGTGGGCGGGTTCTTCGCTCTGCGGGCAGGTGGGCCGAGCGGCGCACACGTCCCGCTGGCCCGTGTGTACGCGGGCGACACCGCAGCGCTCACGGACCGTGTCGACACGGTCGCGTCCCGCCTGCGCGCCCCCGAGCGCCGTGTCGCCGCCTCCATCGCGCATCTGGGGCTCGCTGCCCGGCTCTGGTCGGTCGCGCTCGGCTCCGCAGCTCTCCATGGACAGCTCCCCGACCTCGATCCCCGGCAGCTGTACTGGGATCCCGCCCGCACCTCGCCCGACGATCTGCGCCTTGCCGACCTGCGCCCGCTGCCCGCCACAGCGACAGCCACCGCCGAGACGGTCCGGGAGGCAGTCCAGTACGGCCATCTCGTCCCGCTGGCCCAGGCGCTGCGGCGCGATGTCCGGATCTCCCCGCGGCTGCTGTGGGGCAACGCGGGCTCCGCGCTCGCCGGGGCCGTACGTGAACTCCGCTCGTGGGCGCGGCGCAGCGGCCGGCCGGAAGTGGCCGAGCGGGCCGCGGCGCTCGCCGCCGGGCTCTTCGCGCACCCCGATCTGTCCGGCACGGTCCAGGGCACCGCGCTGCGGCGGCGCAGCTGCTGTCTCTACTACCGCTGCCCCGGCGGCGGCCTGTGCGGCGACTGCGTCTTCGACCACCCGCCGCAGAGCCCGGCGCACAGTTCCGCGCAGTGATCCTGACTGCGCTCTTCCGCGCGCGCCGTATCTGAGTGACCATCATGGGGTGAAAGTCGGACTGCTCACACGCGAGTATCCGCCGGACGTCTACGGAGGCGCCGGGGTCCATGTCGAGTTCCTCGCCCGGGAGTTACGGGCCCTGACCGATCTCGAGGTGCACTGCTGGGGCGAGGGCGCGGCCGAAGGGGTCCTGCGCCACCAGGCGCTCGCCGGACTCGACGGCGCGAACGACGCACTGCGCACCTTCTCCGTCGATCTTGCGATGGCCGCCGAGCTCCAGGGCCGCGAACTGGTCCACTCCCACACCTGGTACACCCATCTCGCCGGCCATCTCGCCAAGCTGCTTTACGGCGTACCGCATGTGATGACCGCGCACTCGTTGGAGCCCCTGCGCCCCTGGAAGGCCGAGCAGCTGGGCGGCGGCTACGCCCTCTCCAGCTGGGCCGAGCGCACCGCGATCGAGGCCGCGGACGCCGTGATCGCCGTCTCCCGCGGTATGCGTGCCGACATCCTCGCCTGCTACCCCGGCCTCGACCCGGACAAGGTCCGCGTCATCCACAACGGCATCGACACCCGCCTGTACCGCCCCGATCACGAGACGACCGCGCTCGACCGGATCGGTCTCGACCCGGACCGCCCCTTCGTCCTGTTTGTCGGCCGCATCACCCGCCAGAAGGGTGTCCCGCATCTGCTGCGCGCGGCCCGCTCCTTCGACCCGGGCGCCCAGCTGGTGCTGTGCGCGGGAGCCCCGGACACCCCGGAGATCGGACGTGAGTTCCGGGAGCTGTTCGAGGAGCTGGAGCGCGTACGCGACGGAGTGCACTGGATCCCCGAGATGCTGCCCCGGCCCCAGGTCATCCAACTGCTCAGCCACGCCGCCGTGTTCGTCTGCCCGTCGGTGTACGAGCCACTGGGTATCGTCAATCTGGAGGCCATGGCGTGCGGGACGGCCGTCGTCGCCTCGGCGGTGGGCGGTATCCCGGAGGTCGTGGACGACGGGGGCACGGGGCTGCTCGTGCCGTACGACTCCGCTGATCCCGAGGCCTTCGAATCGGGTATCACCCAGTCCGTGAACCGGGTCCTCGACGACGCCGGAGAGGCCGCCAGGATGGGTGCCGCCGGACGGGAGCGTGCGGTACGGGAGTTCGGCTGGGACCGGGTGGCCCGCCGCACGTACGAGGTGTACGAGGAGTTGCTCAAACAGGCGTAGCGGCAGTCACAGGTACAGCGGTCGTAGCAGCAGTCACAGGTACAGCACGTACAGCAGGGGCAACAGGTACAGCACGTGCAGCAGGTACAGCAGGTACAGCAGGCATAGAGGGGGCGCGATGCGCGGTGGACCTTCGGTGCTCGGAATCGTCCTGGCCGGTGGGGAGGGCAAACGGCTGATGCCGCTCACGGCCGACCGCGCCAAACCGGCGGTGATTTTCGGCGGTATGTACCGCCTCGTCGACTTTGTTCTCTCCAGCCTCGTCAACGGGGACATCCTGCGCATCTGCGTGCTGACGCAGTACAAGTCGCACTCGCTGGACCGCCATGTGACGACCACCTGGCGGATGTCGAGTCTGCTCGGCAACTACGTCACGCCCGTCCCGGCCCAGCAGCGCCTCGGGCGGCGCTGGTACCTGGGCAGCGCGGACGCGATCCTGCAGTCCCTCAACCTGGTCCACGACGAACAGCCCGACTACATCGCGGTGTTCGGCGCCGACCATGTCTACCGGATGGACCCGCGCCAGATGCTCCAGCGGCACATCGAGAGCGGCGCGGGTGCCACCGTCGCCGGGATCAGGGTGCCGCGCTCCGAAGCCTCCTCCTTCGGGATCATCACGCCCGCCTCGGACGGCACCCGGGTGGAGCGTTTTCTGGAGAAGCCCACCGACCCTCCGGGGCTGCCGGGCGACCCGGGCCGGGTGTTCGCGTCCATGGGCAACTACCTCTTCACCACCAAAGTCCTGGTCGACGCCCTGCACCGGGACGCCGAGGACGAGCACTCCGTCCATGACATGGGCGGCTCGATCCTGCCGATGCTCACGGAGCGGGGTGTGGCTCAGCTCTATGACTTCCATGAAAACCATGTGCCTGGCGAACGTGCCTGGGAGCATGGCTACTGGAGGGATGTGGGCACCCTCGACACGTACTACGAAGCCCACATGGATCTGATCTCCGACCGGCCCGCATTCGATCTCGACAACCGCCGCTGGCCCGTCTACACCCACTCCGGCCAGCTGCCGCCGGCTCGCTTCATCGGCGCGGGCATCACGAGCGAGTCGGTCGTCAGCCCCGGCTGCATCGTCCGCGGTCAGGTCACCCGCTCTGTCCTCTCGCCGGGCGTACTGGTCGAGGAGGGCGCGGTGGTGCAGGGCTCGGTGCTGCACGACAACGTACGCATCGGACGGGGCGCGGTGGTGCGCGGCGCGATCCTGGACAAGAACGTGGACGTCCCGCCCGGTGCGACGATCGGCGTCAACCCCGAGCGGGACCAGGAGCTCTACACCGTGTCCAAGAACGGAGTCATCGCGCTGGGCAAGGGGCAGCCGGTGCTCTGAGCTCGCACAATCCGGCCCGTTCAACCCGGTCGCGCGGCCGGTCCGGGTACGGGTTCGAAGCACGGCTGATTGCCGATCACGTCTCCCGGGCATCACACACGGGTGACGTAGTCGGCCGTTGTGCGAACTGTGCGGGCGGCCGCCCCATCCGGGGTACTCGGCTGTATGCGAAGGAACGGAGTGATTCCCATGCGTGCGCCCATGCGCGCCCGTCGGCGAGCCGCACGCGCGACGTACCTTCTGCCGCAGGCGGAGACATCGGCCGGCTGGGCGCGGTACCTGACGACCGTCTTTCTGACCCGCGGATGCGGCGAGGAAGTCTCCGGCGAGCAGGTGGAGGATGCGACGCTCATCGTCTCCGAACTGGTCACCAACGCCACCCGGCACGGGCACAGCAGCTGCCGGCTGCGGCTGCATGTCGACCCCGGGCTGGTCACCGTAGAAGTGGAGGACGACAGTCCGATCCCGCCGCGGCTGTGCGCACCGGATGCGACGGACGAGGGCGGCCGGGGCATCGCGTTGGTGCGTCTGCTCGCGCGGGACTTCTCCGTGCTCGGCGGACCCGGCGGAGGCAAGACCGTGCAGGCGGTGCTCGCCGCGTCCTGAGGTACCCGAGGTACCCGAGGTACCGGCCCTCAGCATGCCTGACGCCACACCCCCAGATCGAGCTTCTTGCGCATGGAGCTGAATCCGAGCTGGCGTGCCCGTTTGCAGAATCGGTCGACCGGGAGGGCGTACTCGACGTGGAAGACCGCCTTCCCGGCCTCGACGAACGGCTTCAGTGCCGCACAGTCGCCGTACTGCTCACACTCCTCGTTCACGGCGAAATCGAAGTCGTCCACCAGCTGCGGCACCTGAGGCAGATCGTTCTTCAGGCCCACTGACAGACCACGGTCATGGGCCAGTTGCGCGATCATGCGGTTGTACGCGAGCTGGTGTGCGGCCGTCAGCGGGAAGCCGGTGTCGTTGAGATACGCGTCCAGCAGATCGGGCTCGACCGCGTCGAATCCGCGCTCCCGGCACAGATCGATGCGCTTGGCCATCAGGGGGCGAAGGGTGTCGAGGCGCCGGATGTCCAGCCAGCGCTCGCCCTTCCAGCCGTTGGGGCCGCCCAGAACCGAGCGGGGAAAGTCCCTGTGGTCGGGACGGAAGGACTCCCACGCGCCCGCGTTGATGTAGCAGATGACCTTACGGCCGTCCCGGTGAAGTCCGCGGACGGTCGCCGCGTCGTTCTCGAAACCGTCGATGTCGTAGACGGGCACATCGACGCTGGTGTCGATGCGCCCGTCGAGCTGCCACTGCCAGTCCATGCCCGGCCGGGGCAGCCAGCGTGGCCCGGGGGACTGGTCCGGCGGCGGGGCCGAGCAGGCGGCGAGGACCGTGAGAGAGAGCACGAGGAACACGGCCCACAGCCGGGTCGGGCGGGTCATGAGGCCTTCCGGAGAGCGGGTGGCAGGGCGGACCAGGGGTTAGGGCCGTGGCCGGCGACGGCGCAGTGCACCGCGGCACGGCGGAGTTCCGCGGTACGGGCAGCGAGGCCGCAGAGCCTCGTGGGGACGCCGTGCACCAAGTGGCAGAAGGTTTCGGGAGGGTGGTCGGCGGTCCAGGCCGGGGCGACCGGGGCCGTACGGTAAGCGTCCCAGTTGCCTTCGAAGGTGACCAGCAGATCGGCGACCGATGCATAGCCGGGCGCGGGGTGGACTCCTGGATTGAGCGCGACGGTCCGCCCGCCGCGGGCGCGCGCGGCACGGGCGAGCCGCCGGTAGTGGCGCAGCCCGGCCGGGTCGGGTGCGACCTGGTCGAGAAAGAACCCGTCCGTCGCGTACCAGTCCCGGTGGCGCTCGAAGTCGAGAGCGACGGCGCGGGCGGGACGGCGCCCGTAGTCGGTGTCGGTGTACCCCAGCACCCGTACGCCGGCCGCCCGCAGCGCGCGGGCGGCGTCGGCGAACGCCGGATCGGGGGCCGTGCCCGGCCCGTCGTCGATGTTGAGCACCACGCCGTACAGCCGGGGCGCGGCCGCGACAAGGGCCCGCCAGGCGGCGGGATCGACGGCGGGGTGGACGTACATGGGCACCAGGAGCGTCATGACGGAGCGACCTCCACGGCGATGCGGCCGGCCGGGGCGGCGCCGACGGGATTCCCCGTCGGCGCGGGGCGGACGGCCCGGTCGCCGGGCGCGCACCGTGCCCCGGGCAGCTCTGGGCCGCGAGCTCTCCACGCCGGTCCCAAAGCCCTTCTCCCCGACGGCAGTTGCCTCTTGCCGAACCCGTCACCCTCGTCCCGAACGCCGCCCGGCAGCCGTACGGCCCGGTTTCCGCCCGCCGGTCGGCAGCCGTTCCGCACCGTCCCGCTCACAGCGCCGCCCCTGCCGGGGCCAGGGTCTTCCACAGATCCGTGAGCGAGTCTGTCAGCGTGCGCTCCGGGTGCCAGCCCAGTGCCGCACGCGCCGCCTCGATGTCCGCGCACTGCCAGGAGACGGCCGTGGACCGCGCCGAGCCCGCGCCCGTCTCCTCCAGGCGGCCGCGGAAGCCGGCCGCCCGGACCAGCCCGTCGGCCAGGTCGCGCACCCCCGTGGCGCGGCCGCTGCCGATGTTCAGCACGGGCGGGAGCGGTCCCGGAGCGGTCGCCGCGCGTACGGCCGCGGCCGCCACGTCCCGTACGTCCACGAAGTCGCGCGTCGCGGACAGGTCGCCGACCCGGACCACACCCTCGTCACCGGCCCGCCGCAGCTCCGCGGCGAGCCTGCCGGGCAGGCCCGCGGCGGGCGCGCCGGGACCGACGGGGTTGAAGACGCGGAGCACGACGGCGTCGAGACCGGATGTCGTGACCGCGACCGTGCCGGCGAGTTTGGTTGCCCCGTACGGCCCCAGCGGCCTCGTGGCGGCCGATTCCGCGACCGGTTCGCCCGGTGCGGTCGGCCCGTACTCGGCGGCCGAGCCGAGGTGGACGAGTCGTACACCCGGCACGGCCTCCCGCAGTGCCTCGCAGAGCGCGGCCGGGCCGCGCGCGTTGACGTCGGTGAGCCGGACCGTGCTGCCGGCCACCAGGCCCGCGCAGTTGACGACGGCCTCGGGCGCCGCCGCGCGCAGCGCGCCCGTGAGGACGGCGGGCCCTTCGGTGAGGTCGAGCGGGACGTCGGCCGCCGCGGACCGGCCCCCGACGAGCAGCCGCACACCCGGCAGGGCGCGGAGCTGCTCGGCGGTGTGCCCGCCCAGGAATCCGGTGGAGCCCAGGAGGAGGATGCGCACGGAACGTGTCACGCTCCCTTGAGGAGGAGGCCGCGGTGGGTGGTGAATTCCGCGTTCGCCCGGTCGTAGTCGTCGGGCCGGCCGATGTCGAGCCAGTAGCCGTCGAATTCGTAGGCGTGCGGCGGGTTCTCCGCCTTGAGCAGGTCCAGTACGAGTTCGTCGAAGCCGAGCGGCAGGCCGGGCGTGTAGCCGGCGAGCGTGTCCCGGGTCAGTCCGCACACCCATGGAGACGCGGTAGTCCATGCTCGGCTTCTCGGCGAAGCCGACGACCCTGCCCGACTCGGTGGTGAGCACCCCGAAGTCGATGGCGACCTTGCGGGCGTAGGTGGCGACGGTCAGCGAGGCGCCGGACGCGCGGTGCTGGGTGATGACGTCCCCGTAGTCGAGATCGGTGAGGATGTCGCCGTTCATGACCAGGAAGCTGTCGGGCAGCCGGTCCATCATGGTGAGCAGCGGGCCCATGGTGCCCAGGGGGCTGTCCTCGGTGGAGTAGCCGACGCGCAGGCCCCACTGGGAGCCGTTGCCGACGTAGGCGCGGATGATGTGCCCGAGGTGGCCTATGGCGATGGTGCAACTGGTGAAGCCGGCGGAGGCGAGCTGGCGCAGCACGATCTCGAGGATCGCGTGCTGGTCGCCGATGGGCACCAGCGGCTTGGGCAAGGCGGTCGTGTACGGCCGCAGCCGGACGCCCTTGCCTCCGGCGAGGATTACTGCGTGCATCGAGACTCCCCTGTGAGTGTCGTTCGGATGTCACTTGCGGACACGGTCGGTTGAGTGCGCGGCGGCGCCCGGTCGCGGGTCAGATGTTGTAGATGCCGGTCTTGTAGCGGGCCAGGTTGGCCGGGTCGCGGAAGAAGTCGATGGTGTGCCCGAGCCCCCGCTCGAGAGCGTGCTCGGGCTGCCAGCCGGTGGCCGCGCGCAGCCGGGTCGCGTCGGCGACCAGCCGCATCACCTCGGATGCCGCCGGCCGGATCCGCTGC
This sequence comes from Streptomyces sp. NBC_01142, assembly GCF_026341125.1. Classification (NCBI taxonomy): domain Bacteria; kingdom Bacillati; phylum Actinomycetota; class Actinomycetes; order Kitasatosporales; family Streptomycetaceae; genus Streptomyces; species Streptomyces sp. NBC_01142. The sequence continues at coordinate 2,872,242 of NZ_JAPEOR010000001.1, forward strand.
TCGTCCTCGCGCACATCGAGGTCGGTGTCCATCAACTTGCCGATGAGCCGGGTAAGTTCTCCCACCGAGATCTCACCGCCGGTCCCGGCGTTGAAGGTCCGGCCGACGACCGCCTCGGCGGGCGCGGTGCCCACGGCGAGGAAGGCGCGTGCGGTGTCCTTCACGTACAGGAAGTCGCGGGTGGGCCGCAGGTCCCCGAGGGTGATGACCCGCTCTCCCGCCGCGACCTGGCCGATGACCGTCGGGATGACGGCCCGCATCGACTGGCGGGGCCCGAAGGTGTTGAACGGGCGCAGAGTGACGACAGGAGTGGCGAAGCTGGCGTGGTAGCTGTCGGCCAGCCGGTCCCCGCCCGCCTTGGAAGCCGCGTACGGAGACTGGGTGTTGATGGGGTGGTCCTCGGTGATCGGCACGGTCTGCGCGGTGCCGTACGTCTCGCTGGTGGAGGTGTGCACCATGCGCGGTGTCCCCAGCCTGCGCACGGCCTCCAGGACATTGAGGGTGCCCGTGACATTGGTGTCCACGTAGCTGTGCGGGGCCTGGTAGGAGTACGGGATCGCGATCAGCGCGGCGAGGTGGTAGACGGCCTCGGCGCCCTCCACGAGCTGATGTACGGAGCCGGGGTCGCGGACGTCGCCGAGGACGATCTCGACCTGGTCGAGGATGTCGGGAGAGAGCGTCTCCAGCCACCCGTAGGAGGAGAAGGAGTTGTACTGGGCCATGGCGCGGACCCGGTGGCCGGAGGCGACGAGGGTCTCGGTCAGATGCGATCCGATGAAACCTTCGGCTCCGGTGACGGCGACAAGCGCGTTCGATGTCACGAAAGGTGCTCCTGTTGTCGATGGACTGTTGTCGATGGGCAGGTGCGGTGCAGGCGGTGATGTCAGCGGTGCGCGGTGGGCCGGCCGAGGAACCGGCAGGCCACGACGGCCAGAGCGGCCGCCGCTGCGGTACGGCAGATCAGCTGTACGGGGCCGGCCGGCAGCCCGGCGGCGAGTGCCCCCGCCTCGAGAGCCGCGGCGGCGAGGCAGACGGCGGCCGGCGGCCAGGCCACCGAGAACGCCTGGAGCAGCAGCGCCGTCCAGAGCACAGCTCCCAGAGCCAGCAGGGCCGGCGGCCCGGTCCCCGCGACGAGAGCGCCGAGCGCGAGCAGCGCCAGATACGCGCCGAGGCAGACTGCCAGCGCCCGGCCGGCGCGCAGGGTGAAGCCGCGTGCGCTGGTACTGGCCCGCAGGGCGCCCAGCGCCAGCGAGCGATAGCGGTACAGCAGCCATTCGGCGAAGCCCATGCTGAGCGTGAGGACGACGATCGAGCGCGGGTCGTCCGCCCCGGCCAGGGCTGCCAGCACGCCCGCGGCCAGGCCGAACAGCCCGTACGGAAGGGAGAGCAGGAGCCCGGGAGAGGTATCCGGTCCGGGCGTGGGCGAGGACCGCAGGGCGGCGCGTACCGCGTGCCCGGCGGCGAGCACGGAGAGCGCCACCGTCACGAGCAGCAGCCCCAGGGCCAGCGGTGGCGGGGGCCGCCACACCACAACGGCCGCCGCACCCGCGGTGACGGGCAACAGGGTGACCAGCAGGGCGCGTTCGCGGCCCAGGACGAGCAGGACGCTCGCCGCGGCAAGATAGCAGGACTGCCCGGCGGCGAACGCCGCGCCCGTACCGGGCCCGGAGACGAGCAGCCCCGTGGCGGCGGCCCCCAGCGCACCGGCCGGCGCGCCGATGCGCAGGGTGCGTCCGGCCGCCGCCTGCCCGCCGGCCGCGAGCCGCAGATACGCGCGGTGACTGAGTCCCTGGTTCCACGCCCACGCCACGAGGGCGGAGGCGATGAGCCCGGTGACGTCGGCCGCCCCGTGCCACAGTCCGGCGCCCAGGACATACGCCAGTCCCGGCAGGGCGAAGACCAGTCCGCGCAGCGCACAGCGCAGATGGTCGGGGCGCCAGGGATCGGGTGCGGGCGGCGGCTCCGGGTAGTGGCGGGGCACACGTTCGTAGAGATCCTCGGCCAGCGTGAAGAGGTCATGACGCGCGTAGCGGTCGGTGATCTGCTCTCCCGTCAGGCCGTCCGACTCCAGCAGGGCCGCCACCTCGTAGGGATGGACGGCGGCGGCAACCGGTTCGACCAGACGCTCGGCGAGCTCGTCGATCGGGTCCTCCGCCCAGCTGGGCCGGGCACGGGTCCGGGAGCGCGGTCTCGGAAGTGCCGGCAGGGAGTCGCCCTCGCCCGGCAGCAGCCGCAGCGGGCCGCTCATGCGAGGACCCCCGCCGTCCGCCCGGCCGGGGACGAGGCCCAGGTCCCGGACGCCGGTCCGGCCGTACCCAGGGCGAGTTCGAGATAGATGGACCGGAAGGTGTCGACGGTCTGCCGCAGCGTGAACTGCTCGATCACCCGCAGCCGCGCCGCCTCGCCCATCGCGGCCCGGCGCTGCGGATCGCGCAACAGCTCCAGCGCCGCGCCCGCCATCGCCTCCGGCTCCCGTGGCGGCACGACCAGGCCGCTGTCGCCGACGGCCTCGCGCACCCCGCCCACGTCCGTGGAGACGGTGGCACGCCCGCACGACATCGCCTCTATCAGGGTGAAGGGGAAACCCTCGCTGATGCTGGAGAGCATCACGACGTTGCCGGCCGCGTACGCGTCCCGGATGTCCTCCACGCGCCCCTCGAAGGTGACGGCGTCCGCGTGCCCGAGCTCGGCGGCGAGCGCCTCGCAGCGCTCGCGGTAGGCCTCGCCGCCGCGCGGAGTGCCGCCGAAGAGCCGTAGCCGCGCCTCGGGTATCTCCTTGCGCACCAGCGCGAAGGCCCGGATCAGGGTCTCCAGGTCCTTGATCGGGTCGACGCGGCCGGCCCAGCTGAGGGTGGGCGCCTGCGGCTCGGGTCCCGCGGGCGGGAAGGCCGCCGGGTCGACGCCGTTGTAGACGGTGCGGATCAGCCGCGGGTCGGCCCCGCCGCGCTCCTCCCACAGCCGGTTGTAGCGGTTGCCGGGGGTGACCAGGGCGGCCACGCGGTACGTCTCCTCGGCGAGCAGCCGGAAGAAGCCGAGCAACAGTGCCTTGACCGGCCAGCGGTAGGGGCTGGAGCGGTAGCCCAGATACCGCTCGCGCAGATAGACGCCGTGCTCGGTGAGCAGGAGCGGTACGCCGTGCAGCTGCCTGCCCGCCAGGCCGGGCAGGCAGGCTATGCCGCCGCTGACCGCGTGTGCCACGCCGCGCTCCGGTGGCGCCGCCGTAAGCGGCCGCAGCGCGTGTTCCAGCAGGTCGGTGGCGGTGAGCGCGTCGTGCAGGGTGGGCCGGGCCGCGTACACCGGCAGGTCGTGCCGGTTCCAGACGCCGACCAGGGTGCGCACGGCGCGGTCGGTGCGCAGCGCGGGCGCGAGTACGCCGTCGCGGGCCCACCGGGCCAGTTCGTACAGCGCGGGCCCGAAGTGCTCCTCGGCGGCCGGGTCCAGGAGCGCGGTCAGGAACCGCTCGTACGTCGCCATCAGCTGCCGCAGCCGCCGTCCGCGCGGCGCGGGCCCGGCCGGGTCGGGGCCCCACATGGGGACGGTGACGGGCGGGGAGACATGGGCGGGCAGCTCCCAGGCGAGGGACTCCCGTCCGGTGCCGGTCACCGCGATGACCCTGAAGTCGACATCGGGCATACCGTCGACGAGTTGGTCGCACCACACGCTCACGCCGCCGTGGCTGTGCGGATAGGTGCCCTCGGTGAGGAGGGTGACCAAGGGCGCGCCGGATCGCGGCGCGCGGAATGACTCCATGTGGAACTGCTCCCCTGGGTGCGAGAAAGGGAAGGGGGCGCCTCGCCCGTCGGGCGGTGCGCGTCGGATGCGCGGTGGGGCGAGGCGGTACGCCCGGACGGGCGCCCGGCCCGGTACGGGCACGTGGTGCCGTACCGGGCGGGACCTCGGTGCCGTCAGCCCGTGACGCCGTAAGGAACGCGCTTGCGCGCACCCGTCGGCACCGTCAGCCGTGGTGTGACCGGCGAGAGGGGAGCGGCCTGGGCGGTGCGCCCGGCAGCGGGGGCCGATGCGGCGGGCAGGGCCAGGGTCACGCGGTCCTGGAGCAGTCCCGGCGTGACCCAGCCCGACGCCGATCCTGCATACGCGGTGCCGAAGCCCGCGGTGCCCAGGAGGAGGTTCTGGCGGGTGCCGGCCGGCATGGTGGCGGTGACCCGGACGCCGCTGGGAGCCTGCACGGTGACGGCGTCGCCGATGCGGTACGCGGTCACCCGGCCCGCCTTGACCGCGGTGTTCCAGGCTGCCCGGTCACGCAGCTCCGCCCCGATGTCGCGCTGGCGCAGGTTCACGAGCGGAGTGTTGTCCGCGTACAGCGCCCGGTAGTCGTCGATGATGCGGTTCAGGACCGGGTAGGCGATACGGTCCTCGGCGAGGTTCGACTGGTGGATGAAGTGCGGCCGCGGGTCGTTGGCGAGGGCATGACCGAGGCCGATACGGGCCTCCAGCGGCACCACGTAGTCGGTGTATCCGGTGACCGTGTCCAGCGGCTCCGCGAGGCAGGTGGAGTTGGCGGCGGTCTCACAGATGCCGCTGCCGCCGTCGGCCGCCCGGGTGTAGATCCAGTTGTACTCGTCGATCTGCTCGGTGGTGCGGCCCGCGTTGTAGAAGACGTTCATCGGGAAACGGGGCACGGTGAGGGCGGGGCCCACCCGACGCTGGGCGCGGTCGCGGGAGTTGTCGGAGCCGAGCCAGCCGACGGAGTTGTCGGTGAGCGCGGGGCCGAGGTGGGGGTTGTCGTCGGGCTGCTGCGGCAGGATCCTGAGCCCGGAGTGCTCGCCGGTGACCAACTCGTCGTTCTGCAGCGGAAGTCCGGCGCGCTGCGCCCAGGCGCGGTTCTCCCCGATCTGGGCGGATATCTCGGCCCGGGTCACGTACTTCGTGGAGCCGTCGGTGTTCTTGGCGCACGTCCACGGCACGGCGCTGACGTCCTGGACGCAGCCGAGGAAGGGGTGGTTGTAGGTGTGGTTCACCCATCGGTAGGAGTTCTTGTCGGCGGTGAGCTGCTGCGCGAGCGCGTCGTTGCCGCCGTTCTCCTCCTTGAACAGCTCGCTGCCGCCGCCGTTGAAGACCATGTCGAGGGTGAAGCCCTTGTCCGTGGACCACTGGGCCGCGTGCTGTGCGTCCGCGGCCGTCATCCGGATCGGGTCGGGCTCGCCCTGACCCGGAGTGCAGTCCACGTCGCCCGGGGTGCAGTTGAGCACGGTGTCCCAGCGGTCGTCGGCACCGAAGACGTCGTCGACATGTACGGCGAAGTAGTTGCGGGCCGCGCCGATCCGGACGCCCTGGGTCATCCAGTTCACGATGCCGCGGGCGAGCAGCCGGAACTGCTGCTGGTGCTGGTTGTAGACGAAGGTGACGACGAGCTCGCGGCGGCCGTCGTGCCGGTACTCGCCGACGATCGAACCGCGCTCCTGCGAGCCGGGCAGCGGTGCGTCCACGTAGCTGGTGAAGTCGGCGCCCGCGGCGGGTCTGGCGACGTAGGCGTAACTCTCCCCCACGGTGGGGGAGTTGTCCTCGAAGGGGACGGGCCCGTCGAGGTAACCGAAGGGGCCGGCCTTGCCCGCCGCCGTCACCGCAGCCTGCGCGCCGTCCAGCGATCCGCTGTAGCCGCCGTTGACCGGGTAGTCGAGGCCGACCTCAGGGCGGGCGTAGGTGTACGCGTCGACCTGCGGGATCGCAAAGCGCTGCTCGTACGAGGCGAGAGCCGCCAGCTCCGCGGAGTGCATACCGGCGGGGCTGTCGCTGGGCAGCACCACGGCCTGGAACTTGGCGCGCGGGCGCCCGTCCACGGTGTCGGCGAGGAACGTGGCATCGATCACCGGCCGGTCGGCCCGGGAGATGTCGACCACGGTGTACGGCGTTCCCGCTCCCTCGAGTTCCGCGGCGATGGCCGCGACGGCCGGGCCGCCGTCGTCCACCACCAGCACCTTCAGATCGATCCGTGGCGCCGGGGCCACGGCGCCGGCGGCAGGCGCGGCGAGCGCCAGCAGTAGTGCTCCGGCGGTGGACAAGGCAGCCGTACGGACAGTGCGCCTCATGTGTGTTGGTTCCTCCCCGGAAGGGCATGCCGGACCGAAGTCCGGCATGCCCTTTCCCCCCCTGCGGTGGTGGCCCCCCTGTTGGCGACGCCCCGCGTGTCCCGCTGTCGGATCACATAGTGGGGCGCGCTTTGGTCAAACTGTGTGGGCATTGTGAAACCTGGCGTAAAACGGATGCAAGGCATGTGTTCGGGTGATCGCCGGACCGGTATCTTCGGTGCCCCCTCGGGGCGCCCTTTCGCCACTCCCGCGGGGCCGGGAAGCCAGGTAATTGAAGGCGAAAGCGGTTGCCGGGGAGGGCGAGTGGCGTCAGAGGTCTATACCAATATGGCGGCGACTGGGCCACTCGTTGAAATTCGGCCAATGCGCCGGCGTCCGGCTGTCGTGTCCGGAGATCGCCGCCCGGTCGGCCGGGTGAATTGAGTGGCTTCTCCTGGCTCGGCACCATCACGTGGGGCCGCCCCGCGCCACCGATGGGGCCGCCCCGCATCATCCCGACTCCTCGCCGCAGCGGTCCAAGATCGCGGCATTTTGTCGACACCTCAACACTCAGTAAGATTGCGCTTTTGAAACTACTGCGTACGAGTGATCGAGGAACGGCAAAGACGATGACGGTGACAGATGACAGCCCGGTGTTCGGCCCGGGCATCGAGCCGGAGCGTCTGGCCGTCTGCCTCGGCGTGCTCGAGGAGCTCGACAAGCTGGACGTCGACCACCCCGACGCGATCACGGTACGCCGGGCCACCGCCGGCATCTACCGGACGGTGAAGCAGCGCCGCCGCCAGGAGCGCCGCGCCGCCAAGACCGCCCATGACAAGTCCGTCACCGAGGCGACCGCCACCGGCTCCGCCGAACGGATCGACGACGAGACCCAGGGTGTACTGCCGTCCTCCTCCGTCACCGGAGAGATCGCGGGCATACTTCAGCGCCCCCGGTCCTGCTACATCTGCAAGACCCGGTACGTCGAGGTCGACGCCTTCTACCACCAGCTGTGCCAGAAGTGCGCCGCCGAGAACCGTGCCCGCCGAGATGCCCGCACCGACCTCACCGGCAAGCGCGCCCTCCTCACCGGCGGCCGCGCCAAGATCGGCATGTACATTGCGCTGCGGCTGCTGCGCGACGGTGCCCACACCACCATCACCACCCGATTCCCCGGCGACGCGATCCGCCGCTTCAAGGCGATGCCGGACAGTGACGAGTGGATCCACCGCCTCAAGATCGTCGGAATCGACCTGCGTGACCCGGCACAGGTCGTCGCGCTCGCCGACTCGGTGGCCGCCGACGGCCCGCTGGACATCCTGATCAACAACGCCGCGCAGACGGTACGCCGCTCCCCGCAGGCGTACAGCGAACTGCTTGCCGCCGAGTCCGCGCCGCTGCCCGCGGGCGAGCTGCCCAGCTCCCATGTGATCGGCGCGTTCGGCAGCGGTGCCCAGGCCGCGCTGCCCGTCGGCCGCCCCGACGCGCTCTCCGCCCAGGACGTCACCGACCTGGCGCTGGTCACCGGATCCACCTCGCTCGCCCGGATCGAGGCGGGCACCGCCATCGACGCCGGTGGCCTGGTCCCCGATCTGCACGACACCAACAGCTGGGTCCAGACGGTCTCCGAGGTCGAGCCGGTCGAGCTCCTCGAGGTCCAGCTCTGCAACTCCACCGCGCCGTTCATCCTGATCAGCCGGCTCCGCCCGGCGATGTCGGCCGGCGCCGGCAAGCGCACCTACGTGGTGAACGTCTCCGCCATGGAGGGCGTCTTCGGCCGCGGCTACAAGGGCGCCGGCCACCCGCACACCAACATGGCCAAGGCCGCGCTGAACATGCTCACCCGCACCAGCGCCCAGGAGATGTTCGAGAACGACGGCATCCTGATGACCGCCGTCGACACCGGCTGGATCACCGACGAGCGCCCGCACCCCGACAAGATGCGCCTCGCCGAAGAGGGCTTCCATGCCCCGCTCGACCTGATCGACGGCGCCGCCCGCGTCTACGACCCGATCGTGCGCGGCGAGGACGGCGAGGACCTCTACGGCTGCTTCCTCAAGGACTACGCTCCGGCGAACTGGTAGCCCCCCGTCACCCATTCGGCCGAGCGGCAGACCCTCGGTGAACCACTGTTCGGTGCCCCGTCCGACGGAGTGTGACATCCCGGTGCGTACGCGCCCCGGTGCGCCCGCGTTCACCCGTACGGCCGGGGCCGGTTCACCGGCGAACTGCCGCGTGGGTGGCTGCCCGCGCCGCGGCGGGTGCGCTGTCCCCGAGCCGTACGCGCCGGGCGTCCCTGTCCGCCCCAACGTGCTTCGGCAGCCGCGTGGTTGACCGGAAAGTCGAGCCGCTCCCGCTCCCGTACCGCCGGAGCGTCCGGCGTGGAGCGGAGCTCCGGCGATGGCGAGCCCGAGGCCGTGGGCGGATCCTGTGAGCCAGAGCCGCCCTGCCGTCGAGGGATTTCTGTGCACGCCCGGACCGCATCGGCGCACGATGCCACGAAGGCCCGCGCTCTGACAGACCGTTGGCCGGAATTGAGCCGATGTGCAGGCCCCATCGAGCGGGGGCGCGCTCATTTGGTTAATGTGGGGCGAACGGACGCCACCAAGGGATCCACAAACGCCCCTTGGCCGTCCTGGGACAAGTCTGCAACCAGGCTGCGGTCCCGCCCGAGTGACGGCGCCACCGCGACCGAGCTGCCCCTGTCCCAGTTACGCGACACAGAGGAGTGCGCGGTGACAACTGAAGCGACGAAGCACGAACAGCGACCGCCGGAAAGTGGCGGCGAACGGGCCGGCCGGCCCAATGAACTCCCCAACCTGGAAGTCTGGGCCCGTTCGGCCCCGATCCGGCTGGCCGGGTACGAGGAAGACCTCGCCGAGCCGCACATCCTGCCCGGCATCGACTGAGCGGGTCGCTTCGCCCCGTACCCCCTGCCGCCGAGGCAGGGGGTACCGGTGGTCAAGGAGCCGCCCGTACCCCCGTGCTGATCACCACATCGCGCTCCACCAGTCGCTCCCCGCACACACCGCAGACCAGTCGCGGTCTGAACTCCCGTCCGCAGGGGCGGTGTACGGACACCAGCGCGGGTCCCTCCGGTGCCGCGTACCAGCGCTGCCCCCAGTCGATGAGCGTCATCACGACCGGGAAGAACGCCCGGCCCTTGGCGGTGAGCCGGTAGGTGGTTCCCGTCGCCCGGAGAACTCCCCGTGCGCAGAAGGTCTTCAGCCGGTCCGCGATCACCGTGGGCGGTGCGCCCAGGCGTTGCTGGAACTCCCCGAACCGCTGGTCGCCCAGGAAGGCCGAGCCGAGCAGCGCGACCGACCAGCGGTTGCCGATCAGCGCCGTCGTCTCGGGGAACAGCCCGGCCGCGCCGCCGTCCCCCGAGATGCTCCGCCGGCGGGTCGCCCCCGCGGGGACGGACCGGCCGGCGTCGCCGCTCGGCCCGAGGGCGGAGCGTACATCGCGCGGCTCGGTCTGCCCGCCGCAGGCGTCGCAGACCAGGACCGGCTCGCTGTGCCGGCCGCAGGAGTGGTGCCCCGTCCACGGCAGCTCCTCGCGCTGCCCGGCGACCCAGCGGAACTCCCAGCCCCAGACGGTGACGAGCACCGGCCACAGCGCACGGCCGCGGGGGGTGAGCCGGTACTCGTACCGCACCGGCCGCTCCTGGTACGCGGCACGGGTCAGCAGCCCCTGCTCCGTCATCCTGGCGAGCCGTCCGGTGAGCACGGCGTCCGAGATGGGTAGCTGCTCGCGCCAGTCCTGGTAGCGGCGAACACCCTGATGGGCGTAGCGCAGGATGAGCAGCGTCCACTCGTCGCCCAGCAGCCCGAAGGTGACCGCGATCGCGTTCTGCCCACCGGCCGGCAGCGGCGTCGGCGTCTCGTCGGTCACGGTATCCCCCAGGGGGTGTCTTTGGGATCGGGCTGGTTGAGCGGGGTCCGGTGATAGGGGCGCCTCCCGTGCACGAAGGGCCGCGGAGGATGGGGCCGCCGAACGCAGGGGGAGAGTCCACGCGGAGCGTAGCGATCGACGGCAACACAGCGAGGTGCCGTGCCAGGGCACGGCACCTCCAAGATCCCCAGGACACCCCTAGATGTCCATGGGCCCTTCGTACCAGCCGGGGAGGGCGGAGCCGGGAGCCCAGGTGGAGTGGGTGCCGCTGGAGATCCGTTCGGGCAGCCGCACCCGTGCGAGGGGACCGTCGCCCAGTCGTGCCGCGTCGAAGACCAGGCACTCGGAGCGATCGGCGTTCATGTCGGTCGTCAGCGTAACGAGGTAGCCGTCGTCCTCCCCGGCGGAGCCGGTGCGCGGTGCCATGGCAGTCTCGCTGCCGAAGACCCCGTCCCCGTACACGTACCGCTCCTCGCTCCCGGTGCGCAGATCGTGCTTGACGATGCCGTCCATCAGGAACCAGCCGGGCTGCTGGGTGGCTGCGTACGCATAGCGGTACGCCCGCCCGCCACGGTCCGGGTTGATCATGCCGAACTCGGTGAAGCGCTCGCTCAGCCGCTCCTCCTTCACCTGTCCCGTACGGAGATCGAGCCGCCAGCGGTGCAGTCGCGTCTGCAGCCGCTCCACCGCCAGAAAGCGGAACATCCGCTGGTACACGCCGTCGCCGCGCGGGTCCTCGGGCTCGGGGCAGCCCTGGTGGAAACCGTCGAGGACGATCTCGTCACCGTCCTCGTAGGCGTTCGTGAAGTGCAGGGCGTAGGTGGGCTCCGCCTCGAACCAGCGCACCTCGGTGCCGAGCCGCGGTACGACGCCGAAGCGGCTCGGCAGGCCGGGGTGGAACCGGGAGGCGTACTTGCCGAGCGTGATCAGCTCCGGGTCCCAGAAGAGCGGGAAGTCGTTGAGGATCGCGTAGTTCTGGGTGTACGCCATGTCGTGGGGCAGGCGAGGTCCCGGCAGGGGGACATCGGTGAGGTGCTTGAGGCGGTTGTCCGGACCCACGACCCCGTAGCGGAGATACGGCGCGTCGGTCGCGTACGAGAAGAACAGCAGCTCGCCCGTCGATTCGTCGACCTTGGTGTGCGCGGAGACACCCCAGTCCGGTGCCCACGGCGACTTGCCGACCGTCTCCAGGGTGAGCGGGTCCAGGCGGTAGAGGTCGCCGCACTGCCAGAAGCTGGACAGCGCCTGCCCGGCGTGGACGACGATGTCCGTGCTGGAGGCGTCCTTCATCCGGGTGCGCGCGCCCCAGCCGTCCTCACGCAGGGCGAGAGAGGGGCGTTCGGCGATGCCCGCCCACAGACTCTGCCCCGCCTCCTGCTCGGCCCGGAAACCGTCGGTGCGCACAAAGCGGTTGCGGTAGAAGGCCTTTCCGTCCCGGAAGCCGACGACATGGACCATGCCGTCGCCGTCGAAGGGGTGGTACAGCCTGAGCGCCGGGTGGACCGGGTTCTCGGTGTTGCGGAGATAGACGCCGTCGAGATCGGCGGGGATCTCGCCGGTCACCTCGAGGTCGTCGGCCCGCCACTCGGTGGTCTGCGGACGCCACGGGCCGCTGCGGTACGGATGGTCGTCGTCCGCCGGGAGCGTCGACAGTGCGCGCGAGACGATCTCAACGTCCATGGGTGTGGTCTCCCCTTCCACGACGAGGCCGACCGCGGTGGCGGCCTGCGTCGAGCAGCATCCGTACGCGGCGGCGGCAGTGAGCAGCCACTCCCCGGGCGGCCGGTCCTGTCAGTGCCCCGGCGACACCGAGCGCTTCACGCCACGAAACTACAATAAGCAGAGTGACGTGACCATCCTTCCCGCAGATCAGGGCGATTCATCCGATGCCTGTGCGAGGAAAGGTGACTTCTGGCGTGACTTCTGGCCCGTAGAGAGCATTGACAGGTCTCCGTCATGCTTCAATCATCGGATCTCATGACCGAACTTCCCAGGCGCCAGGTACTTGGAATGACGGCAGGGGCGGCAGTCGGCGCCGCCCTTATCCTCCCGGCCACGGCCGACGCCGATCCGCTGCCGGCGGCGGCGGACGAAGGTGAGGGCGCCAACGAAGGCGCCAACGAAGGCGACAACGGCGCAGGCGGGGGCGACTGGGGCACGGTCCCCACCGCGGTCCCGGTGCCGCTGGAGCGCTGGTTCGACAACGACGGCATCGACACCGCGGACGCCCGCGGCGGCAACTTCGACGGCTCCGGCCACACCTTCCCCGGTGAGGAACTCCCCGTCGGACAGACGGAGATCGACGGCATCGCCTACCTCTTCCCCGCCGCCACGGCGGGTGCCAAGAACAACATCGTCGCCCTCGGACAGCGCATCGACCTTCCCAGGGGCCGCTATCTCTCCGGCCTGTTCCTCCTCGCCGACAGCTACGGCGCGGCATCCGGCAAGGCGACCGTCCACTACGCGGACGGCACCACGCAGGCCGCCGCTCTCGGTGGCCCCGACTGGTACGCGGGCAGCGGCCCCATCACCGCCCCGTACCGCTACAACCCGGCCGAGCCGGACAAGTCCTCGCTCCACATCTTCGCGCTCACCCTCCAACCGGCCGCCGAGGGAAGGGCATTGGCGCTGCGCGACGCTCACTCCACGTCCTCCCTGCTCGACTCGGGCGCACAGAGCGTCGAGGCCACCGTGATCAACGCGGGCACGGCCGGCATCCTCGCCTCCGACCGGCTCACCCTCTCCGTGGAGGTACCGGGAGCGCGTACCGTCGCGCCCGCCACGGTCAGCCGGCTGGCGCCCGGCGAGCAGGCCAGGGTCCGCATCGGCATCCGCAGCAGACCCGGAACCCCGCCCGGCACCGGCCGCGACGGCAGGATCGTGGCCCGCGGCCGCGGCCACCGGGCGGCGGAGGCGCGCCGCGCCCTCACTCTCGGCGTGCCCGACTACCAGCCCACCGATGCCTCCCTGAACACCCATCAGGCGCCGTACTGGTTCCAGGACGTGAAGTTCGGGATCTTCATCCACTGGGGCGTCTACTCCGTGCCCGCGTGGGCACCGGTCGGCAAGCAGTACGCCGAGTGGTACTGGAACCAGATGCAGGATCCGAACAACCCGACGTACGCCCATCACCGCCGGACGTACGGGGAGTCCTTCGCCTACGACGACTTCATCCCGCGCTTCCGGGCCGAACGCTTCGACCCCCGCTCCTGGGTGGAGCTCTTCCGGGACGCCGGCGCCCAGTACCACGTCCTCACCGCCAAGCACCACGAGGGATTCGCGCTCTGGGACACCCGGCTCAGCGACCGCAACTCCGTGAAGATGGGCCCGAAGCGGGACCTGGTGAAGGAACTCTTCGACGCCTCGCGCCGCCACACCCCCGAGCTCCACCGCGGTCTGTACTTCTCGATGCCGGAGTGGTTCAACCCCGACGCCCCCTGGATGGGCCACGCGCCCCGCAACCCGTACACCCTGGAGCCCGTGCCGTACACCGGTCACCGGCCCGGGGACTACATCAAGGACCTGCAGGCCCCGCAGATGCTGGAGCTGATCAACGGGTACGACCCCGAGATCCTCTGGTGCGACATCGGCGGCGCCAACGACAGCCACCGGGTTCTGGCGGAGTACTTCAACCACGCCAAGAACCGGGCCCGGCCCGTCGAGGTGACTGTCAACAACCGCTCGGGGATCGGCCCGCACGACTTCACGACGCCCGAGTACACGACGTACGACTCGATCGTCACCGACACATGGGAGTCGAGCCGCGGACTCGACCCCTTCAGCTACGGCTACAACGCCGCCACCCCCGACGACCGCTACATGACGACGCAGGAAGTGGTGCACTCCCTCGTCGACATCGTCTCCAAGAACGGCAACTTCCTGCTGGACATCGGCCCGCGCGCCGACGGCATCATCCCCGAAATCATGGAGCGCCGGCTCCGCGAGACGGGCCAGTGGCTGAAGGTCAACGGCGAGGCGGTCTATGGCAGTACGTACTGGGCGCGGATGCCGCAGCTCGGCGAGGATCTGCGCTTCACCGTCCGCCCGGACAAGGCCTTCTACATCCACTCCCTCGCCGCGCCCGGCTCCGCCCTCACTGTCGAGGCTCCGGTGCCCGTCCGGCCCGGCGACAAGGTGACGATGCTCGGACACGGGCGGCCGCTGCGGTGGCGGACGACCGGCGGCAAGCTGGTGATCGACGTCCCCGCCGCGGCCCGCCGGGCCGGCAGACATGTCTGGGTGTTCAAAATAGCCTGGTCGGCCTGAGGAACTCCCGTACGTAGGTCCGGTGCCACCAGGCGCCGGTGGCCCGCAGTTCGCGCCAGGTGGTGTACCGGTAGCGGTACAGCCTGGCGCGGACGTACGTGGGCGGGGCGTCCGGGAACGGGTTGCGGCCCAGTAGCCGCAGCGTGTCCCGGTCGCCGTCGAGCAGCCGCTCCACGAAGGGGCCGAACCAGGAGCGGGCATAGACGGGGGAGAGCGCGGCGAACCACATCATCCAGTCGAGCCGCAGATGGTACGGGGCGAACTGGCGCGGCATCCTGCGTACGTCTGTGGGCTTGCCCTTGAACGTGTACTCCCGCCACACCGTCCCCTCGTGGAGCACTGTCTCGTCCGTGCCCTCGACGACCAGCTCATGGCGGACCCGCCCGACCGTGCCGAAGGCGCCGTAGGCATTGACCAGGTGGAGCGGGTCGAAGGACCGGTTCATCGCCTGTCGTCGGGAGAGCAGATTGACCGCCGGGCGGTAGCTCAGCGCCAGCAGCAGGGCGGCGACGGCGATCACGACGATCTCGTACCAGAGCGGCGGGGCGGGCAGCGCGGGCGGGTCCGCGATCAGCGAGCCGTCCACGGCGGACAGCGCGAGCACGATCGTGATCCAGTTCAGCCAGGCGAAGTTGCCGGAGAGCACCAGCCACAGCTGGGTCAGCACGATCATGCCCGCCGCGGCGCTCGCGACGGGCTGCGGTGTGAAGAGCAGGACGGGGACGAGAAGTTGGGTCACATGGTTGGCTCCGACCTCCACCCGGTGGAAGGGCCCGGGGAGATGGTGGAAGAACCAGCTCAGCGGGCCGGGCATCGGCTGTGTCTCGTGGTGGTAGTAGAGGCAGGTGAGGTTGCGCCAGCACTCGTCTCCGCGGATTTTGATCAGCCCCGCGCCGAACTCCACCCGGAACAGCACCCAGCGCAGCAGCCACAGCACCAGGACGGGGGGAGCCGTGCGCTCATTGCCGAGAAAGACGGCGAGAAAGCCCGTCTCGAGGAGAAGCGACTCCCAGCCGAAGCCGTACCAGGTCTGTCCGACATTGACGATCGACAGATACAGCACCCACGGCACAGCCCACCATGCCATCGCGGCCCACAGGGGGATCCGGTCGGCCGCGCCCGCGACCAGCGCCGCCGAGAGCAGACAGCCGGCCCATGCGACGAGGGCGAAGAACCGGTCGGAGTAGTGCAGTCGGAACAGACTCGGCGCGGCGCGCGGCGGCACCCGCCGCAGATATGCGGGCACCGGCAGCATGCCCCGCTCGCCGATCAGCGCCCGGAACTGCAGGGCGGCGGTGAGAAAGGCGATCAGATAGACACCGGCCAGAGCCCGCTGGAAAACCAGCCGGCTCAGCCAGTAGTCGCCGTCGCTGAACCACTCCATTGAGTCCAGTATCAGGTCGTGGCGATCCGCCGCAGTGTGTGACCGAGCCGCCGGGCGTACCACTTCTGCAGTACGGGCACGAGCGGACCCGCGAGGCGGGTGTACCAGGTCACCGGGCGGCTGAAGGCCATGACGGTGAACCACACCGACCCGTCGTCCCGGATGTCGACGATGAACGACTCCTCGCCGCACTCGGGGTGCCCGGCCAGAGTGCCGTATGCGAAGCCCGTACGGTCCTTCTCGTACGCCGTCCAGATCACCTCGCACGGCACGCTCAGCCGCAGCGGCCCGATGCCGGCCGAGATCTCGACCCGGGTGCCCGCCTCGGCGCGCTCCGCCCGGGCGCGGACCCGGGCGCCCGACAGACGGTGCATCCGCCAGGTGGTGACCGCCGCCCCCGCCGCCTCGAAGGCGGCGCGCCCACGGCCGATCCGGGCGGTGTGGTGGAGGTGGTGGTAGCCGTCGGGCAGCGGGCCGAGCCGGGTGGCGCCGGTCTCGGGGTAGGTGAGGGTGCTGATGTGGCTCACGCCGTGATCTCCTTGAGTCGTTGCCGGGCCAGCACCGAGCAGAGCGCGAAGCCGAGGGCGTTGCCGAGGCCGTGGGTGGCGGCCATCCAGGTCAGGGTGGGGTGGGGGAGTCCGGTGGCTTCGCCGAGCGCCCAGCTCAGGGCGAGCAGCATGGTGGCCACCAGTGCGGCGGCCGAGACGGCCAGCAGTACGCGGGTGAACCGGTTCCGTCCGCCTGCCCGGACATCGCGCCAGGTGAGCAGGGCGACGGTCCACATCCCCGCGGTCAGGACGAGCGCTCCCACCAGCTCGGCCCAGTCGTCGAGGAAGTAGCCGGCGAGGACCAGCAGGGTGCCCAGCGGCACGCTGAGCGCCGCGAAATGCCCGGCCGGTCCGGGTGCCGCCCTGCAGACCAGGCCCGCCACCAGCGCGGCGGCGAAGCCGGCGAAGTGGAAGTGCGGCACGGTCAGCGCCAGGATCGGCAGGCTGAAACCGAAGAGTTCGTGGCCCGAGCGTTCCGCGATCAGTGCGAGGCCGGCGACCGACGGTGTCACCAGAGCGGTGAGCACCGCGATTTCGGCCGGTGCGAGCGAGCGTGTGCGGGCGAGCCGCCGTGGGGCCTGCAGCGCGAGAACCAGCGTGCCGAGCGCGTACACGGCGGCGAGTACGGCCGCGATCGTCGATCGCGGAAGCCAGAGAGCGACCGCTCCCGGGACGGCGAAGAGCGGCCAGGTCCGCCGAATGGGTGCGAGCCCGTCGGTGTCGATGAGACGGAGTCCGGCCGGCACGACCACCAGCATGCCGAGCATCACGATCAGGTTGACCAGTACGGACATCTCCGCCCCACCCCTGGGTTTGAACGTGTTCAATTCCTTGGAGCCGAGCCTATGCCCTTACTTGAACGTGTTCAAGTAGCGGGGGTTGCGGGAGTCCGGCAGATATGGAGGGACATTTCGGATGGAAAGGCGGGAGATCTTCGTGCGCTCACCGATTCGTCGCGGGTACGGTGCCGTCGCGCTGTCCGCCACGCTGTCTGTCGGGCTGCTGGTTGCCGGATGTGGCGGCGACGGCAGCGCGGCGGAATCGGCGGATGTCTTCCTCCAGCCGGCCGCGGTCCAGGGCCCCGATCCGTACACCGCATCGACGGTGGGATCGCGCGCGGTCTCCCCTCAGCTCCCGCCCCTGCCCCGGTCGTCGAGCGCGCGGAGCAGGCCGCCCGGAGTGACGCAGGCGGTGCGCACCTTCTCCGGCGCGACACCCGGCCTGTACGGCGGCACGCAGTCGCTCGCCAGCTGCGACGTGGAGAAGCAGGTCCGCTTCCTCAGCGGCGACCGGGCCAAGGCGCGTGCCTTCGCCGAGGGCGCGGCGGTCGAACAGGCGGACATCGCGAGCTTCCTGCGGGCGCTGACGCCCGTCGCGCTGCGCGCCGACACCCGCGTCACCCACCACGGATACCGCAAGGGAGCCGTCACCGAATACCAGTCCGTGCTCCAGGCCGGCACGGCCGTACTGGTGGACCAGTACGGTGCGCCGCGCGTGAGATGCGCCTGCGGGAATCCGTTGGAGCCGGCGGTCGCCGTCGAAGGCAGGGTGGTCCAGAAGGGGCAGCCGTGGAGGGGCTACCGCCCCGAACGGGTGATCGTCATCAAGCCCACCGCACAGGTCATCACCAACCTTGTGATCGTCAATGACGTCGACAACACCTGGATCGAGCGGCAGACCGGGACGGATGGCGAGGAGGACAGGGCCCCCGCCGTGCTCCCGCTCGTCGACCCGCGTGACGTGTTCAGCGAGCCGTCGCTCGCCGGTTCGCTCGACCCCGGTGAGTCGGCCGGCCCGGGCGACCCGGGCGGCGGTCCGAAGACCGCGGGGCCGGCGCTGCCGGCGCGTCCACCCGTCGCGCCGCCGGTGGCCCCGCCCGTCGCCCCGGATCTGCCCCCGGAGGTGCCCCTCGACCCGCCCGTCGCTCCGGACCTGCCCCTCGAGCCGCCCATGGCCCTGGATCTGCCCCCGGAAGTGCCCCTCGAGCCCGAAGTGACCTTGGAGGAGGATCTGCCGCAGTCCGATCCCGGCGGCCTCAACCTCGGTGAGGAGCCGTCCGAGCCGGACTCCTTCCAGGGCTGAGCGGGTTTGCCGAACTGCTCGAAGAAACCGACAAATGATGGCAGAGTGGCCCCATGGTTGATCGGGCAGCGGGTGCCCTGTCGCTCCCCGACGACTGGCCGGCCCACGCGGATCTGAGCCTGACCCTCAACCGCATGGGCAGCTTCGACTGGGATTTGGCCAGCGGGCTGATGTACGTGGACCGGCCGGGCCTCGACGTGTTCGATCTGCGCCCCGACGAGTACGACGGCCACCCGGAGAGCCTGGCCCACCGGGTGCCGCGGGAGGAGGCCGCCCGGCTGGACGCCGTGGTGGCGCAGGCTCTCAAGAACGGCAGCGAACACTACGGTGCGTACTTCCGCATCCGCTGCCGCGACGGAAGTCTGCGCTGGACGCACACCCAGGGTCACGTCCGACGCGACGAGACGGGCCGGCCGCACCGCATCATCGGCATCATGCGCGACGCCACCCAGGAGCTCACCGACGCCACCGAGCGCCAGGAGGTCGATCAGGAGCGCCGCCGGCAGACCAGCGTCGTCGAGAGCACCACGGCGGCCCTCGCTCACGCCAGGACGGTTCAGGACGTCATCGACGTACTGAAGGACTCGCACGGTCTGGAACACTTCGGCGCGACCAGCCTGGTGATGGGCCTGCTGGAGGCGGGCAGGATTCATCTGGTCGCCGAGGGGCCCGTGGGCTCCTTCGTGCCCGGGACCCGCTGGACGAGAGTCGACGAGCAGTACCCGATGAGTGAGGTGGTGCGCACCCTCACCCCCCGTTTCATCGAGTCCAAACAGGACTTCGCCGACTCCTATCCGCGGTTGTGGCCGCACATCAGCGACCTGGATATCTGCGCCGCGGCCTATCTGCCGCTGATCGCCCAGGCCAAGCCGATTGGAGCGCTCGGCCTCCTCTACCGCGACAAGACCGGGTTCAGCGCCGACGAGCGCAATGTGCTGGTCGCGCTCAGCAGCAGCATTGCGCAGAGCCTCGCGCGCGCCGTGCTCTACGAACAGGAGCACGATCTCGCCGAGGGTCTTCAGCAGGCCATGCTGCCGCGCCGGATTCCCGACGTGCCCGGTGCGCAGATCGCGGTGCGCTACCGCTCGGCGCGGCTCGGCAGGGACATCGGCGGCGACTGGTACGACATCATCGCGCTCCCCGGTGGACGGGTCGGCGCGGTCATCGGAGACGTACAGGGGCATGACACCCACGCGGCCGCGGTGATGGGGCAGTTGCGCATCGTGCTGCGGGCGTACGCGGCCGAGGGGCACACCCCGGCCACCGTGATGGCGCGCGCGTCCGTCTTTCTCCATGAGCTGGACACCGAGCGGTTCGCGACATGTACGTATGCGGAGGCCGATCTGTCGACCGGTGTGATGCAGCTGGTGCGGGCGGGTCATGTCGACCCGCTGATCAGGGACAGCGACGGCAGCACCCGGCGGCTGTCGTTGGAGGGCGGGCTGCCGCTGGGGCTCTCGGCGGAGTTCGGCCAGCTCGAATACCCGGTCAGCACCGTCGAGCTGGACCCCGGGCAGGCATTGCTCCTCTACACGGACGGACTTGTCGAGCAGCCCGGCGCCGACCTCGACGACGGAATGCAGACGCTGACCTCACTGGTGCGCGGCGGCCCGCGTGATCTGCAACAACTGGCCGACCGGCTCTGCGAGGTGGTGGACGAGCGGGGCGGCGACGACGATGTCGCGATCCTGCTGCTGCGCCGCAAGGGTGCCTACACCGCGCAGGCGGGCGGTCGGCTCCAGCAGCACGTCGCGCAGAGCGACCCCGAGGCGCTGAGTTCGGCCCGGCACATGATCCGGGCGGCGGTCAGTGCCTGGGGGGCGCGGGAGAGGGCGGACGAGATCGAGCTGGCGGCCGACGAGATGACGACCAATGCGCTGATGCACACCGAAGGTGGGGCGATCGTGACCATCCGGGTGCTCTCCGGCATCGAACGGCGGCTGCGGGTGGAGGTCGAGGACCGTTCGAGTGCGCTGCCGCGCCGGCGTGACGCGGGCGAGTCCGGTGTCTCAGGGCGCGGGCTGATGCTGGTGGACAGGCTCGCGGAGGCGTGGGGCGTGGAGTCGCGAGGCAGTGGCAAGTGCGTGTGGTGCGAATTCATCATTCCGGACAGGCAGCCGATCGCGTGATCATTTACCTGTTGTTAACTGTCCGTGAACTGTTCATCCTTGACCGTAACCGACCGGAGGCGATTGACTGCGCACTCCCTGGCCTTCTAGGACATGAGGAACCTTTGAGCAGCGAGCTTCTCGCCCCTCTCGACCTGGCGTTCTGGCACCTCGAGTCCGCCGGGCACCCGATGCATCTCGGCGCCCTCGCCTTCTTCGCGCTCCCGCCAGTCGCCGCGTCCGCTGCCGCTCCCGTTCCTGCGCCGGGTCCCGTTTCCGCGCCGGGCGCGGGGGGCGGCGGGCGCATTCTGGATCTGCTCGCCACCCGCGCCGCCGCGATCCCCCGGCTGCGGATGCGGGTGAGGGACGTCTGGCTGCCCATCGGCGGCGCTGCCTGGTCCGTGGCCAAGGACTTCGACGTACGGCGGCATGTGCACCACATCCGTCTCCCGGACATCGACTTCGCCGCCGGGGCCGCGGCCCTCGCCGGTGAACTGATGGAGCGGCCACTCGAACGAGGCCTGCCGCCCTGGGAGATGTACCTCCTCACGGGAGGCAGGGAAGGCGGGGGAGGGAGGGACGGCTCCTTCGCGGTGCTGGTCAAGCTCCACCACGCGCTGGCCGACGGTATGCGCGCGGTCGCCATCGGGGCCGGGATCTTCGACGAGATCGCCGGCATCGCCGGCGCCCGCACGGCCGGCGTACGGCGGGTGCGCACCGTGCCGCCCACGTCCTGGCTCGCGGGCCCCCGGCAGGCGGCCGGCCTTGCCCGGAACCGTCTCGAGGAGCTGGGCAGGGCTCTGGACGTCGGAGCCTCGGTCGTACGGTCCAGCCGGTTCGACCCGCGCGGCGTGCCCGCCCTGTCGGCCGCATCGAGCGGCACCCGTCGGGTCGGCACCGCCGTGCTCGACCTGGAAGATGTGCAGCGCGTCCGCCGGGCGGCGGGCGGTACGGCCAACGATGTGCTGCTCGCGATCGTGGCGGGCGCGCTGCGGCGCTGGATGGGCGACCGCGGCGAGCGGCTGTCCCCGGCCGACCCGCGCGCCCTGGTCCCCGTCTCCCGGCGCAGGCCCGGCAGCCCGCCCGGCTCGGGCAACAAGCTCTCCGCGTATCTGCTCACCCTCCCGGTCCGTGACCCCGACCCGCGCTCACGGCTGGCTGCCGTACGCCGCGCCATGGACCGCAACAAGGAAGCGGGCCCCTCGCGAGGCGCCGGGGCGGTGGCCGTACTCGCCGACCAACTGCCGCCGCTGGCACACCGGTTCGGTGCCCCGCTGGCCGGCGGGGCGGCCCGGATGCTCTTCGACATCCTGGTGACGAGCGTGCCGCTGCCGCGCTCCGCCCTCTCGCTCGGCGGCTGCCCCCTGCGCGAGATCTACCCGATGGCGCCGCTCGCCCGTGGACAGTCCCTGGCGATCGCGCTGTCGACGTACGGCGGACAGGTACATGTCGGCCTGGTCGCCGACGGAAAGGCCGTACCCGATCTGGGCCGGCTCGCGCACGGTCTGCGTGAGGAGCTCGAGGAACTCCTCACTCTCACCCGATAGAACGGCACATCAAGAGAAGAGAATCCCTATAGATCGGATAGCTCGAAGGTTCGTCACGGAATCCAGGTCCCTTCAAGGGTGTTGACGCCCCAAGTGATCCGATGAATATTCGTCCTGACCGGTGGATGCCACGGCGAGGGGGCAGCGGCGGGATGCGATGGAGCACGCTCGGACACAGTGCGGTCGAGATCACCGAGCTGTCCTTCGGGGCAGCCGGAATCGGCAATCTGTACGCCCCCGTCGAC